>JBEVJJ010000292.1:0-18311 GCA_040510255.1 Nitrospiraceae bacterium | reverse complement strand
TCCCCGCGATGGCCATTATCGTTCAAGTTATGGTCAACGCTCGAGTGGCGGGGGTGGCTTTCTCCCGGCATCCAGTCACAGGCCACTCGAATCATGTGGTGATCAATGCCGTTCCAGGGTTGGCTGAACCGCTCGTGGCCGGTCGTGTGTTGCCGGATGAATATCTGGTGGCGCTGGCAGAGAGGCCGGTAATGACTCATCGCCATATTGCACACAAAGAATCGGCATTGCGCGTAACGGACCAAGGGGTGGTTACTGAAAGACTGGATGGTGCAATGTCAGACCAGTCCTCGATTACGGAGGAGGAAGCCGGAACAATCGCAACGATCGTCCAGCGAGTTGAGTTGGAGTTTCGGCGGGCCATCGACATGGAATGGGCTATCGACGAGGACGGCCTATGGTTGTTGCAGGCTCGACCCATGACGACGCCAAATCGCCATGAAGGTTTGACCAACGACACGTGTGACTGGTCCCGCGCGAATTTCAAGGAAACGCTGCCTGAGGTACCGAGTCCGTTGGGACTGTCTTTTCTTCAGCAGTTTATGGAGGATTTCATCATTCGACATTATCGAGAGTTGGGGTGTGTCATTCCTGCGGGGGTGTCTTCGGTTCGAATCGTGGATGGCCGGCCGTACATCAATGTCACGCTGCTTCAAGCCTGCCTTTCTCAACTGGGCGGACAGCCTGAACTCGTGACGGAGCAAATGGGCGGAGACGGCCATGTGCCGCCCTGGTTGCCGTCACCTCTTCCTGTCTGGAAGCGACTGAAGGCGACGCTGTCCATACATCGAACGATTCAGCGAGCGGTCAAAGGCGCTCCGTCATGGTTTGCCGAGCTTCGGCACCGCGCCCGCACTGAAATGGATGAGGTCACGCCTGATCTGACCGTCCAGGAACTGTTCGGCCGTATCGATCGTTTGAGCCGGTATCTTCGAGTCGGGGAATTGACCTTTGCCATCGTGGCAGGTGTGGGGCAGGCACTCCAAGTGCTCGGCGTTGTGCTCCCTCGATGGCTTGGGAAAGACTGGCGCTCATTATTGAACGCGGCCTTACAGGGTCAGACGACCATCATCAGCGCGGGACAAATTCGCGGGTTGGCAGAGATCGGCGATCGAGCGAGGCAGGAGGCGAAAGCGACCCAGTTCTTTCTGGCGAGATCATGGAGCCCCGGTTCGTATCGGGAGCGATTGTCGGGCACGGTGTGCCTGGCGGCATTCGATGCATTTCTCGACGAATATGGCCACAGGGCGATCGGTGAGTCGGACATGATGACTCCTCGATTCTCCGAAGATCCTTCGTATTTGCTGGAGATCATTCGTGCCCATGTTCAGCAGCCTCCATCTGACACCGCCCAATGCATGGCTCTGAAGCAGGAAGATAATCGGGTTGCCGCTCTGGCTGAAATCAGACGGCGTTGCGGATGGAAGTGGTATCGCTGGGTCATCTTTCGATGGTGGTATCGACGACTGTGTCGGGTGCTGGCCCTGCGGGAGTCCAATCGGCATGCCCTGATGTATTATGCAGCCGTCACTCGACGCCTTCTGTTAGCCTTGGGGCAACGGCTTGCGAATGTCGGTCGATGGTCGTCGGCGGACGATGTGTTCTTTCTCACGACAGACGAGTTCAGATTGTTGGGCGATGAGCCTGCACGTAACTGGAGGGCACTTATTGGCGAACGACGGTCGGTACGCGCGGCCTTCGCCACCGCGACAGTACCAGACTTCATTCCGGCGAGAGGTCGTGCCCCAAAGAGTGATGCACCGGCCGTGGGTGAAGAGGGGTGTCTTCGGGGAATCGCGATCAGCGCGGGCTTCGCGGAAGGCACGGTCCGCCTGATCCGGGGGCCGGACGACATCGGCAAGGTACGACGCGGCGATATTGTCGTCACACCGATCATTGACCCTGGTATGGTCACATTTCTGGGGCTGGCGGGAGGATTAATTACGGAGATGGGAGGAACTCTTTCTCATGGCGCAATCATTGCGCGCGAATACGGCATTCCTGCCGTGGTCAATGTCTCCCAAGCCACTCGGTTGCTTAAGGATGGGGATCGGGTTCGTATCGATTGTACAGAAGCAACAGTTCGGAAGGCGCCGGCTTGACCTTTCTACGCATTTCCCGTAGGCTTCACACAATTTCCCTATACATAATCGGTAGATATAGTTTTCCTCACGAGGCAGTCATGAGGCGTCCGAAGGTCGCGGGAAACCTTTGATGGATCCCGGAAGCTCATTTGCCATTGGCGCGGGACTCGGGACTCTACTCGGAGCCCTTGTGGCCGGCATGTGGATCGCTGCCAGACTTCGAACGCGCGCGCAGGCTGCGCACAGTGACAGCGCGGAGCGTGTTCTCCGCGCAGAAACTCAGGGTGGTGAATTGCGTCGGAGGCTGCACGAAGAGCAGGCAACGACGGCTCACGTGAGGGAAGAATTGGCGCGCGCACAACAGGCTTGCGCAGTCGCAGAAACGCGAGCCGAAGAGACACAGAAGAACCTTCAGGAACAGAAAGCCTTGCTGCATGAGGCCAGGCAAGCCTTGCAGACATCCTTCCAGGCGCTCTCGGGCGAAGCGCTCAAGCAGAACAACGAGACATTCCTGAAGCTGGCGCAGTCGTCATTCGCCACGCTCCAAGCGGAAGCCAAAGGCGAATTGGGTCAACGCCAGATTGCGATCAACGAGCTGATCAGACCTCTTCAGGACTCCCTCAAGCGATACGAGGAACATATCCGGCAAGTCGAACAATCTCGTATTCGGGAAATCGGAGGGCTCGAACAGCATCTGAAGATGATGGCGCACTCACATCAGCGCCTGGAGCTGGAAACCGGAAATCTCGTCAAGGCCTTGCGCACGCCGACGGTGCGTGGCCAATGGGGAGAAATCACGCTCAGACGCGTGGCCGAACGAGCTGGGATGGTGGCACATTGCGATTTTTTCGAGCAAGAAATGGTACATCATGACGACAGAGCGCTTCGTCCTGACATGGTGGTGCGACTCCCGGGTGGACGACAGATCGTCGTCGATGCCAAGACGGTCTTGTCGGCATATCTCGACGCGCTTGAATCGGAAGACGAAACTCAACGCCAAGCTCACTTGTTGCGACATGCCGAACAGGTCCGGTCCCGTATGAACGATCTCAGCGTGAAAGCGTATTGGAGCCAATTTGATCTGGCTCCTGAATTCACGGTGCTGTTCTTGCCTGGGGAACAGTTTCTCGGAGCGGCCTTGGACCAAGATCCATCGCTGATTGAAAACGGATTTGCTCGGGGTGTGGTCATTGCCACGCCGACAACCCTGGTGGCCCTGCTGCGCGCAATGGCATATGGTTGGAGACAGGAACGATTAACTGAGCATGCCGAACTGGCCGGCCGCCTGGGCAAGGATTTGTTCGAGCGGATGGCCGTTCTGGCCGGGCACCTGAGCGATGTGGGAATCGCGTTGGGGAAAAGCGTTCAGGCCTATAACAAGGCCGTCGGCTCCCTGGAAACGCGCATCCTACCGGCCGCGCGAAAGTTCAAGGACCTCGGCATTCCATCGGACAAGGACTTGGTTCTGGTCGAACCGGTAGAAATCATGCCGCGCGACCGGGTGGCAGTTGTCGCAGAGGAGCTAGGGGAGATAGGATGAGAGAAGAACAGAGCATGGTCGATGAGTTCCATCGCAAGTTTCGTATTCACTCGGAACCCTTTCCATCGATTCCGGATGAGACCACACGTGGGCTGCGGGTCCGTCTGATTCAGGAAGAGTTCGACGAGCTAAAAGAAGTCTTGGCAAAGGAAGATCTGGTCGGGATCGCGAAGGAATTGGCGGATCTATTGTATGTCGTCTACGGGACGGCCGTCTCGTATGGTATCGACATGGAACCGGTCTTCCGGGAAGTGCATCGGTCGAACCTCAGCAAGGTCGGCGGCCATAAGCGGGATGATGGGAAATGGGTCAAACCGGACACGTATTCGCCAGCAGAACTTGCCCCGATCCTCGCATCGCAGATGACATGTGTCGGTCGCACATCGAGGACGTAGAATGAGCCGCATGAAGGAATTGCATTGCCCGGCGTGCGGAACGCCGTTTGTGCGGGTGACGCACCATGACGGTCTTGTGGAGCGTATCCTGAATCAATTCGGACTGTTCACCTTTCGATGCCAGGTGTGTACCCATCAGTTCAAAGCCATCCGATCCGGAGCGAGACATGCGACGCAGGAGTTCGATCGTCGCCAGTACCGACGGCTCGTGGCTAATATTCCAGCGGCCATTGCCGTGGACCAGCCGACGTTCGACGGATTCATCACCGATGTGTCCATGGGAGGCTGCACGATGCAAACCACTGCGTCCTTCCCTCGGGGAACGTTCGTGGAGGTTATGTTGAAGCCCCCAGAGAGTGAGCCGGCTATCAAAGTTGATGCGGCCATGATCTGTTCGCAGCGAGGGAGCACCGTCGGGCTCAAGTTCCTGGAATTTGAACCGGATGATAGGTACCGCCTCGGGGAGCTCGTCCTCAGTCTATTGGTCAGCCAGAACATCACCCCCGGCATGAGCGCCTAAGCTGCGCCCGTTCGTTCTCTACCCGCGAGCCACGACGGTGTGAGGTGAAATGAGCAGATTATCGATAAGGCGAATCCTTCCGATGCGTATCGCACCAAGCAGGACGCATCTCCCGCTGACCGTAGAGAGTGGATTGAGCGAGACAGGATCGCAGACTGCGAGGTAGTCGATGTGTGCGGCGGGTTCCTGGGCGATGACGCGCGTCATGATCCGGATGAGGCGTCTGCTTGAACGCGTGCCGGCATGAATGGCCTTGGCCCCCTCTTGGAGGCTGCGATGGAGCACCGGCGCGGCTTCCCGCTGCGATGGGGAAAGATAGACGTTTCGCGAGCTGAGGGCCAGGCCGTCCGGTTCCCGTACGGTCGGATGGACGACGATCCGACAACCCACATTCAAATCTTCCACCAACTGCCGAATCACGGCCACCTGTTGATAATCCTTCTGGCCAAAGAAGACGACGTCCGGTTGTACGAGCCCCAAGAGTTTGGTGACGATCGTGGCCACGCCCTGAAAATGGGTGGGGCGGGATTCACCTTCCCAACGCCTACTGATGCCGGATACGGAAACTATGGTTTGAAACGCCGACGGATACATCGCCCGGGTATCCGGGGCGAAGACCACATCGGTCCCTTCTGTCCGGCAGACGGCGTGATCACGACGCAGTTGGCGAGGGTATTTTGAGAAGTCCTCCGTGGGGCCGAATTGAGCAGGATTGACGAAGATGCTCACGACGACGGCGTCGCAGCTCAGGCGGGCAGCGCGGATAAGCGCACGGTGCCCCGCATGCAGCGCGCCCATGGTAGGCACGAACCCAATCGTGACCCCTTTACGGTGAAGCTGCCTGCTCCAAACCGACATCGCGGCAGGCGACCGAATCGTCTTCACGCGGAGGACTCATCGTCGCGGGGAGCATGGCAGGATGGCCGGGAACCGTAGCGGCTGCCGGGCTGGGGGGTAAGGCGGCGTACGACCGACTGATCCGTCAGGGCGCTCAGCAGTTCCGTTACGGTGCGGTGCAGGACGGGGTGCGGCCAGTTCGGAGCGATTTCGGCCAGGGGCGCAAGGACGAAACGGCGCTGGTGGAGTCGGGGATGAGGAACGAGAAGGTCCGGTTCTTTGATGACGCGCTCGTCATAAAACAGGATGTCTAGATCGAGCGTGCGGGGGCCCTTGCGATGATCGAGATCACGCCCCAGCGCTCGTTCAATTTCCTGGAACACTTCGAGGAGACTTTTTGGAGTGATGTCGGTCTCCAATTGGGCGACCCCGTTGAGAAACCATTCCGGGCCAGGAGAGGCCCCATCGTTGAGCGGCTCGGTCTCATACAGGGATGAGACCGCATCGAGCCGTGAATGGGGTAGCAGGCTCAGCAACGTCAGCGTCCGGTCGCAAAAGTCCAGCCGGTTGCCGACATTTGATCCGAAGCCGATCAAGACAGTAGCCATAATCCAACCGGGAGGTGTTGCGCGCAAGGTAATGACGCTTCACGCCTCGCGTTCCTAGAATCCTGCTTTCTTTATCCGATCCACCGCTTCAGCCAGCCGATCCTGTGGAGTCGTGACGGTCATGCGAATATAGCCCTCGCCCGGCGCACCGAATCCGTTTCCGGGGGTCGTCACGATTCCGGCTTTTTCCAACAGGTGTGCTGTGAAAGAGGCGCTGGTATAGCCCTTGGGCACTGTCACCCAGACATAAAAGGCCGCCTGAGGAGGATCGACCTGGAGCCCAAGTTTTTGCAGCCCCGGTACGAGCACATCCCGGCGCTCCTGGTAAATCGTGCGCAGGCCATCGGTGACCGAATCATCAAGATTGAGAGCCGTGATGCCGGCCTCCTGAATGGCCTGGAAGACTCCCGAGTCCAGGTTGCTCTTCACCTTGCCTAATCCTGTCAGGATATCTTTGTTGCCGACCACGAAGCCAATCCGCCAGCCCGTCATGTTGTATGTTTTCGACAGCGAGTGAAACTCGACGCCGACCTCTTTGGCGCCGTCCACCTCAAGAAAGCTAACGGGACGCTTGCCGTCGTAGAAAATCTCCGAGTAAGCCGCGTCATGACATACGATGATCTGATTGGCCTGGGCGAAATCGACCACCCTTCGGAAGTAGTCCTTGTCCATGACGACCGACGTGGGATTGTTGGGCGAATTCAGCCACATCAACTTGGCTTGCTTGGCCACGTCTTTGGGTATGGCTTGCAGGTCGGGAAGAAAGCCGTTCTGCCTTGTCAGCGGCATGAAGTGAGATATCCCGCCGGAGAAACTGGTTCCCACGGGATAGACGGGATACCCGGGACTGGGCACGAGCACGACGTCACCGGGGTCGACAAAGGCGAGGGGGACGTGACCGATCCCTTCCTTCGAGCCGATGAGGGTCAACACTTCTGAAGCGGGGTCCAACGTGACATGGAATCGACGCCGGTACCAATCGGCCACGGTCCTGCGAAAGGACAGCATGCCTTCATAGGAGGGATATTGGTGATGTTTCGGATCCCCGGCGGCTTTGCGCAGGCTTTCAATGATCGGGGCCGGAGTCGGCAAGTCGGGATCGCCTATGCCGAGATTGATGATGTTCACGCCTCGCGCAATGGCATCCTGTTTCATTTTGTCGATGGCGGCGAACAGGTACGGTGGAAGGGTTTTTATCCTGGTCGCATATTCAATTGGAAAAAAACCGGACATGCTGCGAGGCTCCTTTCCTTCAGCCCAGAATGGCGTGTATCTATTCAGTTGCCGGCCGATCTCCAGGCCTTCGCGAGAGGATCAGCCGTCGGCCATGACCCTTGTCAAGAGAGGCGATAGACTACAGTAGGAAGAGCGTGGCAATCAATCTTTGGGGGCAGGGTGGATGGACGCGGGGAGGGGGGCCGCCCATCTCATGCTGGACCGGTAGGCCAGCCGGAAAAGACAATTCGATGCGCGCGGATTGACCGGACTCGCGACGGGACCCTCTCAGCGCGCGTCCGCGCCCAGCGCATTCCCACCTTCTTGTGTAGCCTAGCGCGATCAGGATACCATCAACATGCGCGTGTCGTGTAATCGTGAGCAAGCATGGGGGATTATCAGGAGTGCATGCCAGAGGTGTCACATGCAAAATTACACCACAGGTCGATGGATCGCCCCATTGTGTTTGACGGCGGTTTTCGTGGGGGCTTCGTCTTTAGACAGCCGGGCTGAAAGCGGTGGAGCAGCAGGTGGTGGGGGAACTAGTGCTGCGGCTGGAGGTGCACCGGGTAGCCCTGGATCGGGCGTGCCCGGAGCGCCCCGTGGGAAGAGTTTCGGCGGCACTCTGAAAACTCCGGATAGGCCTGGCATGTCGCAACAGCAACGTGATCGGGCGCAGCGTCTCGAGGAGAAATTGCGGCAAGGGGAAGCGGCGGCGACGACCCCTCAAACGCAAATGAGCGATCGGCTGGAGGAGTTGCACCACCGTTCTTCTGCCGGGCCATCGGGGTCCAGTCAAGCCGGACGATAGCGGCTGTCGAAACCCTATTGGTGTACCTGCTCGAAAAGGAAGGTGGAACTGGCTTCGGCGCATCGAATTTCAATGACCTGAACCGGATTAACATAGGACGCTATCGAATCAGGGTGCGTCAGGACGACCATAACGACCTACCACCTACGTCGTCGAACCTCGAAAACCTTTGAAAGGTTGCTGAGACGGAAGAGCATGCGGGATGCCACAGAAGAACTGGGTGCGGATGAGGACTCTTTCCTTGACCCTGTGGGTTGCCGCAGGGAGGGGGGATTGGGTCTTTCTGGCGACGCGCCGCCCCTTTTTTGTCCTTGCCTTGGGTTTCGTAAGGGTGATCGATTTGTGTGTGAGTAATGTACGAACGAATGTCGTGGCCTCGTCCTGCGTCGCTTTTTCTTCTGGGAGCCGACCGAGCACTGCCGCTCGCCTCCCGCTCATCCCGACCAGGACCGATTCCGAAGCCATCGCCACCACCTTCTTGAGTCGCTTGTCCAGAGTATCGAGTCGAACGGGCCTCTGGTGGACCGCTTTCGCCACGGTTTTGCCTCCGACCTCCAACCGGATCGCAGGTAATATCCCTTCCGCCAATCCGTGAATCCGTTTCAATAAGTCCCGCTGGGTTGTTTTGGCAAGGGTGGCTCTCCGGGACCCTCGTGTGAAGCGAGGGGGAATTCCGGCAAGAGCCGCAGTCGGAGCGAGCATCGCGGAACTCCCCAACAAGACGTTATGACCGGCGAAGGCGTCCCGGATAGCCTGATGGTGCGCGCCGCCGTGGAGGTCCGTGTCGGTCAAGATCATCGCACGACCCACGGCTTGAAAAAACCGCATATCTTCGGGGGCGGTCTTGGCCGCCGCGATCAGGAGTGTACCGGCAGTGTGCGCGGCTCTCCTTAGCCCGGGGGCACCATGGGATGAGTCTGCGTCAAAGAGGTTGCAGACCGTATCATAGAAGCAGCCGGTGAATACGCGGCTGAAACTATGGGGCTCGGATGTGAGTTCAGCAGGCGATCCCATGGCCGGTAGGTTGACGGGAAACTCCCATTGCAGGGTGTTGAGCGCGCGACGGGGAAGTGAGCTGGAATGGCCTGTTCCGTGTTCGCGACGGATACCGTCGGCCACGTCCTCGGTCAGCGATTCAAGAAAATTGGGTTGCCGGAGTGACGAGCCGTTGCGCAGCAGAGCCTGCCTTGTCGGAGCATCACACCAGCCGACGAGGAGGGCGAGGCAATCGCCGAAGGCTTCGTGGAAGGCGGCCACTTCCGTATAGGCGCTTCCCCACAGGTCCGGTCTGATTGCGTCGAGCAGCGCATGGCCCACTTCGTGAGCCACGGCGTCCGTGCTGGCGCCGGACACGGTGGTTTTTGGTCCTGTCCTCCAGCGAAAAAAAGACAGATCCGCGCGATCGTAGGATGCATTTAATCCTTGGCCGCGATCGTGGTGGAGTGTTAAGGAATCGACACCGTTGGCCCAATGCGAGAGTGGTTGGGCCACCAGGGCCCAAGTTTCCAGTGCGGCCAAGGCAGCCTCGCGGCATTGCCAAAAGAGAAATTCAGGTGTGTCTTGCGCATAGTGCCCTTCCGGGATCCCGGCAGCATAGCTGAATCGCGCCCGGAGCATTGGTGGGTCCGGGCGCGGCCGCTTACGACGGGGCGCGAGCGGGCTGAGATCCAGCGGATCATTTTGGATGAACGTGATGGCCATTTCGCCGAGACCCTCCTGACTGCACGCACGGCAAGCAGTTTGGCCGCAGACGATGAACGCTGCTCATGGTCAGGAATCAGTCACACAGCCGCATTACTGTCCGTGCGCCGTGTGAGTCACGCTCAAGTTGTATGAGGCAGCGGAAAAGCCGTGTGTCATCACGAAGGCCTGGGTCTTCCCTGCAGGCACGTCGAGCGCACAGGTTTCCTCTGCTCCGGTCAGGTACGGACGGCAGGCATGCCCTCCGGATGACCGCGTTGGTGCTTGCCCGAACTGTACGTAGAGGTCCGGGTCCCCGGATGCCGTTCCCGCTCCGGTCATTTTAACCTCAAACTGGGTTCCGGGTGTGACGGCGAAAGCAGGATAGGCTTTCTGCTCATCCTTGGCGACCTGCTGATTTATGAACGTTTGCGTCTGGGCGGCACAGGGTCCTGGTTCTGGACCGGCGCCAGGGCATGAGATACCGGATCCCGGGAGCGCACCGTATAAGCATGCGGCCCCTCGTTTATCCATATCGGTGAGCACCAGGGTCCAGTCGCCTCCGCCATTACATTGCGGGTAGTGCATGACCGAAAACTTGTCGTAGTCCGTCAATGGACGCCAGTCGGAGTCTTCGAAACAGGCGCCCGACTCTGGTCGCGTATGCTCATGGCGGAAGCCCAGGGTGTGTCCGAGTTCATGGCGCAGGATGCCGACCAACGTCAGTTTGCCGTTGGGATCGAGTTGGAAGCTACTCTCGTCGACCAAGACGTTGCGGCTCGCACGGGCCTCATTCGGAAAAAACGCGCGGGCGAGGTAGTCTCCGCTCACATTCACCGGACGCACATCGAAGACCACATTGGGGTTGGATGCGTCGCACGTCCCATCCTGCGAGGCCACATGGACGTACTTCACGTCCGCAATTTGCTCCCATGCGCCTCCGGCGGCCACCATTTCTGAGACCATCTTCGCGTGCCGGTTCCCGAAGCTGGAGCTTACACAGTAGGTCAACTGTTTCTTCTGGGTGCTGTTCCACACTGTGTCTTGTCCGGCTTCCTGGTTCACGACCAGTTGAACCACCGGACCTAGTCTGCCGGTCTGTGTTTTGACACGCACATCGAAAAATTCTTGAAGATGCTTTCGATCCGCAATGGGGGTATCCCCGTCGACGATATATTTTCCGCCCGGCCAAGGTTCGTGATAGACGGACCGCTCGAATTCCTCGAACGTCTTGTCCTTCCAATAATCCCGCTTTTGAGCCGAAGTCGTCTTCATTCGCGCGAAGGCCTTCTCGACCGTTTCGGGATCGGCTTTGACCCTGTCGGTCGCTGCGTGCATCTTAGAACCCTGTGCTTTGGACATTGTGGGCGTGGTGGTTTCGCAACCGCTGAACACGAGACAAAGAGAGACACTAGCTGCCATCGTTCGGACACGGTCTGCGGGAGGTGTCATGGTGATCTCCTTTCCATTGAGGTGAATATGCTGAAGACTGCAGCGGTGACCATTCAGGGTTGCGAACAGGGTCCCTCGACCACATTGATCAGTTCGGCCCCCTGGACCATCTCACGAACCTGTCGCAAGAACTCGTGTTTCGATGATTCATCTCGCAACTGGACGCACACTCGGGTCTCCCCCTCCAGCCCGATCCGTGTTTGTCCCCACTCCTGGACCGTCCCCTGCTGCTTCCCGGTTTCAGCGAGGGCGCGGACGTCCTGGAGGACACGCCGGGCCGTTTCGGGAACGCCCTTGCCGCGGGAGAGCGCATAGATTGCGACATGATGTGGTGTGAGTGTAGGTGTCATGTCGTTAGCCGAGAGCATCAGTGATGACGAGCAGACTGCATGGATCGTCCAAGCGGCAACAAGGGCAATTCGTAGGGAGATTCCACAAGGAGCTCTTCCCTCTTGTTCAGAGTGAAATAGGCGTCGCATTACGGTGACCTCCTCGGTAATGCCAGCAAAAGATGTTCCAGTCGCTGGTGGACGCGAGAGGTTGTCATAATTCTCCGTGTCTGCGGTGCAACCTGACTCCCGTGGTGAAGTCGATGCATGTAAAGAAATGATGAATTGGAGTGGGATCTCGTATCGGAACGGATACGGAGTGTATCTGGTTTGATGAGGATTAGCACTGGCGAAATTAGGAACGGATAGCGCGACACTCTCGCGCGTTTCGAATGACGCTCGAACGGCTCAGCAAATGGATGAGAGGGATGCCTTCCGTTCGCAGGCTCTTGGATCAACACAGTGAGACCTCCCTCTGATGACGTTGATTGGTATACCTTGCTGGAACTGCTCTCTTGTCCTGTTCCCGTGAGCATCCCGCAATGGACACGCGGGTTCCCCAAACTCTTCGTTGCAATCAGAAGGACGACCTGTTAGATACAAACTCAATATGACCCCACCTCGTACTTCCTCACTCATCTCTTTGAAAGAATTGCAGGATGCCGCGCGTGGTGTGCAGGCAAAATGCTCGCTTTACTGTTGAGCTGAGACACGACTGGAAGTTCCGTCCGACATCGCTGTTCTTCGTGACTGTCTCAGAATGTCCTCAACACAAGGAACATGAAGATAAGCCGATTCTCTTATCTCCGGCGGCTGTTTCAACAATCCGGATGAATATTGGCGTGTGAAATCAGGGAGGGTGATTTTCGCAAGGGGAGGGGATGGTTAATGAAACAGATCATGATTGCTATCGGCATCATCCTGTCTGTTGGTCTGGTCGCCATTGTGAGCGGAAAAGATATCGCTGGACCCTCAGCGGTGGTGTTCAAGGAGGACAGCCCCAACTTTCGCTATGGCGGAGGTGATCTCACCGACTCGGAGCGAGCGGGAGCGGAGATTTGGTTCAAGGCCACAGCGGGGAACGAACGATTCTTTAGCTACGTCTACCCTCAACGATTCGGTGTGACAATCGACTGGTACCGCATCTTGGGCACCAATATTCGGGACAAACGCTTTAACCGGTGGGGCCTCATTAACGATCCTGACTGCTGCAAGCCGGGCGATTCCAATTGCCCGGCAAAAAGCGATGATGAGACCTACGGGTTCGATTACTGTCCGGGCGATAACCTGCTGCTGAGCTACGTCGGGAAGGAAGGCTATAAGGATCCGGCCTGCGAGTTCAAGGACGCGGCGGTGGCTGCACATGATCCGCATGGTCCGAAGGATCAGCGGCAGTCCGCTTGCGACCTACGTTTTGGCACGTCGACCGGCGCGATGGGCATCAGGAAGTTTCCCAATCCGAGGTTCAACAAGGAGCAATGGCGCGCGGTCAATAAGGGCCGTTTGGGAAGCTGGGATGGCTACAATGAGCGAAAAAAGCCGGCTGACTCCACGCAACCGATGCGCAGTCGGATAACGGATGGATCGGTCGAACCGCCTTTCCTGGTCGGCATTTCATGCGGGTCTTGTCATATCGCGTTCAATCCCTTGAACCCACCCAAGAATCCTGCGCATCCGACGCATGAGAATATTTCAGGCACGGTCGGGAATCAGTACTCGCGGTTTTCCCAGATCCTGGGCTCAGGCATGGATCCGCGGACGATCGAATACCAAGTCTTCGGCCACGCAAGGCCCGGCATTGTCGATACGTCCGCGATTCCCAACGATCAGATCAATAATCCAGGAACAATCAACGCCCTGATCAACCTGGCCAAACGTCCGACGCATCCTCATGTGATCATCAAATGGCGCAAAGTTCGGCAATGTCCGGCCGGCGATGACGGGCGGCACTGCTGGTGTGAACCGGGACGAGAAGGAAAGTGTTGGGAGCGCGGTCAGAAGGAAGAACCGGTCCATCAGATCCTCAAAGGCGGCGAAGACAGTATCGGCGCCCTTGAAGCGATCCAGCGGGTCTATTTCAATATCGGGAGTTGTTCTGAGGAATCATGGGTCAATCACCTCACCGACATGCGGCAGCTCGATCCGGCCCAGCGAGGGTTTGGACAAACGCCCTTTGACATCGGGCAAGCTCGCCGCGATTGTCCGCAATTCCGCGCAATCGAAGACCGTCTGGACAATGTCCTTGACTTTCTGGCTTCCGCGAGGCCTTCCGATTTGTATAGGGCCAGAGGATTGAAAGACAACCGTGACTTGATCGAGCAATTGGACAAAGAATTCGGGTCCGGCGCCGTGGACCGCGGGAAAGTGATTTTCGCGAAGAATTGTGCCCGCTGCCACTCCAGTCAATCCGAACCCTTCCAGACGCGCGATTTCCGCCAGGTGGAGAAGGGTATCCGGATCGATTGGGTGGGAAACGACAACCTCACTCCTGTGACGGAGGTGGGGACGCATCGAGCACGGGCACTGCATTCCAACCACATGGATGGGCATATTTGGGACCAATACGGATCTGAAACCTTACGCGCTAAGCCGCCGGACCCGAATATTAAGGAACCGTCCGACGGCGGGCGCGGCTACTATCGCAACATTTCCCTGCTGAGCGTCTGGGCGCATGCGCCGTTCATGCACAACAACGCCATTGGTCCCGAAATCTGTGGCGGACCGGAAGATGAGCATTACAATCCTCCCTATGTCGATGAAAAAAGCCTGAAGCGGCTGCCCGCTCCACCGGCCTGTTGGCCGTTCGATCCGAGCGTGGCCGGTCGGTTCAAGCTGTATAAGGCCTCCATGGATGATTTGCTCAACCCGTCGAAACGCGTGCCCAAAGTGACGTTGTTCAACCGGGACGTCGTCATCAAGCTTTTTCCGAAATTGTCGGACGGAAACGTGGAGCGGTATCTTGATGCAACGATTGTTTTTCCCAAAGACACCCCCTCGTCGCGAATTGGAAATTTCCGTCATAAAGAATTCGTGGACGATCTCGTGCTGTCGAAAGTCGACTTCGGCAAACTGGAGTCCAAGTATGTGACCCGGTATGGTCACGAAGCAGGGAAGACCGTGGCGGCCACCATTCGGGACAAGGCGAAGGACCTCATGGCCAATCCGAAAAACCTCTTAGAGGTCGGCGCGGACTTGCGCGAGGTCTACAGCAACAGTGTCATGCTGCGGGAGGACGAGGGGCATCGGTTTGGTGAAGATTTATCGGACAAGGACAAACAGGCCCTCATCGCTTTTTTGGCGACCTTATGAGGTCTCGGTCTGCCAAGGGGGGAACACTATGATGCGATGGCATGATGCTCTTTTGTGTTCCGCGTTGCTCATTGCGTTGCTGATCGGATGCGAGCGTGAGCCGCCGCCTGTAAAGTACGGTGAGAGCGGCGAAGGTTATGCCACCAAGATCGACTTCGCACGACTTGAGCAGGAGTTGCCGCTCACCCCTGCCGACCTGATGAAGATTACGCCGGCTAATCTCGAAGCAGCGACGCAGGAACAGGTGGATCAGATCTATGCGCGTTTGACCGCGGGTCCGATCCCGGATGGACCCTACCAGGGCCAGGCCTTCTTCGTGAAAGGGAGCAGCGGCCGCGCCCGCTTTGCCGAAATCATTGGCGGTGGTCTGAAGGGATTTGTGGTCGGTCTAAAAACGGCCAAGCTCGAACATGTCGCTGAAGCGGTCTGGAAAGGAAAAGTATTTGACCGGTCCCATCGCATGCTGCGGAACCGAATCAACGACCTCGCCATTCTGAAACCGCTGGTGGGGCCTGAAGTCGGCACCATTCAGAAACTCGACGTGGATGGGAAAGACACGTGGTTGCTATTTCCTGCCAAGTTATATTGTGGACAAAGCCTGCTGGACGGGCGACGGGAATCCATCATCATCGATTATGCCTTTGCCGATGACCTCCAGGGATATCGGGAAAAGCCTGATGCGCTGGCTGGTCGGGATGGGTTGGACATCCGGGACGAGATTCGCATGGTCAGACCTGGGTTCTACCTCGGCCGAGCTTACATGAAGAAGGTGTTCGTGCTGAATTTTACGCTATATCACCCGGAAACAGCGGATAGGGAGGCGGTGGCGTTCCAGACCACTGGCAAGACGCTGGAAGACTGCTGGGTGGGGCCGCAACGGACAACGGCGATGGTGCAGTGACGGACGATTGTGGAGGGTCATGGGGTGATCACGGATCATACGATGAAGCGTTGTGTATCGTGTGGTCTTCTCTTCATCAGCCTGATGGCCACTGTGCCGGCTTCCTGTGATCGTGAAACTGCCGAACGAGGACCGCTGTCGGAAGCCCAGGGAGACCAGACGACCCAGAAGCCACCAGGAGGGGCTGTATGGGTGGTGAATCCCACAGATCCGGGACCGGATGTGCCGACGGTTGGGCGGTCGTTGTTCGACTATGTGGTGGCGGAGCAGCAAGGGCGTCGGACCGTCTACCGAGTGCCGTTCCCATTCACCGCATTGGTGCGGAGGATTGAGCGAGAACTCGGATCCGCTGATCACGACTCGCCGCTCAAGCGGGTGTTGATCCCGTTGAACCGATCTCTCCAGCGGCATGCTGCCAAGCCGGAGTATTTCGCCTATCCCAGGGCCGTCATGGCGGTGGATACCGAGCCGCCGATGCGCGCCGGTTCATCCGGCATGTTCCTCAAAGACCGGCTGTTTGTCGGCTACCAGGAAAAAGCTGAGATCCTCGAGGTGATCAGTTACAACGAGGCGGCGGGCCGATTCGAATTTCAGGTGGTGCGGGACTATGGTCCTGGAAAAACACCGAAGGTCTTCTATGCCAATCGCGCCCTCTGTACGGCTTGTCACCAGAACCACAGCCCCATCTTTTCGCGCCCTCTATGGGATGAGACCAATGCGAACCCGAAGATTGCTACGCTGCTCGAGCAGCAGCATGCAGTAGTGCATCGATTTCCCCTCCACCAAGGGGTCGATGTCCCCAACGCGATCGATGAGGCCACGGACCGCGCGAACGACCTGTCTACGTATCAGTTGTTCTGGGAGGAAGGGTGTGAGCAGGCTCGATCGTCCAGTGACTCGATTCAATGTCGAGCGGACCTGTTTCGCTTTTTCTTGTTATCCCGCCTGAAGGGATCGCCGGCTGCCTTTCGCAGCCTATCCGTCTACCGAGATCAGTTTGTTCCGCGAGTGGCGTCGCAATGGAAAGAGAAATGGCCACAGGGGCTCCTGATTCCGAATCCTGATCTCCTCAACCGCAATCCTCTCGATGACGATCCATCGCTCGCAATCGTCTCGGCTAAGCAGGCCATCTCAGCCATCGGGTATGGCGGCGCAGACGAGCGGGCAAAGATTCGCTCGATTTTTGAACCGACCATTTTTAGAGACGCGCTGGCGGTCTGGTCGATCTCTCCGCCGTACGATGTGGTGGATCGAGTCGTCATGGGCCTGTCGCGCTTTCTCGCAGATGTCGACGTCGAGCGACTGGATACCTATCTGTTTCAGGAGGCCAAGCGTTCCGGCGCTCCCCTGCGTCGGTATCACAGTCGGTGCGAGGCCGAGATGAGAGACCGGGGTCGATGGGTGGATCGAATCACGTTTCGATGCCGGGAATCGGAGCCGCTCACCCAAGATCATGAAGACGGCTTCTCGATGGAGGGTGTCCTGTATCTCAAGGCGGGGACCCTCATAGACGGCACGATTGATCGCCTGTCGGCCAGCGAAGGCGATGAGCTGGCTGCTCTGAAGATCGCCGGCGGGACACTCACATCCAAGGATGGTCGGCACGGTGGACGCATTGTCGTGACACAGAAAGATCCGCGCCTGCATGCCCGAATGGCCGATGGCCATGCGATCACAGAGCTGACTTTTCAATTCGGTGTGAATCGAGAAGCATACAGGCATGCCGGCGGAACCGCCGGCTTCGTTGGCTCCGCTGCCATGACGGTGGTGGAGGATTATCGTGTTGTCGATCGAGCCATTGATGCCATGACCCGCGAGACCCTGGCAGGAGAATCGGATGTGTTTGCGCGTAAGCCGTTTCGGCGAGCCAGCGTGATGAAGGCACTGTCCAGACGGCTCAAGATGCCGTCTCTGATCTGGTGTTGCGAAGAGACCCATCGCATGCCGCAAGCAGTCTCGATGACGGATCAGGCCGTTCATGATCCTGCCGCTCATGATAAAACGTTTCATCCCGTCTTCAAGGCTCTGCACCGATACTGCGCGGAATGCCACCACGAAGACATGCCCTTCCCTCCTAATTTTCTCCATGGGTCTCCTCAACAAGTCCAACAACAGATAGATCATTGCGCCGAACGTATTTTTTTCCGGTTGGCAATGTGGAACCTGGCTCCCTATGCTCGACAGGAGGCGCCGATGCCGCCGGTCACCGCCTTGCAGCGACTGCATCTCTCTCAGGAGCAATGGGCCACGCACTCCGATCTGGCAGTGCTCAAGGATTACGCCGCTGAGTTGTTGAAAGCCCGCGGAGACAAGCCACCCCGCCTGGAGGATCTCATTGCTCAAGGCTATGACAACCTTCGTGAATGTTTACCGACCTCCCAGGACCAGATGGTTTCCGGCGTCTTTTCACCATAATCGCTGTGGTGGAGTTGTTCGGTGACCAGATGATGGGGATAACTGGAGAGCAACGGCGATGAGCATTCATTTCGGATCCGGCTCCATCGGACTACCCACGCCGAATCTGTCAGATGTTCGTTTGGGCATCCTCCTGCTTGACATAGGGTGATGGTCTCTCTCGCGTGGCGGTTCCTTGAAGACACGCAAAAGCCAGCAGTTACCGGCAGGGCCTC
>JBEVJJ010000291.1:0-17737 GCA_040510255.1 Nitrospiraceae bacterium | reverse complement strand
GACGGAGCGCTCCAGGAGCGGTTCGGGAAGAAATTCGTCGCCTCGGGCGGTACAGCGTCACTCGACGAAGCCATCAAAAAGAAATTTGCCAAGAAGGAAATGCTGCTGGCAAAGAATCTGGCCACCGTGAAGCGAGCTTATGACATGGGCGCAGAGTGGGCCGAAAAGAATTCTGTGGAACTGAAAGTAGGGAACCCAGCCGTCGCAGCTTAAGAAAAGGAACCTATCCGCATGTATAACGTTGCACAGGTTATTGACGAGAAGTGCGTTGCGAAGAAGGGCTGCCGCCTCTGCATCATGTATTGTCCGGAAGCCAATTGTTTAGATCTCAACAGCACCAAGATGGTGGCCGAGGTCCACATCGACCGTTGCAAGGGATGCGAGCTCTGCGTCGTCGTTTGCGACGCTGCTAAGCATCAAGCGATTGTCATGCAAGCTGTGAGTGCCAATGGCACTCTCATGACACAAAAAGGAGAGTCAGCAGCCTTAGGACAAGCATATCAGGGCTAATGAATAGTGCGGTGACGTAAACCCCATAGCGATCGCTATGGGGTTTTTTGTTGGAAGAAGCAGGGTTTCTGTAGATAAATGAGAACGTCGGAGCATTAGATGATGCCTGGTGAAGACAATGTCATACAAGAATTGCTTGGGAGTATCTGCGGCATAATTGGCGAGTTTCCCCGGGCTCTAGAACAGCGCGCCGCTATGATTCATGCGGGGGGAAAGGACCCTGAGCTAGCGGAGAAGCTGATCAAGGCCGCAGACACAATGCGTGATAGCGGGAATCTCTATATTACCTGGGCAAAGCACTATGCGGCGCTTGCAGAAGGAAACACGGATGCGACTTCCGATGAAGATGAGACCGAGGATTTTGATATCTAGACGACGAGAATTCCACGCTCCAAAAAATGCTGCCCCTTGTGAACTCAGGTTTGCTACAATGCTGCCCACCTGCCATTGAAGCTCGTTCCCCGGTAGCTCAGTTGGTAGAGCAGCCGGCTGTTAACCGGCTGGTCGCAGGTTCGAGTCCTGCCCGGGGAGCCATCATTTTTTTCCAATTAACAAGGTTCCAAAACTAAGACGAGCGTCTCCCAACGGTTCTGTTGACCATCGCAACCGAGGCCTCTTGCTATCAATTTCATAGCGGTGCACGGCCGTGTCTGCAGAGTCATCGGTATCTCCAGCGAAAGTCCATTCTAAATAGCATTCGTTCCATGATTCGGCCACTCTTGTAAATGGAACTCACCAAGAGAATCGTGTAATGAGACAATTCGGCCCATCAATCGACTCCATCATCAACAACATGGTATGCCTCCGATTCAACCATGGGCTCGATCTGTCCATCTGTTCTGCTAGTGATCAATGCGACATTCATCACGTCCATCATGCACGATGCGTAGCAGGATTTTCTTCTGACCCGGTCGGGATGTTGACAACTCTTTTTGGTAAAGTATCAGATGATGGACGGCCGACGGCTCCCACCCTTCACTCCCCATCCCTTGCTACACAACCCACATGCGATGACGATTGTGTCCCGGTTCTATCCACGGGGAAAATTGCTCCGAGGTATCCCTGTTGAACGTCGTCTCTTCACGGTAGCCCCGAACACTCAGATCCTCGCCCTGTGTCATTGGCAACGAGACCGGAGGACTTGTCACACTGTCCTCCTGCTCCACGGGCTCGAAGGTTGTAGTGAATCACACTATATGCATGGTCTCGCGGCCAAAGCCTGGGGAGCCGGATATAACGTGCTCCGGCTTAATCAGCGAACCTGTGGAGGAACCGAGCACTTAGCCCCATCTCTCTATAACTGCGACATGAGCGATGATGTCCGTCGTGTGGTGGTCGAACTGGCCTCTGCCGATCGTCTCGACTCTATCTCGATCATCGGGTATTCCATGGGGGGAAACCTGGTACTCAAAATGGCCGGTGAGGTGAACAATCACGTCTCGATCATACGTAGCGTCTATGCCGTCTGTCCCAACATTGACCCTGCACAATGCATCCTGGCTCTAGAGCGCCCCGACAACCGTTGGTATCATGACTATTTTTTTACACGACTCAGAGCGCGGATCGCACGGAAGGCCGCCATCTTACCCGACAAATGGGACCTCAAGACGCTGCACTCTATTAAAACGATCCGCGAACTCGATCACTACTACACAGCCCCAGACGGAGGCTATACCAGCGCATCGCACTATTATGACGCTTCCGGTGCTCGTCACGTGCTTGCCGATATTCGCATTCCAACTGTGATTATCACGGCGCACGACGACCCCTTTATTCCGTCGTCAATGTTCCATACACCTGCCATCAAAAATAATCCGTTTATTGAACTCATGGTCACCCGCTATGGCGGCCATTGCGGGTTCTTTCAGCGCCGCCAAAGCATGGAGGACAATTACTGGGTCGAGAATCGCCTCATTGGCATGATTTCGCAATGTGCCGGTCGAAATTGATACGAATGACAGGACAGCAGGTCATCACGTCTTGTGGATTCTCGTCGGAGGTGTCCAGTATCGCGATCCCTGAAGGTGTCCGCCATGAGAAACCCATAGGCTTGAGAGAGGCAGTTAGGACGCCTTCCTTCCGAACAGTCAGGCTGAAGGGATGACATTGGTTCCCTTACGTACGGAGGGAGCAATTTACACATGTACCGAATGCCATTCAGGAAAATGATCACCGTCATCTCGATTGAGTTGACGCCGCTAGCTCACTCAGCGAAAGCGACGACGGATGTCTATAGACTGCTACCTTGGCGGGACCGAAGCGGATGGAGATCTATCCTCGTATTCTCCGTGCGGACCGATATTGGGCTTGGCGACTAACCCAGTAGAGGGCTTCCTCACGTCATCAAAGTTCGGTTGCGTCGGCTGCCAATCATCGATCGGGGGATTCACGGGAAGATTGACGAAAAACGTTGTGCCACGGCCAATTTCACTTGAGACCTCAATATATCCCCCATGTTCTTGGATGATCTGATGGGCTATAGTCAGGCCCAGACCCGTTCCTTCACGTTCTCCGCTTGAGTGCTTGGTCGTGTAGAACGGGTCAAAGATATGCTCAAGATCTTTAGCCGAAATTCCGGGGCCACTGTCTTGGATTTCGATCTGCACCCATGGGTCGTTGACGAGCTTGATCAATTTGTGAGTTTTCACCGATAGGCGTCCATTTCCATCATCAATGGCTTCCATCGCGTTAATAAGAAGGTTGAGCAGAACCTGCTTGATCTGTTGACGGTCCAATTTCACCGACGGCAAATCACTTTCCAGATCTTTCAGAATCGCGATCGACCTGCTGCTCGCCTTGACCTCAATAAAGTACAGGCATGACGAGACTACATCGTTGAGATTCTCCTGGGTCAATTTTGGAGTCATGTACCGCGCATAATCCAGAATCTCATGAATCAAGCGTTCAATACGCACGACGTCATCGCATACCACCTGACTAAACTGCTCCATGAACTCCACATCATCCCTCCGATCCGGGGCGAGCTGAATGAATGTCTTGATGGACGTGAGCGGATTGCGGATCTCATGCGCAAACCCTCCGGCCATAGTTTCGAGTGAGCGCAGCCTGTCTGTCCTCCGCATGAGCAACTGGGAACGGCGCAGGTCCTCATAGAGCAATGCATTGTCGATTGCAATCGCGGCGTGCTGTGCCAATGTGCGCAAGAGTGCAAGCTCTTCTGTCGAGTACATACCCTGATTGGTACGCTGACCAAGATTGCAGAATCCTACGAGTCGATCTTTGTTGAGAAGGGGAATACACACCTCCGCGTCGAGGGATCTCAGCGAATCAAGGACTTGTCTGCTCGTCTCATCCTTTGCATCATACGCGAGTTCTTCCAGAACCAATGCGGTTTCTGCTCGAACCAATTCACGTGGTAGTTGACAGTCCACCTTTACAAGAACGGCTGGGCGGTCTCTCCCTCCCACGCCAAAAGACGCCGCCATCGAATAGACACCCTGCTCCTTATCGAGGACATAGACGGAGGCAATCTTGATACTCATCACCCTTGCCAACGTCTGAACAATCTCTTTGGTCAGGGATTTCAGCTCAAGGATAGACACGAGGGACTTAGAGAATTGGACCAGTGTGTCATACGCGTCATATCGTTCTCGAAACAACGTTTGGCCAATGGCCCGTTCGACTCCCTTTTGAAGATTGGACAAAAGTCCCGCCACCACCACAAACAACGCGAACAGAACCCCGGCCAGCAGGTAATAGAGGCTCCCCGTAAACATTCGAATGACGAGCAGGATGACCAAATACGCCGGAATCAAAGCCAGCAGTTTCACCGAAAGAAGGACTTTCGGTCGACTCGGAACAAGCGAGACGTCCATTAACTCATATTTCGCCATTGTGTAGGCCACAACGGTCACGCACAGCCCCGCAAAGAGATACCCGAGGGGATAAAATCCCACCCCGTAGGTTTGGAGAAAATCAACGGAGGCGGTGAACCCGAGAAACAATGCAACAAGCGTAAACTTGAGCTGAGCGGAAATGAGAGGCGAGGCGCCAAGGCTGGCCCGATATCCCTGATGCAATCGATACAGGGTTGCCGTGGCGCCGGTTAGCAGATACACAACAAACAAAGGATGAAGCATACCGGCTCTTGGGTATCGTCCCCAGTAGTAGGTGTAATACCCATCTACCAGCAGCTCGCTGAAGGAAAGTACCAAGAATGCCGTACTGACGACATAGCCCCATGCAACAAGTCGATCACGAAAACCTACACCCAGAAGGCTTTGAGCAAAATGGTAGGCGACCGCTGGAATAAAGACCACGCCACAGTAGATGATTCTTACCCACAGCAGGGCTTCCCTGCCATCAACGGCTGAAAAGAGCATGAAACAACCGAAGAGCCACAGACAGGCCGCTCCGCACAGTAGGCTGAACGTCATATTGGCCGCCGCCCTGACATTGTTGCCTAATACCCAGAGGCCACAGATCAGAAAGAGCGTGCCGGCGAGGAGCGGAGGAGTTGAGTGCGCTGTCGCTCTGTTACTGACCACCGCCCCAATTGACGTAGCGACGACGATAATTCCGAGAACAATGGCATAGGCCAGCCCTTTGTTCAGCACCACGCTGATATTCATCAACCGATATCTGACGATCGTATAGGCCATCAAGGCCGTGTAGAGCGTGATCAAGATCGTGCCGTACGGCGCAATGGGTATCCCATACCAGAGCGGGAAGTTAGTCGCTCCGCCCACGTATCCAATGACGCTGGCAGCAATCACATAGGCATATTGATGCCGCCGAATACCGCTCGCCGCATGGAACGCGGCGGCGACCAGATAGGTGGCGTACAGCACAAAACCCACGAACCAGGCTAGATAGAGATGAAACAAGGGACCGGGCACAGGCCAGTAGGGAAAGGACAGGGCCGCTTTAACGTCGGTCACAAACCAGGGTGTCGTATCAGCAATCAGAAAGAACGCACTGGCGGCATATCCGATCCGAAGCGCCTGTCGATGATGGTTCACTGTATCGAGGAAAGTTACGGTGTGATGGAAATAGAGAATAGGAATGAGAATGGCGCCCGCCATGAGCAGACGGACGAAACTGAGCGCAAGGCTGGAGGACTCTGCCAGTTGCCACGCACAATAAAAGAAACTCCATACGGCGATACTCAGACAGTAGAGGCCATATATCTTGTTGCGGGGAGAACGGGCGTCGCGGACGTAGACGACAATACCGAGGAAGGTCGCTGCTAGCGCATTAATGAGTCCACTAAATGCAAAGAAGTTCATGCGGGGGGGCGACAACTCAAAGCACGCAGGGTCGAATACGAATACGTTCTACCATACTTACGGATGGGCGTCGAACTTATCAGCGACTGCCACATACGCCTGGTTGGCAAACGTGGAATATACTCTGGGTCGGCTAGCACCAGCAGCTTGTAGTAGCATTGTCAGTTCATGCTTGTCAAAAAAGTGGAAGTATCCGTCACCCTCCCCTTGCTTGATCTTGCCGGAATTGTTAAGCAAATGGCGTCCCTCGAGAAGCTCCTCTTCATTCTCCGCCGTTTTCGAGAAGTTCCTAAATATTTCAGATAGATCAGCATGCGCCTTGAGATTGCTGACCACGATTCTCCCGTAGGGACTGCACACTCGAACAAGTTCCCGTATCGTGAACAACGGGTCGCGTACGTATCCAATCACGAGATTACACACGACGCGATCGAAGAAATTATCGGGAAATGGAAGAGGCCATTCGAGGTCGGCCCGGCACAGTGTCACCGACATCGGAGGAGACGATATGACCTGACCCATCAGCTGTTGATGCAGAAGAATCCCAATATGATTTACGTTCTCGTAAGCCACACGCAGCGCACTGGGGACAAAGTCCACCCCATAGTAGGACGGTAATTTGAAATCGCGAGCCCGTGAGAACCTTCGACGATATGCCTGATTGATCCGCAAGAACATCGCCAGGTTCCCATTCCCGCATCCGCAATCAAGGATGGTTTCGCCTCGATCGCAGGGTCCCATGAGACCATAGATATGATCCATCAATTGCCAAAAATCACTGACATTGCTGATGTACCGAAAATTGTCTAGATAGTCCCGCCAGAATTCCTGTTGCTCCGCCTTGCAGATAATTCTTCGTGATCGCGCACGATCACGCTCCACACGATTCTGCAGACCGATTTCCTTCTGAGTCGGTTCGACAAATTCCTCATAATGACCTGCGTGCAGAAGCTCTTCCTGGCAACACGTTACAATCTGACGATAGACTGCACGAGCCTTTCTGGGATTTTCCTGCAATCGATGTAATGCCTCGGGAACGAGATAGGAATGTCTAAGATGCTGACCAAACGCTCGCTCCACAGCCCGGACCGATTGTTGACTGATCCACACGTCATGCTCTGCGGTAAACAGGAGGACGGGTATACGCACCGCTCCCGCGTCACTCAACGTTCCGTCTAAATCGGCCAATCCTTGTCGCGTAGCATCTTCAAGCCACCTGTCGGAGTCCACGTTGAACCCCAGTATGTTGACGACGCCGCGGCGGACACCGGAGTGATAGGTCCCCACCAGATCTTCTTGATGGACAGCGTGCAGCGTGGCTGTGATATCAACCACACTGTTCAACAAGACCAGCGTCTGGAGCATGTGACTGTTTGCGAGCAGACGCACGGCTACTCGGCCTGCCAGGCTGGCCGCCACCAATCCGATCCGACTTGATGGCCAGGTGCGTCGAGCATACTGGATCACCGCAGTGAGATCACTCTGCATGCCACTCAAAGTGAATCGGCAAATATCCCCCTCGCTCTCACCGATGTGATTCGTATGGTCATATCGGAGAACGTGAATTCCGTTGCTCGCGAGAAAATAGGCCAACGTAATAAAATCCTTCTTGGTTTCCCCGTACCCTGGCGACAGAATCATGACAGGAGATCCCTCTGATAACGAGACGCGCGGATGGTCATGATAGAGAGCGATTCGTAATCGGTCGGAGTTCCAGCAGTATGTGAGGTCGCTCACTACTTCCGTGGTATATGCCCAATCCTCAATCCGCGCGGGGCGCTCAAGAAACCTTCTCACCAGCATGGAAATGCGGCGTTGTTCCTCGTCATCGTCCGATACAAATTGGATACCTGCGCGAACTCGAGGCGTTTGGAGATCGGGTGTCCCTGCAGCCTCCCTTTGCTCATCCGGCACCACCCACAGGACACGTCCTGTAATCTTGCAATTCGACGATGAGAATGTGCGACCGGCACCTGTCTCGGCGATCTCACCAGGATAGAGCATGCGGATCTGAACCTCCTGACCATGCAGATTTTCCTCGGTCCGGAGCGTGATGCAGAGACCACCCAGACTCAAGTTCGCAGTCACACTAGAGGGTAATGGCTGGATCTCTGAGCCGTTGACACACGTCACATACGTCGTCAGCGACACCTTCATGCGTGACGTCATCCTGCGATCGAAGCCCGGGCCAACTGTTTCGTGATCCGCATAGGGATGGACGCCTCTCGACGACCAGGCACCCTGGGGCTGAGTCTCGACTAAGAGATCGCCGGTATCATGGGACACAAGCGTGGCGACAAGCTTGATGGCCGCGACTCGTTCATGTGCGCCGTCCACAAGTGACGCGAGAACTTTTGCATCCGAGTCTTTGATCGCCGAGAATTCTATCCCTAGACCGACAGCGGACGATTTGCCGGAGCCAAGTCGGTCATCCCATATTTCGCGGACTGCCCGCACCGTTGCCTTGATAGACAACTTGGCCACCGTACTTTCGAAACTGAGAAGAATACGGTCATTCGTGATGGCGGGAATAACCGTGGGGAATACCATGTACAAACCGGCAAACCCGACACTCTGTACCGTCCCACGCCACACGGCATGCCGGCAGTGAAGCGTCACTTCAATTCCAACTGAGAGGCGGACCGATCGGCGCCGCTCTTTGAGAGAAGCAGGGAAGAGACTGCGCGTAATCGAGCTCTGGCGAGGAGTCGCACCATGCTTCCCCTCGCTTTCCTCAACGTGTGAATAGACCCCAGATCCCTGGGGGTCATCGACGTGGGGCATGGTTAGCCGAAAGACAGTCTCAACCAGCTGCTACAAACTGAACGAGAGCGATCGCTCATTCACGCCTCTCGAATCTCGTGGCGGACCGATCGGTTCGGACAATAGTCGCGCCACATACGGCACGCTCGGTGTCTATAGGAAAGTATTGACGTCGACACAATGGGGACGGGTGGGCATTTGTCGCGCGCACAGTTGATGCGAGTATCCTGTCGGGCGCTCACGGGTCGCCATCATGAAGGAAGCGAAACGGCTTGTCAATCAAAGAGAGACGGACATAGCTATACTACGTAATACGTGTCACGTATATCAGTAAACCGCAGGGTTGGTGTGATATGGAGGCACTGAAATGTGTACAGATCGAGAAGTGAGGAATGCGTCGAATCCAACAGAACTGGATCGGATCGTAGGAAGTGCCGTGAGCCGACACAATACTGCACTGCACTGAGGACGGATCGGGAGGATCGTTCCGCTAGACCGACCTCTCCAGACAATGGGCAATGTGCTGCCGGAGTTCTGGAGCATAGGTCTTAAACGGATCCGCCATCGGAAACGGATCGCCGCCTTTCAAGTGGATGACCGACCAGTTGATGATGTAGGGGGGAGAGACCTTCCATGTTTGTTCTTCGGTGGGACCTGGACAACTCAGCAGGTGGCGGACCAACTCTCCACGTCCGAATGCACGGGTATTCTTTGGCGGGCCATCCTGCGCAAGAGCCACCATTGTGTCGGTGGTGAGACGTGGCGCACGACCTTCCTGTTCAAGGCCGAAATAGAGTCCCCGGTCGGGATCAAGGTTGTGATATTCCAGATCCAGACTCTTGAGCACGGGATCATCCCACGCAATCGAAGGATCTTCGCCACGAAATGTCTCGAGGAGCCAGAGCTTGGACGCCCAATCCACTCTCCCCACCAGCTTGGTGTAATCCTCACCTGAGAGATCACCCAAGATCGCTTCCCACTGTTCCAAGACCCAGTCGGTATCGTCGTCTTGTCCTTTGTAGTGTTGCTGAGCAGCTTCGAGAAACCGGCTTTGCAGATCGATCGCGGATATCGTCTTGCCCGATTCAAGAGTCACGATCCAGGTGCGCTCGAGATCGCGGGATAGCTCACGCATGGTGTCAACAGGTTCGCTGATGTCCAGTCCGCGTGGCGCATGACCATCCTCGATCAATTGCAGGACCACACCCGTCGTGCCCATCTTCAGGGCGGTGGCGTATTCCGCCATATTCGAATCGCCGCAGAGAAGATGGATGCGACGGAATTGATTCGGATCCGCCAGCGGCTCATCGCGCGTATTGACGATCGCGCGATTATGTTGGACCCATTCGAAGAAATCATTCACGATAAAATCGGTTCTCTGTGATATCTGGAAGGGCAGCATGGCCCGATCGGGGGCATCCCGAAGGCCGGGTCGATGGAGAATCAGACTCCCTACCTGAACCCATTCGTTGGGGTCGCTCGCCACGCCTACGCGCCCAGCTCCGGTAAAGATCTGCCTCGTCACGAGAAAGGCCACCAGCGGAGCCAACCCTCTGCGGGAAAACGGGAACCGGCGCGTGACGAGAAAGTTTTCATGTGACCCGAAAGTCGCGTCCGTTTCGTGATCGACGTTATTCTTGATAAGAAATATGTTTTCCGCCAAACCGAGGTCTTTCAACGCATCATGCAATATCCGGTCACCGGCCCGGTCGGACGCGACGAGGTCCGCGAGCGTCGTGCACTCGGGCGAAGCGAATTCCAAGTGCCCCATATCGAGATAGATGCGGCCGGCATTGGTCAGGAAGCCCCCATTCCCGGGAGGCTCATCGTGTCCGCGTTGGTGGCGATCCAGAACACCGCGCTGCTGAACCCGGAAGATATGATCACGCAAACGATGGGCAATCCATGCCGGAGAGTGTTCCGGGCGGTCCTCGTTAATGAGCAGACCATATTCGGTTTCAAGACCGAAAATTCGATTCAGCATGTTACCCGTTTGCAGCGGGATTGAGATCGAGGGACAGCAGGTCAGGCAGTTCGTTGGGCTTGAGCGCCCGATACTTGGATGGTCCTGAAACCGTTCGCGCCAGAATTGCGCACTCGACGGACATGTCGGTCGCAGCCTGGCGAATATGCCTCAAGACAACATCCCGTTCAGGTATCGGGGGTAAAACATCCGCCGTCACACTGACAGATGCGGTCCTGCCCGAGTCCGTCCCTGCTTGCTCTTCCTCGCGTTGCGCCAGCGATCCCACGCCCCATGCCAATAGACAGATGGACAGGACCTGTGACAGCGATTCCTGGTTGAAGTGTCCATGCTGCTTCAACCATGCGCGCATGGATGATTGAGCGGACGCCGAGGCAGCCAGCACGGCGCAGCCGGTCAATTCCTCGAAGGTGCCGTCATAATTCATGGTGAGAAATGTGTCTCGTCCCGCCTTCACACCCAGTTCCGCAAGGAGTATTTTGACAATAAATGGGGCCTTGTAAATTTCTTCGAAAGCCTGCTTGACGATCGGGGCGAGTCCATTCTTGAGAAGTCTCGATCCGGTCACGTCGGACGGCGAGCGGTTGAATCCTTCCACATGAGCCATTTCGAGCAAGGTGAATCGGAGTCTTTCGAGGTCGGCAGGATGGCCCATCCCGCCCAATGCCAGTCGATCATAGATCTCATAGAGTTTGGGAGTTCCTCTGGCATAGGTGACCAATACAATTCCGTCAGCATAGGAGGCTGCCACGACCGGGCTCCCGCGGCGAAATTGCTCGTCCAGATAATGGCGACGATTACCGACCGCCTCCACCCATTTATACGGCTCCTCATACATTGCGCACCACCTGTTCCTCAAACAGCGATTTGAGCCGGTCATCCGGAATGGTCATCACCCCATTCTTCGTAATGAGCTTGATCACAGGATAGAGGTTGGCCTCTCGGTTGATCCCGCCGGTCGCCGAGTCGAATTCTGCCGCACTCGTCAGCAATCTCAACGCTTGGACGACGGCTTCCTCCTCGGATTGCGCATTCAGCGGCTTTTGTCCCCAGGTGTTCACGTAATGCAAGATGCCACGAATCATCGGCGACCCTGACCCCGACACCGCGTATTCTACCCCTTCGAACTCCGCGCCCAGAATGTCGTAAAAATAGATCTTTGCCGCCTCCTGATCTACGTCATATCCTCCAAAAAGAGGTGCGACGGCCCCCGTCCCGGCCAATGCGGCGGGTACATTCTCCTTCAGTAATTTGGAGAGCGCCCGAAGCTTGCCCTCAAAACTCAATTCCTGGAGTTGCGTACGTCGATAATATTTGAACGAATGCTCGAGGACACGAGCCATTTCGTAAGCGGTCGCCGGGACCCCTGCGATGGCCATCACGCTGTAGCGATCCAGTTCCAGCACTTTATCAGTACGATCATACATGACCATATTGCCGGCCGTCGCGCGCCGATCGCCCGCGATTAAGACCCCGTCGTGATATTTCACCGCGAGGATCGTCGTCCCGCGGGTAATTTCGGACTCCGGCAGGGTTTGGCCGCCAGGTCCAAGGGGACCAGTACCAAATTGATATCCCTGCTCTTTGAGCAACTGAAAAAAATCTCCCTGCATGCCCATCGCTTCACCTAGGTGCCAAGTGATAAATTCTGAACGTTCTGAGCGTTGATGACAACACGATCCCTGAGTCCTGCTCTTCTTGCTCAGAACCCAGCACTCAAGACTCCTGTCCTTACTGTCCTGTTCGTTGGCGATACCGTTCTGCCTGTTTCGGATCGACTTTCCTCATTCTTTTCATCAGATTGTCCTTATCCGGTGATCCGGTTTCCGGCCGACGCGGCCCGTTCTCCTCCTCCGTCGGTCTAGGCGGTCCTGGCATCGGGTCAAACGGAGCCTCTTTGCGCTCAATTGACGTCATCCTGTTCATGGAGTCTCGTCCTTTCGTTGCATCCATTGTTTCAGGGCCTCGGACGGAGTGGCCGTGGTCTCCAATATGCGGGCAAGTGTCTTGACACGGTCGGGCTCGAAGAGATCCTGCATATCCAATATCCTTGGCAATATCCCGCCGGTGAACTGTACGCGTTCCCACTGTACCGATTTGATGTCACTCGGGAATCGTCGCACACAGAGGCCTCGAATACCCCCTCGCGTATCATCAGGACCGGCTCTCATCGCTGACGCAATCTCAGCATCGGTCGTGAGCCGGGTCGTTCGTCCATCCGATTCCAGCCCCAGAAGAAGGCCACGCTCAGGATCAAGGTTATGGTATTCCAGATCCAAACTTGTCAACCACGCATCGTCCCAATTCAACCGCTCTGCTTCCGCAAAGGCTTCGAGAGACCAGAGTTTGGTGACCCAATCAACCCGCCCAATCAACTGCGCACGGTCGTGGCGCAGGAGCCGGAGCACCTCTTCCCACTCCCGCAGAATCCAGGCCGTGTCCTCATCCTGTTCCCCCAACTCGTTGCGGGCAGCCTCGCAGTAGAGCCCTTGCAAGTCAAGCGCCGACATGGTGCTGCCGTCATTTAGTCGAACAGGGACTTTCAAAGAGGGATCCCGGGAAATGTCCTTCACGGCAAGCACCGGATCGTCCAATCCGATGTGCGGCGCCTTGCCCCGCTCGATCAACTCCAACACAAGGCTTGTCGTCCCGACCTTGAGGGCGGTGGCATATTCGCACATATTGGCATCGCCGAGAATCAGGTGTAGCCTTCGAAATCGGCGGCGATCGGCATGCGGCTCGTCCCTGGTATTCAAGATCGGCCGGTTGTGCATCGTATCAACACTGAGTTCCGTCTCGACAAAATCGGCCCGTTGCGACAATTGGTAAAGGCCGGGTCGAAACGCAGTTTCCTGGGCTTCAACCCCCAGCTTCCCTGCCCCCGTAAATACTTGCCGGCTTACCAAAAAGGGAATGAGACCGCTGACGAGAGCCGTGAACGGAATCGACCGGCGGACGAGATAGTTATCGTGGCATCCATAGCTGTGACCGTGAAAATCCGTATTGTTCTTATAGAGCTGGACATAGGGCCCGCCCAGCATCTCGTTGCGACGCTGAGCTGCGCGCAGCACAATGCGCTCCCCTGCCCGGTCATGGGCGACAAGATCCCGCAGGCTGCGACATTCCGGCGTTGAATATTCCGGATGGGTATGGTCGTTGTAGAACCGCGCCCCGTTCGGAAGAACGAGGTCGCTTTTCATCTCATAGAAAGAAAAAGGTCGATGCGCGTCGACCTTTGCAAATTCATCTTCTTCCCTATCCTGTTGCAGTCCGGACACCCGGAAGCCACGCGCGTCTTCATGCGGATCTTCACCACTGTAATCCCATCGGCGCTCAAACGCAGCCGCCAGATAGGCCCTTACCAGCTCCATCGATTCCAGCACCGGATCGACGGTATCGAGATCACTGCGAGTAATCCCGTACTCAGTTTCAAGCCCAAACAAACGCATGCCTAATTGATCCATTGACGAGTGAACCAATGATTCAATGAATCAATCGTCCATTAAACAATCTGCCCTACCAGGTGCTCCTCGGCCTGACGACCTCTGCGGAACGAGGAAATACCCACAACCTGTTCCGGACTGTGATCGAGAAGCTTGAGCCATTCTTCCGCCGCATCGTCCGGTGGCAACACTTCTCCCTCACGGTACTCGTCGTCGATGGCCGCGAGCAGATCCGTTTCGCCGATCCCGGTGGTCGAGGACAGATCGTTCAGCGAGCGATCGATGGCCTTTTCCTTGGCACGTTGCACGATTGCGGCAAGGATCGCTCCGCTCACCATGTCGCCGCGATAGAGGACCTTGGTGTGGCCGTTTCGCAAACGCACCGCCAACAACCTGTTGGAATCATTACGTGAGAACAGGCGATCCACGAGAAGGTCGACCAACACGTTGCGCGCTCCCATGGCATCATCCACAGCGCAGCCGGATTCTACGGAAGCGAAGGGAAGCTGTTCGGTCAAGTACACCTTGAGGATCTCCGCCGCCGCTTCCCGACCCGGTCGAACCACCTTGATCTTGCGATCGATCCGTCCCGGCCTGAGCACGGCGGGATCGATGAGATCAGGACGGTTGGACGCCAGGATAATGACGACGTCTCGAAGTGATTCGATGCCGTCCATCTCGGAACAAAACATGGGGACCAGCGTATTGTTGATATTGAAGGCGCGCATCGATCTCCGTGTTCCCAAGACGGACTCCGCCTCATCGATAAAAATGAACGGCAGGGCGCCTTCCTTCCGCCGAGCCCGAGCCTTGGCAAACAAATCCCGCACGATGCGCTCGGATTCACCGAGCCACATGTTCAGTATCTCGGGGCCCTTCACGTGAAGAAACGTACCACTCGTGATAGGAGGCGCACCCTTTGAATCGGACGCATGGTCCCTTTCAGTAGTGTCCCTGACCAGCTTGGACAAACTGGCCGCTGCAGCTTGCCCGATCAATGTCTTCCCGCATCCGGGAGGACCATAAAGCAGAAACCCTTTCGGTTGCGTAAACTGATATCGTTTGAACGTCTCCCCGTGCAGCAATGGGTACTCAATGGCCTTTCGAATCGATTCAATCGCACCCTGTTGTCCACCAATATCCTCCCATCTCACGGCCGGTACTTCATCAAGCAGGTGAGACTGCGCCTTTCGATCCTCGAACTTTTCTATGGCAACTTTGAGCATCGGATCGACTCGAACCTCGTCGCCAAGCTTGAGGACGACTCCCAATAGATCAGTCGATCGTGGCAGGATCATCGCCTGTCGTCCCATGTCCTGTTCGAATCGGATCCGTCCATCCGGCAGCGATTCAGCCACCTTGAGGACAGGTCCGCTTCGGTCATATCCCAACGTCTTAATGAGGGCATAGGCTTCATTCACCAAGATTTGAGTCCCGATCTTCAGGTCGTTCGATGAAACACGCGGGTCGATATTGGTGTAGTACTCGGCTCCCCCAACCACGATGCGGGCAAGTCCTTCAGCCGGAATGTCGAGCAACATGCCGACCCGATTGGCCGGTGCCGTCAACTTCGCGGCGATGTCCTGTAACTTTTTGAATTCGGTTTCCCGCTGCTGATGCGTGACAGATTGCGCTAACACCACATGGCGCAGTTTATAGAGCAGTTTCTGCCGCGGGTCATTGTCAGGAAAGGCAGCCAGACATTCCTCGATCAGTTCGAGTGGGTCCGCTCCTCTCGTGGATGTCGCTTGCTGATTCGACGCATCGGCGCGTGGCGCTGATCCCGATGCATCGTCCTGATGCGGCGGAACAGATCGATGATCGCCCATTGTGTTGTCCTCCGGCTCAAGTCAGTCAGACGATCTTAACACACGGCGGCTGTTGCATGCTGCACGGTTCCGCCGCAACTCAATTCACCGCCTGCAACGTCACACTCACCTGATAGCGGCGGTTGGCTCGCACGTAATCAACCGTCACCTGCTCGCCGACCTTATGCAGTTCCATCACATCCAACAGATCGTCGATTGTCTCAATCGGTTTGCCGTCCACCGCGACAATGACGTCTCCAACTTCAATTCGTCCCACAACCGTTTCCCGGGCGCCCCGCAGTCCGGCCCGCTCGGCTGCGCTGCCTCGCCCGATCTTCCCAATAATCAACCCCTGAACACCCCACCGGCGAGCCATCGCATCCGGCACCAACGAGATACCCAGGCCTGGCCGGATCAATTTTCCGTACTTGATTAATTCCGGCACAATGCGCGTCACGGTATCGCCCGGCACGGCAAATCCAATTCCTGCGAATGCACCGCTCGGGCTCATGATCTGCGTATTGACCCCGATAAGACGCCCCATCCCATCCAACAGCGGTCCGCCGGAATTCCCCGGATTGATGGCGGCATCCGTCTGGATCACTCCCTCGATCGTGCGATTAGTCATCGACTTGATCGTTCGACCCAAGGCGCTGACGACCCCGGTCGTCAACGTATGATCGAGACCGAACGGATTGCCTATAGCCAGAACCCTTTGCCCAACCCGCAGCGCCTGCGAGTTCCCAATGGTTATCGGTTGCAGTGCGGTCTCAGGGGCTTGGATGTGAAGAACGGCCAAATCATGATCGGGATCGGCCCCGACCACCTTCGCTTGATATTCGGTACGGTCGGCCAGGGTGACGATGATCGCATCTGCTCCATACACGACGTGAAAGTTGGTCACCACATGGCCTTGTTTGTTCCAGATGAAACCCGATCCGGATCCCTGCGGCACTTCAAAAAGATTGAAAGACCAGGGGTCCCGTTGCTTGGCTGTATTTGCAATAAAGACGACGGAACGAGTGGCCTTCTCAAAGACAGAGATGGTAGCCTGCTCTTCCGCAGTCAGTTCGGTGGGCGCAGGTGAACCGGAACGGGTCATGGTGTCCATGCCGGCGGACGCGAGAGCCCGGATGCTGAGGCACGCCACGACGCCGGCAAGCAGCAGCGCATGCCATCGTCGACCATCGCCACGGTGCCTCGGCCACGGAGGTTGGATGGTCATGTGGTTATTCACCGATGACTTGGATCACGAGTTCACGGGTGCGCGGGCGCGTGTCGAAATCGAGGACAACGATCTGCTGCCAGGTCCCCAGGGCCATTTTTCTGTCATTGAATGGAATTGTCACCGATTGTCCCTGCAGTTGACCCCTCAGATGACTATGCGCGTTGTCTTCGCCGCGATTCCGCACATTGTGCTGCCATCCGCTGTCGGATGGGATCAGACGGTCCCATAGGGTCCTGGTATCCGCTCTAATGCCGGGCTCGTCCTCAATGATCAAGACGGATGCAGTCGTGTGCTTGATGAACACCGTGAGGATTCCTGCATGCAGGTGAGTACTCGACAACGCATGTTCTACTGTCTTCGTAATATTGTGAACGTGAGAATCTCCCTGCATCGAGACCTGGAGCGGCACACTCGTGACCGACATCGTTTCATTCCTTTGGGATGGACAATCGACGAAGCCATCGCCGCTCTCCCCGAGAGAGCGCGTATCCTCGTGCCTGCTCAAGAATGTGATCGAATGCGCCTTCGGCGGTCATTCGCTGCAGCGTGTCCACGACCACCGTGCTCAGCAACCCTTCGCGCCGAAGTGCTTCCAAGTAGGTAAAGGCTGCAGGCAACGTCTCTTTGGCGCGGACATAATAGTCGCGTCCGCGTTGCTGATTGCTGTGGGCCTCGAACTGTTCGCAAGCGACCAAGACTTCGGCCAGTTGCCTGACCCAGGGTTTCGCGCGTATCAACTTCTCCGGATAGTA
>JBEVJJ010000290.1:0-3533 GCA_040510255.1 Nitrospiraceae bacterium | reverse complement strand
TCCCCAAGTTCTGTGGATATCCTTGTTGATAATGTGGAATGCGAAGGCCAAGTAACAGTCCAGACCTCACCTACGACCTCGTTGCCTAATTTTTATGCATTGAGTCGCATGAGAATGTCTCCACAATATATTGTGGAGACATGGTAAGTGTAGGGAATATCATACAAACTCTCATGACCCACCGGCATAAAGGAAACCATCCCCAGTTCATTCTCTATCCAAGAGTTCTGCGCGCAAGGGCGCATCACCAGTTAGAAGACCCGTCTATTCACAGGCCCCTGAACGGCCTGGGGATGCACGTATTTTTGGGGAGGATTTTCCCCTCTGCTTTTGGTTGATGTTTATTCCTCGGATCGCGGCATTCGTCTGCCCCCTCAGACATCCCCTTGACAAAATATCAGGCGTATGTAACCATTGGTTACATCATGCGATCAACGGACTTTAAACAGATCCGCGAACAGCTAGGGCTTACGCAGCAACAACTCGCTGATGCGCTTCATACGACAAGGGTATCCATTGCCCGATATGAAACCGGCGCGAGAAAGATTGCCGGCACTGTGCAGGTTGCACTGGAGCAGCTTCAAAAGTCGTTTGAAATCCCGATGGCAGGGATTGTGGCGGCAGGCCTACCGATTGAACCGATTGCCCAATCGGAATTAGTCGAAGTTCCTCCCAGCATGCTTCGTGGAGGGGACACATTTGCCCTCCGGGTGAAGGGCGAATCAATGAAGGAAGACGGCATCCTACCCGGAGACCTCATCATCGTCCGCAAGCAATCTACGGCACGGCATGGTCAGACGGTCGTGGCGATCATCAACAGTGAGGCGACGGTGAAGGTGTTCCACCGGAATCGTGGTCACATCGAGTTGCACCCTGCCAATACGTCTATGAAACCGATCCCTATTGCCCAGACCGATGAATTCCATATCGAGGGCGTGGTCATCGGTCTTATTCGTCATTGTGCATCCTGAAGGTTCGAACACAAGGAGGACCCATGGGAACAACGACCCGTCAAATCATGATGGAGCAATTGTTCGATCTGGAGAAAACCATTGCGCAACTCAACGTGCGAGTGGGGCAGCTTCAAAAAAGTCTGCGGCAGGGACCTTCGGTATCCGCAGATCGTCCGACCATGACACGATCCTCATTGCGCAGATTGTTCGGAGGATGGAAATCCACAGGAATGTCTTCGGCCATGGTCAGAGAAAATAGGAGGGTGGAACGTCATGCCACTGCTTTATTCTGACGTCGAGGGATCCACTGCAGGCTGCTGTGCCGGTTGTGGCCACATGGTGCAACGTCGCGATCGGTGTGTTGACGAGCGTTCGAACAAGCCGCTCGATTTATGCGTACGATGCCTGGTCTTGTTCTATCAGCGCCGTCAGTTCGAGTCAGGCTGCTGCGGGTAAGGTCAGGCGGCGGCAGGGACTAGCCAATATTGCCGTCATGCCGAGCAACCGAGCGTCGGCCACTCTCTATCCTTCTATCCTGAGCCAGACTGCCCCTTCACTATCCTCACGAGCCAGATATCCCCCGAGGCTCTCTCCTTGCCTAGTGAACGTGAGGGTAGGCATGGTAATATCCCCACGTCAAATCCCAATCTGGTAGGTTGCCACAGCATGCTGCTGGAGTTACCTTTGGCAAAGCCACTGTAGGTCGTGAATGAAGCTTCCAAATCTTCTGAACGGACCTTGGACCTGGCTCGTCTCACGTATCATCGGACCACTGTGGAAAGCGTCGATGTCGAAGTAGTCGTGCGGGAAGTCCTTGCACTGATGGAGCATGATTACCTGCCGAAAGGAATTCGGGTCTCGATTGTGTCCTCACTACCGCGTGTGGCCTGTCGGCGGATTTACGTCAAACACATTTTTGAAAATCTGCTCAGCAATGCCATTAAGTTTATCGGGAACCAACCCACGCCTCTGATCGAAATCGGGACGGAACAAGACGATCAAAGCACGTTGCTATTTGTCCGAGATAATGGGACAGGCATTGTAAGGGGGATGGCGGAGAGGATCGTTCTTCCTTGCCAGCGGGCGGCTCCCGAAACGATTCCCGGGTCAGGCATCGGCCTGTCGATTGTGAGGTCTGTGGTTGAGCAATATGGTGGTGTGGTCTCCGCTCAGTCGACCCCGGGAGTCGGGAGCACCTTCTCTGTACGGCTTCCCGTTCTGGATCGAACATCCATCGGTCCAGAGGATTGCGCACAAGAGGGAATCTGTCTGGGCGGAACCCATCGATCGTTAGGATTATCGTGAAGCGTCGCCCTGAACAAGGGGGGCCATCCATGAGCCCGACAAGAGAGAGAGCATTTACGATCCTGCTGGTCGAAGGCAACGGTGGCGACGTCGAGATGTTTCTCCGTACGGTCGAGGAGGATCTTCCACGGCATGAGGACGAGGAAGTCGAATTGGTCCTCGCTGCGCGCGCTGAAGGAGCGCTCAAGGTACTTGAAGAGCGGCGAATCGATTTGGTTATTGCGGATGTCCGCCTGCCAGGCATGAGCGGTATCGAACTGCTGCAGCGCATTCAAGCGGTGGACCGTCGCATACCGGTGATTATGGTGAGCTGGGTCGATGCCGTTGATACGGCCGTTGACGCCATGAGACATGGCGCCTTCGACTATGTCATCAAACCATTTAAAAAGCTGGATCTGGCAACGCGAATTCATCGTGCCATGCGGATGTCGGAGATTCTTTTGCAATATGAGCCGAAGGAGTCGGGTCCAGCTACTCCGTTCAAGAATCTCATCGGGATCAGTCCGGCTATCAAGCATGTCATGGCTATGGTCGAAGAAGCCACCCGCGTTCAATCGACGACGCTCATTGTTGGCGAGACCGGAACGGGAAAGGAATTGATTGCCAGGGCAATTCACGAGCGGAGCGCCGATCAGAATGGTCCTTTTCAAGTCGTCGACTGTACCTCGTTTTCTGAAGGTATGGTGGAGAGTGAGCTGTTCGGGCATGTCCGCGGAGCATTCACCGGCGCAGTGGCCGACAAACCCGGCCTGATCGAGGTGGGTGTGGGCGGGACGGTGTTTCTTGACGAGATCGGCGAACTGCCGCTGGGGCTGCAAGCGAAATTGTTGCGTGTCCTGGAGGAAGGTGAAGTGCGCGCTGTGGGAAGCACCCATCAAAAGAAAGTGAATGTGCGATTTATTGCGGCCACCAATCAGGATTTGGCCGAGCGGGTCAAGCGAAGCGAATTTCGTAAGGATCTCTTTTTCAGGCTAAACGTCATGGTCATCAAGGTGCCCGCCCTGCGAGAACGGACGCAAGATGTTCCTCTGCTCGCTCGACATTTTATTGCGAGGTACGCCAAGGAATTCGGCAAGTACGTGGACGATCTCCACCCATCGGCCGTGACGGAACTTGTCGCATATTCCTGGCCGGGAAACGTCCGCGAACTACGGAACGTCATGGAGCGCGCGGTCATGCTGGCGAAAGGCGATCGCGTCAACCGAAATGAAATCGTCAGCCTGCTGCAATTTTCGGATGAAACCAATGGATCTATTTCCGAGGACTATCTCCATC
>JBEVJJ010000289.1:0-3650 GCA_040510255.1 Nitrospiraceae bacterium | reverse complement strand
ATGTAGGGTCAGGGAAGACGGTCGTGGCTCTCCATGCCATGGTCATGGCTTGTGGTTCTGGTTGCCAAGCCGCGTTCATGGTCCCCACTGAGATTCTGGCGGAGCAACATTTTCTTAACTTGCGCCCCTTATTTGAAGCGTTGGGTCTGAGGTGTGTCTTACTCACCGGGGGAGGCCGATCGAAGGCGAGGACTGATGCATTACGGCAGCTTCAATCCGGCACGGCGCATGTTGCGATCGGGACTCACGCCCTTATTCAAAAGGACGTCCGGTTTGCCGATCTGGGATTTGCGGTCGTGGATGAGCAGCACAAGTTCGGCGTGTTGCAGCGGAAAAACCTCATCGACAAGGGGTATCGACCGGATGTGCTGGTCATGACCGCCACGCCGATCCCGCGAACACTGGCGATGACCGTCTATGGCGACCTGGATGTGTCAATCATTGATGCCTTGCCGCCTGGGCGCAAGCCGGTTCGCACGTGCCTGTTTTCCGAATTTCAACGAGGACGAGCGTGGCGCATTCTTCAGGATGAGATCCGTGCACACCGACAGGCGTACATCGTGTATCCGCTGGTCGAAGCGTCTGAAAAGATCGATCTTCAGGCCGCGATGGAGGCGGCGGAACGGTTGCAACGCGACGTTTTTCCGGAACTCCGGATCGGATTGATCCACGGGCGGATGTCCTCGGCGGAAAAGGATCGAACGATGACGGCATATAAGGCGGGCGATATTCATATCCTGGTGGCGACGACGGTCGTTGAAGTGGGTGTCGACGTGCCGAATGCATCCGTGATGATCATCGAACATGCCGAGCGATTCGGCCTCGCGCAGCTGCATCAATTGCGTGGACGGGTCGGACGGAGTAGCCACCAATCGTACTGCCTGCTGATGACCACACGTTCCACGGGGCGATACCAGCCTGGAATGGATCTCGGTTCGACCGAAGGAAAGGCAATATCAATGGCACAGCAGCGACTTGAGGCAATGGTGAAGTCCAATGACGGATTCCTCATGGCCGAGGAAGATCTCCGTATACGGGGGCCTGGTGAGTTTTTCGGATTACGGCAGTGGGGCCTCCCCGAGTTTCGTGCGGCGAATCTCGTACGAGACGTAGATATTGTTGAAAAGGCGCGCCGCGAAGCGTTCGGTTTGTTGGAGCAGGATCCTTTCCTAAACGCTCCCCAACATCAGGCGCTGAAAGCGGCCATGCTGCGGCGCTGGCAAGCCAAACTCCATCTTGGCTCGGTGAGTTGATGAAGGGCAAAGGATGAGTCTGCTCCAACGTCTCGCCCACGACGTGAGGGCTGGGTGGGCAACTTTGCGGCATGGCACCGCCAAAGCCGCTCATCGGGCGCTGGAAGAGTCTGAATTGCTGAGATACAGGCTGGAGCTTCGCAGGGTGGACCAGCAGCTTGACGACGTATATGGAGACCTCGGCGAGCGTACGATCGACCTCCATGAACGCGGTGAGCCCATTGAACGCATTTTGTATGACGGAGACGTTGGACGACTCATGAAGCAGGTGCAAGCTCTGCAGGAAGAACGAACCAAGCTTTTGCTCGAAATGAATGACATCAAAGTTGAGGATGAATGATGCCGGCTATGGGCCAACCAGTGCATCCTCAACGGAGTATTTTCGCGGGAATCGACATCGGGACATTGACCTGTCGTCTGATCATCGCAGAGTTCCTCGATACAGGAGGCTTGCAGGAGTGGTTTTCCGACCGTCGCATACTGCGGCTGGGACAAGGTGTCGATCGGGACCGGCGCCTAGCAGTTGGGGCAATGGATCGAGTGATCGCGACGTTGCAGGAGTGGCGAAAAGTGATCGATCGATACGAGAGCATCTCCTATATCGCCGTTGCGACCAGTGCTGTGCGCGATGCACAAAACAGTGCGGAGTTTCTCGATCGAGTCAAGCGTGAAACCGGGTTTGAGGTCGAGGTCATCACCGGTGAAGAAGAGGCACGCCGGACTCTCCTTGGAATCCGGTCTGGGTTCACCACCAGTGTGGCAGATATCCTGGCGCTGGATATCGGAGGCGGAAGCACCGAGTTCATTTTGGATCAACCGGGCCGGCCACCAATTGTACGGTCGATCGATATCGGCGTTGTGCGCTTGAGCGAGAGAATCCTCCAGCATGATCCGCCGACGGAAGAGGAAATTCTGCAAGCGCGTAATTGGGTGCGAAAGGACATGCAAGATGCCATAGCCAATATGCCACATCCGGACGGTCTTACGTTTGTTGGGACGGCAGGAACCATTACATCATTGGCCGCTATGGCACAGAAACTGCCGGCATATGAACCGGCGAGGGTTCACAACTACAACCTCAGACTGACAACCGTCAAAGAATTGGAAAAGCAACTGCTCCGCCGGCCGAGAATTCAACGAGCAGGGATGCCGGGCCTGGAACGTGGCCGGGAGGACGTCATTGCCGCGGGCGTGGTGATACTCAGCACGGTCATGGAACTGTTAGGCCGGGACGAAGTGCTGGTAAGCGATTACGGCTTGCGCGAAGGAGTGCTGATCGATCTGGCGAAGCGGATGGGACGGTGAAGGAGGAAGAAAAAGGTGATAGCGGCGCCGGCCCCTCGATCAGTGATCCAACGAATCAATGTAAAGTTGCTCACACTGTCGCAGTGAACTACAATGCAGTACGTTGGGAGGAGCGATTATGACAAGTACAAAGGTAAACCGGCGTCGCAGAACAAAGCCTAAGATCGTGGTGGCCGAGCCGCTCCTGACGATTCTGCTTGCGAAGGACAACGGCCTCTATTGTGCCAAGTGTCCGGAATTGGATCTCGTGACAGAACTACCGACTGTCGATGCAGCTCTAGAAGATCTGATCGAAGCCATTCAGGACTATGCGAAGGAATATCTTCGAGACCGCGATCGGTACGCCGCTAGTCCCAACCGGGCCCATCATCTTACCTACATCGAAGCCATTGCCGCATGCAAGACTGATTGGGAGTTGCGTACGTTGATCGAGATCAAGCATGGCCTCGTTCACGTATGACGATTTCCGTGTTGCCCTCAAGCGCGCAGGATTCGAAAAGCTCCGATCTGAAAAACACGAAACCTGGCGGAAGTTCCTGCCAAATGGCTCGATTCTGCGAGTTCGCATCAGCCACCAGCACAAACGGGACATTCCCAAGTGGCTGTTTCACGAAATGCTTCGACAAGCGGGGCTGACGCTCGAAGAATTTCGCACGCTACTCGACTCTTGAAGGCGAGAGGCAGCGATGACGTCATGATCCGCCGGTGCCCTGATTCTGCGCACCGTGATGAAGACGTTGGGAAAGATGCACTGTCTGGTCAGCGGCCTGGGATCGCGCGAAAACTTGCTGATCGATTTGGCGAATACAACACAATGAGGCAACTGAGGGCTCATGCGGCTCCGTTGGACTTGGCTTACTAATGTGGGGGAAGCGCTAAAGAAACAACCGCTAGGATGGGCATTTGTGTTTTCACTGTCGGGCTTGCCGTAACTTTTGCTGGAATGGGAACAAACACTTCCCTGCTGTTTGTAATTGGGGGCATCGCAACTGCTGTAGGTGCATTCTGCTGGGGGATTTTCAAAGAGTGAAGCGACATCCGCTACGCAAAAGAGGAGGTATGGCGGCAGAGTCCTTCCTAGTTCAGGCCCTC
>JBEVJJ010000288.1:0-3855 GCA_040510255.1 Nitrospiraceae bacterium | reverse complement strand
CTTGAAGCCCAGTTGCCCCACATTGACTTGTCGGAGACGAAGGACACAGAGTTGATCTTGGAGTACGGGACGGAGGTCAGGGCGACCTTCTTGCCCACGAAGGAGTTGTCCTGGATGATCACGCGGCGGTCGGTGATCCCGACGAAGCCGGTCCCGGCTCCTATGCAGTCGTAGACCGCGATCACGGTCTCGCCCTGCATCAGGTTCGCGGTGATCTTCTGTAGTTGATCTTGCTTGTCGAACACGGGCCTCTGCTGCGCTTGTTGTGTGGTCATGATCGATTTCCCCCTTTGGTCGAGATGGAATCTTAAAGGAACGCCCCTGGGGCGATCTCTACCCCAGGGAGCTAGTGAGGCCGGTTTCTTTTGCGAGTTCGTTGCCGTCTCCTCGGGAGCTTATGGAGCGTATTGCGGCTGCCCGGATGCTGGTTGATGGGCCGGCTGATGATGATGTTGATGATGAGGACACGGAGGATGAACCAGTGCAGGAGCCGTTTCGGGTGTCCGCTTCTAAGCCCGCTCTTGAGCCTGTTGAGGCTCCTGAGCTTGCTCCCGATGCGCAGCAGGTAGAGCTTGCTCCAGAGCTTGTAGAGGCTCCTGAGCCTGCTGAAGAGCCTGTTGAGGAGCCTGAGATTCCGCCCTTCAGTTTTTAGGTGGAGCAGGATGCTCGGGCCCTCGGTGTGCAGGTTTGGGGTTCCAGGACGATGCAGCGTGCGGAGTTGTATCGGGGCAAGTAGGCGCATGCTGGTGATCCGAGCTTCAGATTCGCTTACCAGCAGGGCACATCGCCGAGCTGCCAGGCCAAAAATTCGGGTTGAGTTCCGTAGGGTCGTAGGTTCGATGAAACGATGGAACTTGAGGCGGAACGGGAACGGAGTTGATCCACGTCCAATCCGCCCGAGGCGTTCTACCGGCACGTTCCTCCTTAGCAACAAATCTCATAAAATTTGCTGATTCGGAATGGTGATCGGCGATTGTAACGCGTGCCAAATCAAAGGAATGTAGCACGGCTCGATTGAGCTCAATGACTGCACGATCGCGCCAGAGAGAGCGATCAGTTCTTGTGTCTAGTCCCATGCGCGAGGCCACGGCCTGAACTTGATTGTAACGACCCAAGTCCGAAAAGTTGCGAGAAGCGATCTCATCGCCCATATAGAACCCATTGAACGGAGCGCAAGAATAATTCACACCTCCGATCCGGAGACACATATTCGAAATCGCTGGAACCGCATGCCACCTGAGGTTGAGCGCATCGAACCACGGATACTCGGGGTGACTGATAGGCACCTCCAGTACAGCCTCGGTAGGGATCGGAAGCACCGCACAACCCTCATGAGAAGTCTCAATGAGGAGTGGAAGTATGGTGAACGGTCCGCGTCTGCCATGCCATCCCAATCGCTCGGCGGCTCGAGTCAGTGGGATGTTCTTGGGATCCCCCATTGCTGTGCCGTCATCGTTACGCCAACCGGCGTACCGAACGAGCTGGTCGTTCCAGATGCGAGGCCCTGACCTCGTGACCGGACTGTCAGGTTGGAAGACTGTGATAATGGAGCGGATTCGACCACCATTGGTGGCGCGAATCAGATGCTCGACTAGTTGGGAGTGAATCCCTTTAGCTGTTGTCGTGGTGCGAGCGTCACGAACGATCAAGCTTTGCCAACGCAAGCGCCCGATACACCTGACCGAGTTGCGCCAGGCCACGCGAGCACCAAAAGCGAGCTCGTCATATGTATGGGTGTAGGTTCCAGTCCTTTCTATCTCGATACGTGCCTGGCGCCATCTTTCGCTGAGATGAACTCTATCGCTCGAGCACTCTTTGTAAAAGAGAGTAAGAAATTCATAGGCCTCCTCTAGAAGTTCGTGAGGCTCAAGAGAAATTGTCGTGACAGCCATTAGAACCGTTCTCCATTGTGCATCAAGCTATAGCTATACTTAGTCGTGTTGAAATGACAAGCCGCGCCATATATGCTTTCAACTATTGGCACGCGAAGAGGTCCGTGTAAGTCATCCACCCATTCGTGCCCACCGCCGCTGCGCGCAAGCGACACCTGTGTGCACCGCCACGGAATCGCGATTGACAGTCCTTCACTCCTGGCGAATCGTACGGCGGCCACGACATCTGTCGTGTCGGTACACCTCACGATCATTGCGGGATGGCGATCGACCGCGGAGTTCCAGATGCACCGCGCGCTCTCGTAGTCGTTATCTCCGGGCACGATTCACCGGTCCGGCGACTGCTGATCGCAGCTCAGCAACGGTCGCATCCCCGTTCGCTGTCATAGTCATGTTGGGACTTCCTGTCGACGCCGATATATGTTCAGGACGTCGCCGAGCGACCGAAAGATACGTAGCGAGCTGTCGAGCGCCTCCACTGCGTCGCTGAACCTGCTGGCGGTGCGTGCCGCGAAGGCATGAGAGCACAGGACGTACGCCTCGGCCTGCGCTGCTCCGACGCGGCGCCCGACCAGCATTGTCTCCTCAAAGATCGGCGTGATGATGCCCGCGTACTCTCCGACCGAGGACCAGAGGGTACAGACCGAGAAGAACGGCGGCGCGTCCCGCGGGGTCGCAGCGAGCGAGTGCAATCACCAACTCAAGACAGGAGAGCGCGGTATCTGCGTCTCCCGTGACAGCGCAACCAGCGCCCGCGGATGATCATGAGCTGCCCGCACGGGTGCCACGTTCCGAAGATCAGCGTCGGCCGCGTCGTGGGACCCGATCGATCGCGTCCCAATCGCCGGCCAGCCAGGTGAGCAGGCAATGAAGGTGCGAAGCCTCGGCCCGTCGTATGGGATCCTTGTCACGGCGGCCGATGTCGGCTACAGATTTTATCGGTGCAGCCGAACTGTTTCGCCAAACCAGTGGGAGGTCGCGGAGGAGTTGTCCCAGGGCTGGTACCCCGAACCGGAGAGTCCGGCACCCGTTACTGATCCAGAGACGGGAAGGATGCTGAGAACGTGGACCTATTCAGAGCGATCCCCCCGCTCGCGAACACCTCTCGCCGAGGCAATGGGCACGGCTCCACCGGATGCTCGATGATCATGATCCGACCAACGAGGTCGGCGCCGCCTGGGGTGTGAAGGAACGGCTCCGCATGCTGCTCGCCGAGTCGGAGGCATCGAAGATCAGGCGGCGACTGGCCGATTTCTACCATGCCGCGATCGACGCCCAACTCCCCGAAGCCACCCGGTTGGCCGAAACCATCCAGACCTGGTGGCCGGCCATCTTGGTCGCCCTCACCGAGGACGCCTCCAACGCCCGCACCGAGGGCTTCAGCCGCATCATCAAGCAGACCAGGCGGGTTGGCTGCGGCCACCGCAACATGATCAACCATCAGCGCCGTATCCTGAGCCACACTGCGGTCAGCCGACCGCAGAAATCAGCACCATGAACGGGACCAACCGCGCCGAAATTCGAAGCCGAGGGACTCGACCAGCTTCTCTATCCGTCGCGTCGACACGCCGAGCAGAAGGACGTGGCGACCACGCTGATCAGGGCGGACTCGGCCCGCCGGCGCCGCTCCAGCAGCCACTCCGGGAAGTAGCTTCCCTCCCGCAACTTCGGGATGGCCAGCTCGATCGACCCGGCCTGGTGTCCCAACCCCGGCTGGTAGCCGTTACGGGCGTTGCTCCGCTCGGGGCCGGCGCCACACACGGCGTCCGCGCCGGCCGACATCAACGCCTCGGCGAAGGGCTGGATCATGTTCCGGAGCAGGTCCGGGCCGGCCTGGGACAGCTGCTCGGCCATCCAGCCCGGGCAGGTCGATACTAGGTGTTGCGGTCATCGCGTAATTCCTTGTACTGGAGTTCTTCTACATGCCCCACAGGGCTGACACTGCCTCCGTCCTGCTCAAGGA
>JBEVJJ010000287.1:0-7015 GCA_040510255.1 Nitrospiraceae bacterium | reverse complement strand
AATTCTATTTTAAGATCGGACCTCTCACAATCCCAATCCAGACTCGTCATTCCCGTCTCCCCCCTACCTCCCACAAACGAGTTTTTCCTTGCTTATGTGCTCATAGACAGTGCGCCGACGAACACGTAAAATGTCGCGCATTCGACCTCACAATCAGGGCCTACCGCTATGACTGCTGGCAACTATCTCCAGCCATGGATTGTATCTCTTGTATTAGCAGCCAGCGTCTCGGTCGCGATCGGCGGATGTGCCGCTGTACCACGGCGATATATCTGGATCGCCGACACGAATATCACGCTCACCACACTCAGTTCCGATCCGCAATCCTACGTTGGAAAAGTGGTGTTGTTGGGAGGTGCGATCACAGAGGAGGAGGAGGAGAATGACCAGTACCTCTTATTGCATCTCAAGAACCGCCCACTGGACCAGGATTATAGGCCTCACCGTCCGGCCGACTTAGGCAGTCCAGAAGCGGGCTTCTATTGGGTAATGGTGCCGAAGCAGCAACTTCCATCCCATTATCGAAACTGGGGTCGCGTCACGCTGGTCGGACGAGTGACAGGTGAACAACGACTCCATAAGGAGCCGGTCTTGCTACTTCTGTATATGCGAGGTTGGGAGGCGAGCGGGAATCATGGCGTTTGGGAGAATATCGATCCTAATTATGTCCCGTCGGTTCCGATCGCCGTCCACTGAAGCAATAGATGAACTAGATGGTGGGAAAGAAAACTCTTCCTGGCGCGTGGCCGACCTCCGCGTTTCTCGCTGCCTTACCTTTGCCATTGACGGATGCAACATGACTTTGGGACCATGACCGCGTGCATTTTGAGTTGCTTGGTCCGATCACGCAGTTTGAAACATTTGCGATCGGATCGCGAATCCGCGAGATCGCTCGACTTCGGAAGTTCTATGGCAGAGGGCGTTGGCACAAGCGGAAGGTGTCGCAAGGGTTCGACTCTCCGATGGCTCACTCCATCTCGTTGAAATTCACTGGTATGAGGCAACGGGAATAGGCCGAAACTCTGAGGTCATCATCATGCCAAAGCTCACACGTGCCGCTTCGCGGTTTCTGATCTGCGTCGAGAACAAGGGGTACAGGGTCTGCCTTGAGATGCGAAAGATCTATATCGCCCTTCCCGATGCTGCGGCGTTCAAGTACGGTCAAGTCCGCGTGATTGACGAATCCGGGGAAGACTACCTCTACCCCAAAAGCATCTTTCTGCCCATCACCGTTCCGGCAGCACTCCGCAAGGCTATCCTGAAGGCCGCATAGCGAGGATCGACCAAAAGCGTACCTTGTCGAGGTTGACTCGCCGAGCTATCGGCACATGGGGTTTGTATCCATGTTTGAACAGGCGGGCTTCTGTGAAGTGGGCGAGAGGGAACCCGCCGCCATGTCATGCAACGCAAACTGCGAACGCGCGAAAAAGTGACAACCGCCGGATGAACTGGAGGGAAAAAACGTGTCAGATCTCATTCCCCCAGCGCGTGGCGAGTATCTCCCTTGTTCATGACTGAGCCATTCGACTGGTGAGGGTAGATGGATATTGTTTCTCATGGTCTCTGGGGCGCGATTACGTTTGGGCGAAAGAGTCGATCAAGCTTTGGTATGGCATTCGTAATCGGCCTGGCGCCGGATCTCTTTTCGTTCGGAATTCTGTGGGCAGCCGCCGCGCTCGGCTTTTCGGAGAAGCCCGATTTCAGTCACGGCACACCGCCGGAATCGACCATCCCGCTGTATGTCCATCATCTCTATAACGTGACCCACAGCTTCGTCTTGTTCTTGCTCGTCTTTGTTCTGATCCGGATTGTCTTCAAACGGCCGCTCTGGGAACTCGCGGCCTGGGGTCTGCATGTGCTGGTTGACATACCGACCCATTCGTTTACCTTCTTCCCGACGCCGTTCTTGTGGCCGCTCTCCGACTGGAAGTTCGACGGCTGGCAATGGATGACACCAACCATTCTCGTGCCCAACTATGTGCTGCTGTCGCTTCTTTATGCCTGGTACTTATCGCGGCCTTGTAGGATGAAGAGGTAGAAAAGTATCAGCCGACCTCGCGGCGCGTGGCGGACAGGCCTTTTCTCTCTCTTATCCCGCCTCACCCACCGATAGACTAAGCTGGCATGAAGTAGTTAGAATCTCCACATACTTTCCCCAACCTCATCGGTCTGTAGATTTGCATGGCAAGCTTGCTCAACGATTCGGCACCGGGATCAACAGCCTTCGGGAGGAATACACTATGTGGAAATCACTCGCAGCGACCGCAGCACTCACCCTCACGCTGATTGCCCCCGCTTATGTAGCGGCTCAAGAGGCACCCGGAAGTCAGAAATCGCAGGCTGAGCAACTCGTCGATGCGTTCAACAAAGTGTTCGGTGTCCATCCCGGCATCCGGGCCAATCACGCGAAGGGCGTCGTATTGGAGGGAGCATTTACGCCGAGTGCGTCGGCGGCATCGTTGAGCAAGGCCGCTCACCTCCAGAAGCGAAAAACTCCCATTCCTGTGACGGTTCGTTTCTCTGCTGGCTCAGGGTTGCCAACCGTTCCTGACACTGACGTCATGCCCCGCGGCATGGCCGTAAAATTTACCCTTCCAGACGGGACCCAGACGGATCTCGTCGTCCTTTCTGTCAACGGCTTTCCCGTTGCCACGGCGGAAGAGTTCAGGGACTTCCTGCTCGCGATTGCCGCAAGCGGACCCGATGCTCCCAAACCCACAGAGTTCGAAAAGTTTTTGGGCTCCCATCCCGCCGCCAAAACCTTCGTAGAGACGCCCAAGCCTCCACCGATGAGTTACGCCACCCTGCCCTATTTCGGAATCAACGCCTTCAAGTTCACCAATGCAAAGGGGAAGGCAACCCACGTTCGTTATCAGCTACAGCCGGTGGCCGGCGCGCAGTACCTTTCCAAAGAGCAGGGATCGACGATGGGGGCCGATTATCTGACCACCGAGATTCACGAACGAGTTCGCCGTGGTCCCATCAAGTTCAAACTGCTGGCGCAGGTGGCCGAGCAGGATGACAAGGTCAACAATCCCACGATCGTCTGGCCGGAGACCCGGAAGAAAATAGAATTAGGCACCATCACCATCAGCAAGGCTGTGGCCGACAGCCAGGCCGCCGAAAAGAAGTTGCTCTTTGTCCCGGGAGCGTTGGTTCCCGGAGTCGAGGCAGCGGATCCAATGATTGCCGCGCGGTCAGCGGCCTATATCGTCTCTCTGTCACGCAGGGCCCAGGCGCAATGAGCGGGGCGAATTAGAGAGACGGTAGCATGCTGAATGTCGCGGCGCGTGGCAGCCATCTAGTGTAGGCACTCTTTAGCATCTTGATCATGCGTTTCGCGAGGTGTTCGTTGATTTCGGTGTGACGCGGGATAGTTGAGAAACTTTGGTGGTGGGATTGTGATGCCAGTCGTGCTTTCCGCCATGGCGAACGAGCATACAACCAATGGCTTCGATCTCTCGGATGAGGTCTTTGCGCTTCACCGAAGTGTCAGTTCGGCAAACTTCCGCACTCCGGGAATTTCTCCACTGGAAAGGTCTCGATATAGATCACGAAGGTGGGATTGCAGTTCTTCGAATGACTCCCCTTATGTCCAATAGTCTGGGTAGTCCTGTTGATAGCTGAGCCGAACCTCCTTCGCGACGCGTGTCGGGCGGCGGATTCTTTCACTCTCGCCAAAGAGTCTCATGTGGCCTAACACCCGGCATCCGCTTCGCATTGCGGCGTCGGCTGAAATGCCGTTGTTAGGCATGAACCCGCAGCACATAGCTCACACCAAGTGCACATACATACAGCCCGACTCCGAATACGATATGTGTCACAAGGCTTTTCAGCCTGGCCTGCGTTGGTTTGGGCGTTCTTGATGCAGCAATGCCGAGGCCGAACGATGGCTGCATGATGAAGAACGGGAACACGACGGTACCAATACCGTAGAGCAGCGCGGGCAGCAAAGTTGGTCGCGCAAGCCAGTCTCCTGATGTAAGACCGACGAACACAAGCGCCAACACGACACCAATAGTGTAGTGTGCAACCCAGCCAACTGTGCACTCCAAGGGCTTCTCTGGCGCGGCGGTGATACTCGCATGCCTAAAAGTTCCCCCCGGCATGTGGCGAAGCCACCGTCCGAGCAAACAGTAGTTGAGCGATGGAATGCTAAACGTACCCTTCAGGAACAGATTCCACAGATCCATGACCAGAGTTGCGCCAAGACCAATGGCAATTGCATGAAGGACGTAGTTTGCTTCAGTGCTCATGATCTATTCCCAACGCTTAGCTTGCTGATGGTCGTGACCCAATAACGCAGATTGCTGGGACCGGATTTGGCGGTAATTCTTCGACCCTGATCTGGACGAATCCAGTCTGCTCCATCTGATATGTCACGTCCTCCGGCATTTTCCAGGCCTGGGCTCTGTCTGGACTCTGCCCTCTCGGCATGTAGGTGGTTGCAACAGTTCCGCCTGGCTTGAGATGGTTGTAAAACACCGTATAGGCGGCAGATAGTTCATCCAGGAACTGGACAACATTGACGGAAAAAATCTTATCATACGAGTCCGCCGAACCGCATAATTCCTCCAGGCTTCCTAAGCGAAGCTGAAGGCGTCCGTCCTGGACTGCCTGCCTGTTTCGTGAGCAAGCTTGATCGAGCATCGTCTGTGAATGGTCGAGCCCCACGACCATGCCCGTTGTTGCACGAGCCAGGCACCCCTCGAGAGCCAAGCCCGGGCCGCATCCGATTTCGAGGACATGGTCCTGCGGTTGAATCTTCAGCAGGTCAACGGTCCAACGATTTCGGTCACGATTCGAAGATCGGTGGGCCATGATCCAGGCAACGACACGGCCGGGCATTCCGCGAGGGTGTTCGAATTGCTTCGCGATGACGTCATGCAGTGCCATGGGATGACCTCCCGATCCTATTCCTATGCGCGCGGTCGAGCGTGAGCAGTCTTTTCGAGGTGTGATGAATGAGGAACATTCCCAAAAGAAACAGCTCGAAAGCAAGCGCGTGCTTGAATTGAGCGGTCGGCATCGTGAAGAAGTCAACAGCCAGCGTATTCCACGACCAGACAAGTAATAGTGTCGCACCCATAAGTATGCCGGCGGTGAATAAGATGACTCTTCCCGGTCGATTGTTGCGGTATCGCGGAAGGTGTTCAGTCATCTGTCCCTCCTTTCTCTCACGGCGACGATACAATGTTTGAGCCTCATCAGTGTGTCCGAGGCAGTGGTCAGCTCTTTCAGCGTGAACGCTTTGGCGATCTGATCCAAGGGAGTTTCCTCACGTCGGCGAATGCTCGCAAATGTCGCGCGGCCTTTCCCGGTCAAGGCTATAAATGGGGATCGTTGATGGCCGGGATTGTTGCCAAGTCTCACGAGACCGGCTTGTTCGAGCGCGTCCACGTTGACCTGGATGTGCTGCCGAGAGACGGATTTGGCACGCGCCATCTGGGGCACGGTCTGCTCTCCGGCCTCCGCCAGGCTTTCCATCACAGCGCGCATGGCCGCGGTAATGCCACGATCTCCATGCAATTCGTCCCCCAACGTTTTCAGCTGGTGGAAGGTGGATCGGACGTTCCGAATGACCTGGTAGAGTGCGAGCGATCGTTGAGCCATGCGACTTTTCCGCCCTTTGTGGCGATCACAACATGACAATTGTGTTGTCATTGTACTAACTGGCAACAGACTTGTCAATTAGGTAGGGCAACGAGGTGGTGGAGACCTCGGTTCGCGGCGCATGGCGGGAAGTTCTTCCACAGCAATTGGGCGCACATGGCGGTTCCAATTGTTCGAGAGATTGGGCGTATTCGCTAACGTTCTGGCTGGAAAGCGCGCATATTGCGATCGCGATCGCTGACGACGAGTGAAGGATTTCCCCTATCGTCCACACTGAGAACCAACAGAGTTCTTCCATCCACGTCACGCACGGCCAGACCGGTTTCTCGAGCCACGCCGATCCATACGCCGCGGCTATCGTTCTCATCATTGAGCTGGAGGTACGGCTGCGCGTCGAATGAGAACCCTAAGCTTGCCCGCGTCCGACCCCGCAGGTCGATCAACTGGAATTGCTGTGCACGTACAACCACATCCGATTGTTGGGCAATGCTAGGCGTGCCCGTGATGAATGACGCTGCAAACCCACCGATCGCGCCGGCGATCACCCCGACCAGCACCATTCCATATGTCGTCTGAACCATGCCTCACCTCCTTCGATAGTGGTGCACCCAATAGATAGATTGAGTCGGGTCATTGTAGGTAGTCATATTCGAGGAAACAATAACCGTTGCGCAGTAATACTTCACCCACCGATAATTTCCTGATACTAGGTCTCGAGCATCGCAGCGCTCAAGACTATGGTGTCAGGGACCATTGCGCGACATGGCGGACTGCTCCTTCTGTTTTCAGCTACTCCCCTGACGCAACGTTCCCACATCGTCTCCGGAGTGCTAGACTTGCCGAACAGCCTCTAGGAGGCCGAGCAGAGCGATGGAGCTTTTTGGAATCATCCTCTCGATCCCCGTGGCGTTGATCGCCAGTATAGCCTATGTCATTTTGATCAAATGGATCGTTGGCAAACTCCCTCAATTGACCACACCTTTGATGCTAGGAGGGGGAGCGCTTCTAGCAGTCTTTCTCATCGAGATCATTCTTCTTGCCACAATTGGAGCGGCCAAGAGTCGGACGGTGGTCGGCCCAGCATTCTATGGTCTTCACCTAGCAGTATTTTTTCTTGGTGTGCCCGCCCTCGCGAACGTTCTTATCCTGCGAGATCGAGGACGAGCGCCAACTCTTTTTGCCATCACGCTCTGTGCAGTATTCGCATTTATCCTAGTCCTGATGCAGTACGGCGTGACAGAGGCCCTCTACGGCATCGACGGAAATGACGGGTCTCACAGTGAGCCTCATGAGTGATGGATACGCCACAGACTTTGCGTTAGACTTGCCATCGCTGGGCACCAAGACCCTTCACACATGTCAGACAACATTCTCTCGCATAATGAGATGTGCCGGCGCGAAG
>JBEVJJ010000286.1:0-37120 GCA_040510255.1 Nitrospiraceae bacterium | reverse complement strand
CGATCATTGCGACAGGGCCGCTCACGTCCGATGCATTGTCCGCGGCGATAGGACAATTGACCCACGAGAAACACCTTGCATTCTTTGATGCAATTTCTCCGATTATCGATGCCGATTCCATCAACATGGATGTCGTGTTTCGCGCGTCTCGATATGGAAAGGGTGGCGATGATTATTTGAATTGCCCGATGGACGAAGCGGCCTACAACGCCTTCTATGACGCCATTATTGCTGCGGAAAAAGTTCAGCCCAAGGACTTTGAGAAGGTATCGTACTTCGAGAGCTGTATTCCCATCGAAGTGATGGCGGAACGGGGCCGCCAAACGATGCAATTCGGTCCGTTGAAACCGGTCGGACTGGATGATCCAAGGACGGGCACCCGTCCAAGCGCGGTGGTGCAACTGCGCGCCGAGAACATCCATGGGTCTTGCTACAACATGGTCGGATTCCAGACAAAATTAACTTATCCGGAACAACGGCGGGTTTTTCGCATGATCCCCGGTCTCGAGCAAGCTGAATTTCTTCGATATGGCAGCCTGCACCGAAACACCTTCATTAATTCGCCTCAATTGCTTCGTAATACGCTACAACTGAAAACCAGAGGGACTGTGTTTTTTGCCGGGCAACTGGTCGGGGTTGAAGGGTATACGGAATCGGCAGCCATGGGAGGATTGGCTGGCATCAATGCTGCGCGTGGCCTTGCCGGGCGTCCTCTCATCACCCCCGAACCGACGACCGCTCATGGATGCCTGATAGCCCACGTGACAAACAGTGATCCACGGCACTTTCAGCCGATGAACACAAACTTCGGGCTTTTTCCGCCCCTCCAATCTCGAATCCGCGACAAGGAAGAGAAGCGTCGGCTTATCCAGGAGCGTGCCATAAGGGATTTCGACGCATGGAAAACGAGATTAGCGCTTTCCTGAAGTTTCTTCAGGTCCAGCAGGGAGCATCGCCGGCAACCCAGCGGAGTTACGGCGCAGATTTACGCCAGTTTCATACCTATGTTCGTGGGCGAATACGGACGGGCATGGTACTGACTCGTTCGCTTGATGCCTCGATCATTAGAGAATATCTGGCGTGGCTTGACCAAATCGGACTAAAAAAGAGTTCTTTAGCCAGAAAACTGGCTACATTACGGAGCTTCTATGATTTTCTCGTGCAGACCGGGCAGGTCTCATTCAATCCGGCTCAGGAGATCCGTACTGCGAAGCGGTCTAAGTATTTGCCGCGAGTGCTGTCCAAAGATGACGCAGGCGCCTTGATGGATTTTCCATCGGGTACCACCGAAGTGTCCTTGCGCGACCGAGCCATTCTGGAGGTTCTGTACTCTACCGGTGCCCGAGTCAGCGAGTTGGTTGGATTGAGCGTCGGTGATGTGTTCCGATCGGAGGGGTTGGTGCGTCTTCGTGGGAAGGGCCGCAAAGAGCGGCTAGTTCCGATCGGAAGCGTTGCACTCGAAGCGATGGCAGCGTACGATGCCGAGCATTCGACTTCTCCGGGTGCTGAAAGACATAACAAACCAGGCGCTGGGCCTCTCTTCAGAAACAATCGAGGGAAACGATTGACGACGCGAACAGTGGCAAGAATTGTGTCCAAGTATTCACGTTGCCTGCCTGGAGGGGCGATTAGTCCTCATACTTTAAGGCATTCGTTTGCCACCCATCTTCTGGACGAAGGCGCTGATCTGAGGTCCATTCAGGAGATGTTGGGGCACTCGACGCTTACGACCACCCACAAGTATACTCACCTGGCAGCTGATCAGTTGTTGGCGGTTTATGATCGGGCTCATCCACGAGCAGTGCGTGAATCAGGCAAGAAGCCAGATGGAAAGACGAACGGTTCATGATAATTCGGTCAACGACGGTCCTCTGTGTTAGACGCGAAGGGTCCGTTGCCATGGGGTGCGATGGCCAGGTCACAGTCGGTACGACCGTCATGAAGCAAAACGCCAGGAAGATCCGACGGCTCCATAACACTGGGGTATTGGCCGGGTTTGCCGGTGCCACAGCGGATGCCTTTACGCTATTCGAAAAATTCGAATCCAAACTGGAAGAGTTTCGCGGTAATCTGACGCGCGCAGCCGTGGAACTCGCCAAAGATTGGCGAACCGACCGCGTGCTGAGACGGCTGGAGGCGCTGCTGGCGGTCGCTGACCCGGACAAGTCGTTCCTGATTTCAGGGACCGGTGATGTGGTGGAACCCGAGGACGGCGTGCTGGCGATCGGCTCCGGCGGATCTTATGCTCTTGCAGCGGCCCGTGCGCTACTGGCTCGTTCGACGCTCGATGCGAAAAGCATCGTCGAAGAATCCATGATGATCGCCGGGACCATCGATATTTACACCAACCAGCACATCACAATCGAAGAATTGTCACGCGAGGGAAATTTCTCATGACCGTTGAACAATCCCCGGTCCTGTTGAATGTCAACAGCTTGACTCCGAGACAAATTGTGGAAGAACTTGACCGCTATGTGATCGGCCAGCGAGAGGCCAAGCGGATGGTGTCCATCGCGCTGCGAAATCGATGGCGTCGACAGCAACTCTCCGCGGAGTTACGCGATGAAGTGATGCCAAAGAACATCATCATGATCGGTCCAACGGGTGTTGGTAAAACCGAGATTGCCCGCAGGCTGGCCCGGCTGGCGCAGGCGCCATTTATTAAGGTGGAAGCATCGAAGTTCACAGAAGTCGGATATGTCGGCCGGGATGTCGAATCGATTATCCGCGACCTGACTGAGTTGGCCGTCAACATGGTGAAAGGGAAACACTTGGACGATGTCCAACAAAAGGCTGAACGGCTAGGAGAAGATCGATTGCTCGAATTGCTCTTGCCCCCAGTCGGCCCGCGGAGCACCGCAGGATTCACCGATGAAACCACTCATGCCGCAGAGGCATCAGCCGCCGCGGAATCCCAAGAGTCCACGCGCTCCAAGTTGCGGTTACAACTTCGTGAAGGCAAGCTGGACCACCGATCGGTTGAACTCGATGTGAAGGAACGCAGCCTCCCCGTGGGAGTGATATCAAACGTCGCGGGCATGGAAGACCTGGAAAGCAATCTTCGCGACATGTTGGGCGGATTGTTTCAGGGGAAGAAGAAGAAGCGCCTTATGAAAGTGCCCGATGCTCTCAAGCAATTGATTCAGGAAGAAGCCCAAAAACTAATCGACATGGACGAAGTCGTTCGAGAGGCGATTGCGAAGGTGGAGCAGACCGGCATTGTCTTTTTGGACGAGATCGATAAAATCGCCGGCCGTGAGAGAACGATGGGGCCGGACGTATCGCGGGAAGGCGTGCAACGGGACCTTTTGCCGATTGTCGAAGGCTCGACCGTCAACACTAAGCATGGCCCCGTCCATACCGACCATATTTTATTCATCGCCGCGGGTGCATTTCACGTTGCGAAGCCGTCCGATCTCATTCCGGAGCTTCAAGGACGCTTCCCCATTCGTGTCGAGTTGGCCCCCCTCACCAAAGACGACTTCACCCGGATCTTGACGGAGCCGCGTGGAGCCCTTACCAGGCAATACCATGCGCTACTTGAGACGGAGGGGATTAGCCTGACATTCACGAAGGACGGACTGGATGCGATCGCTGCGACGGCGGTGCAGGTGAACGAACGCACTGAAAACATCGGAGCACGCCGGCTCTTTACCATTATGGAGCGGTTGCTGGAGCAGATTTCGTACGAAGGCTCGGAATTGGCGGAGAAGAAAGTGACAATCGATGCCGGCTATGTCAACGAACGGCTCAGGGAAATCGTCAAGGATCAGGATCTGAGCAGATATATACTGTAGTCGCCGTCCACGAGTGAGCTCTCAACTTTTTAAAGGAATAGGTTCTTTTATGACTCCACGCTGTTCGCTTCGAAGTCAGGAGCCTCAGTCATGGATCGATTGATCAAGAAAGCCAATGTGCTCATTGAGGCGCTGCCGTACATCCGCACGTTTCGCGGCAAAACCGTCGTGATCAAGTATGGCGGCAATGCCATGACGGATGGATCGCTGAAGGAACGATTTGCGCAAGATATCGTATTGCTCAAGTACGTCGGCCTGAATCCCGTCATCATCCACGGCGGAGGGCCGCAGATCGACAAGATGCTTCATCGTCTCGGCATTGAGACGAAATTCCGCCATGGAGTCCGCGTGACGGACGAAGCCACAATGGAGATCGTGGAAATGGTGCTTGCCGGGAAGATCAATATGGAGATCACGGATTTGATCAATCGTCACGGAGGGAAGGCCGTCGGGTTGAGTGGCAAGGACGGAGGGCTGATACTCAGTAAACCGCTCACGGCCAGGGCCTGGGCTCAATCGCTGGAGAAGGACCTTGATGATGAGGATGAAGACGGGGACTTCGGATTGGTGGGTGATATCGAATCGGTAGATCCGAGCTTGTTGCGCAACCTCCAGGATGATCACTATATTCCGGTGATCGCGCCGATTGGGACTGATTACGAGGGGAATACCTACAATATCAATGCCGACCTGGTGGCCGGAGCTATTGCGGCGGCTCTCAGGTCAGAGAAGCTGGTCATGCTCACGGACGTCAAAGGTATTCGTGATGCGAACAGCCGGCATCTCTCGACGGTGTCCCGCAAAGACGTTCAGCGGATGGTCAAACGGGGCGTCATCGGCGAAGGCATGCTGCCCAAAGTCCATGCCTGCCTGGATGCATTGGAGGGTGGAGTCAGCAAGGCGCACATTATCGACGGTCGTGTGCCCCATGCGGTCCTACTTGAGATTTTCACCCACAAGGGTATCGGCACCGAGATTGTGTCGTAGCTTCCGGTTACTTGTCTGTGTCGAACACGAAGGATCGTCTGAGGGCTCATCTAGAAGCGCTGGTCGGCGAACGGCATCCCTTTTCTTCTCCACACCACCTCCTGCACGTCCAAACTTACCTCAGCGCGCAATTCCGCGCGTTCGGTTTGGCGGTGGAACTCCATCCGTTTGAGGTTTGGGGCCAGACGTATCACAACGTAGTCGCAACCTTGCCGGCTCAGAAGCAGCCACCACTCATCATCGCCGCCCATTACGATACGGTTGAGCAGTCTCCTGGCGCGGACGATAATGCGAGCGGGCTGGCCGTGTTGCTCGAAACGGCGCGAGCTCTCTGCCGGACGCCGCGACGCCGGCCGATCCGTTTCATCGCCTTCTGTTTGGAAGAGGAGGACTTGCTCGGTAGCCGTGCGTACGTCGCGTTGCTCGAGAAGACGAGACAATCCATTCTCGGCGTGATCGTATTGGAATGCGTCGGCTATACCCGCAGCGAAGCTGGGTCTCAACGGACTCCGCCGCATCTCCCGATTTCTATTCCTTCGATAGGGGACTTTTTGGGCGTTGTCGGAAATGAAGCATCACGGCATCTTGTGACTGCGATCATATCTTGCGGAAGGGCGACCGTTCCATCCTTGAAGATGATTCCGTTGACGGTCCCGGGGAAGGGTGACCTACTGCCGGATACGAGACGCAGCGACCATGCAGCCTTTTGGGACCAGGGCTATCCCGCCGTGATGCTGACGGATACTGCCAATTACAGAAATCCTCATTACCATCAACCGTCAGATACGATCGAGACGCTCGACCTTGATTTCCTCTCTCACATGGTTCCTCTACTGGTGGAGGTTGTCACCCGGTTGGCGGAGAATTCGTGAGCCGCTCTTCGAACGCAAGACGATTGACAGGTCCTACACAGCGTGCCATCCGGCAGATCTTTCGCCGCCTCGACTATACGAGGTTGGGGCCCGTCTATTGCGACGAGGGCGGTGATGAATTCTGGAAGGCCAAGCGAGTGCTGTGCCAGAGGCGCGGCGGGACCATCGCGGCTGCGCTTCGGCCAAAGCTGGCCGTCGGGGGGCGCAGTCTCTACGTCGGGGCCGGCGTGCCGGAAATTCCTATGTTGATGATGGAGGTCATGGATTTGAACCGCACCCTGTCGGCCTACAATCTTCGTGGAAAGGAAGTGGCGGTGCTGAACCGCGCCTGTAGCAAGAGTGGCTTGCGTTTTGAGGGAGGCGATGCGGGGCATGCACAGGGTCGATATGATCACCTTTGGTTGGTCAGCGTCCTCAATGATCCAGAACGATTTCCAGACCTATCCGCCCTCTCATATGGACGAGCGGCGCCGTTGACCTTCAATCCGTATCGATTTGAGAAAGAGCGCCGGATCGTGAGACAGCTTGTAAATCGGTGCCTTGGGAAGCTGCGCCGGCCGGGCTGGATCACGACCACCACCGAAGAGGTTCAGTGGATTGCCGAATGGTGCCACCGTCGCAGGATTCCGTATGCCGTCCAAGAAGAACAATATCCCACAGCTACGGTGGGCGATCCGGTCTGTTTCGTCCGATTAGGATAGAGATGCGTGGCTGGGGCGGCCTAGACCCAAAAACCGGTGCGAGGCTTTTCGGGCCCGGTCAGGTATTGGCGGGCGTATTGGACATAATTGGCGGCGGATTCTTTGATCCATGCCAGCTCTTGATCGGTCACGGTGCGCTTCACGACGGCCGGGGACCCCAAGATCAGGCTTTTCGGGGGAACCACGGTCCGTTCGGTGACCAAAGCCCCGGCTCCTACGACCGAGTCCTCTCCGATGACGGCTCCATCCATGATGATGGCGCCCATGCCCACCAGGACCCGATCCTGAATCGTGCAACCGTGCAAGACCACATGATGACCGATCGTGACTTCGTTGCCGAGGATGAGCGGATGCGTGTCGTGCGTGACGTGCAACATAGAGAGATCTTGAACATTGGTCCGGTTGCCGATCCGGATGTAATTCACATCCCCTCGAACGACGGCATGAAACCACGCACTGCAGTCTTCGCCCATGATGACATCCCCGATCACGACGGCAGTGTCTTCGATGAAGCAAGAAGCGGGGATGGTAGGTTTGATGCCCTGGAATGTGCGAATCATGAGCGCCTCTGGGCGAAGGTAGCAGGTACAAGCAAGCACGCGTGTCTAGACTCTATGAGAACGACGACAACGAATCAAGTAGGCGCACGTTGACAGTCTTTTTCATCATCCCGTAGACTCACGTGCTTATGGCTTCGCGTCTCATCAATCCCCAGCGAGCAGCCGGCAAGACCACCATCGGTTTCGTCAACCTGGGGTGTTCCAAAAACCAGGTGGATTCCGAAGTGATGCTGGGTGCGCTCGTCGCAAGTGGATTCGAACTGGCGGGTGAACCCGAGGATGCCGAGGTGGTGATCATCAATACGTGCGGGTTCATAGAAGAGGCCAAGCAGGAGTCGATCAACAGCATCATCGAACATGGCCGGTTGAAGAAAACTGGATCATGTCGGGTTCTTATTGCCGCTGGATGCCTGGCACAGCGTTATCAAGGGGACCTGCTCAGGGAACTCCCTGAACTCGACGGGGTCGTCGGCACGGGAGAATTGGGCAAGATTGCCGAGATCACGCGCTCGCTTCTTGGAGCACGAAAGCCGAAACAACGGGCATGGATCAGCCCGCCCCCCTACTTGTATGACGAACTGGCGCCGCGGGTCCGTCTTGGATCGCCCCATAGCGCGTACGTCAAGATCGCCGAAGGCTGCAATCGCAACTGCGCGTTTTGTGCGATCCCGATCATGCGCGGAAAGCAGCGCAGTCGGCCTATCGAATCGATTGTTGCGGAGGCGCATCAGTTGGTGGCGCAGGGGGTGCAGGAGATCAATTTGATCTCGCAAGACACGATCAATTACGGCGTCGATCTCGGCCTTCGGCAGGGACTCGTGTCTCTGCTACGGAAATTGGTCACGGTCAAGGGTCTTCGATGGATCAGGCCTTTCTATCTGTATCCCCAGCAGGTCACGGACGAATTACTGGATCTTTACGCGGGAGAAGCCTCGATCACCAAATACATCGACATGCCGCTCCAGCACATTAATGATGGGATGCTCAAACGCATGCACCGGTTGGGAGGCCAGGCGGCATTGACTGATTTGGTGGCGCAGATCAGGCAGCGCATTCCCGGAGTCACGTTCCGGACGGCGTTCGTTGTCGGCTTCCCCGGTGAATCGGATCAGGCGTTTCAGGACCTCCACGCCTTCGTGTCCCAAAGCGAATTCGATCGGGTCGCGGTGTTTCTATATTCCGACGAAGAGGGCACCTCTGCCGTCCATCTCGATGGGAAGATCGAGCGGGTGGTGATGGAGGAACGGCGAAACGAATTGCTGGCCGTGCAGGAAGCGATTGCCTCCTCGAAAGAACGACAGCGTATCGGCCAGACATTAGAGGTCTTGATTGATGGTCATGCAGAAGAGGGGCACCAGCTTCTTGAAGGACGGCATGAGGGGCTCGCTCCGGAAATCGACGGGGTGGTGTTCATCCCCAAGGAGACCGGTCGACCAGGCGAATTTGTCAAGGTCCGGATTACCGATGCCATCGGGTATGATCTGATCGGGGAATCAGCCGAGTCCGCCGTCGTGCATACCCCACACCTGATGTATCCAACCAAAACAAGTCAGGGCTACCGCTGAGCCAGCCGTAGCCCTGCCCATTTACCAGTGGCTTTAGACTTTTGCGCTCAGGAACAAGGACGCGCCGCGCCGATTGATCAGCATGAGCACGTTATCACCTTGCTTGATGGTTGAAGCTGCCTGTTCATAATCCTTCACCGACTTGACCGGTTGTCGGTTGAGCTCCCGGATGACATCGCCTGGTTGCAATCCAGCGCGCTCGGCGCCGCTGTCGGGTTCCACCGCCGTGACCACCACACCCTGAACCTTTTCCTTCAGCCCCAACTCCTGGGCGGTGTCACGATCAAGATCCTGCACGGCTACTCCGGCGAAAGTATGTTCATTCCCTTCACCGTCCGATTTGGCCGTTTGTATGGTTTCCGACAACTCGTTGATCGTCGCCGACAATTCCTTCTCGTGACCGTCTCGGAGCACCTTAATCGTGGCCTTGGCGCCGATCGGGGTTCGCGTCACCACACGTTGAAGCGCTGCTGGATCCTCAACTGGTGATCCGTTGTAGCCGATGATCACATCCCCCTGCTTGATGCCGGCCTGTTCGGCAGGGCTGTCTTCCTTCACGTCGCTCACCAGGGCTCCCTTTGATTCCTTCAGTCCGAACGACTTCGTGAGCTCCTGGTTCAAGTCCTGAATGCCGATGCCCAAATAGCCCCGCACGACCTTGCCGGTCTTGACGAGACTTTCAAATACCGGCTTGCTCATGCTCGTCGGCACGGCGAATCCCACACCCTGGTAGCCGCCTGACTGCGAAAAGATTGCGGTGTTGATCCCGACGAGTTCACCTTTCGTGTTGACGAGCGCTCCGCCGGAATTCCCCGGATTGATGGCCGCATCGGTCTGAATAAAGTCTTCATATTGGGTAATGCCCATCTTGCCTCTACCCAGCGCGCTCACGATGCCGAGCGTCACCGTCGAATTCAAGCCAAACGGATTGCCTACCGCAAGCACATATTCGCCGACCTGCAGCTTCGACGCATCGCCCCATGGGATTGCGGGTAGATCATGGCCGTCGATTTTGACCACCGCCAGATCGGTTTTTGGATCGGCGCCCACCACGCGACCTTTGAACTCACGCTTATCGGGCAATGTCACGGTCAGTTCCTTCGCCCCATCGACCACGTGATTGTTCGTTAGAATGTACCCGTCCGGTGAGACGATGACGCCGGATCCCATCCCGCTGCGGTGATGTTCGCGTGGCATCTTTGGCCCGCGATGCTTGCGAGACCCGAATGGATCGCCCGGATTGCCGAAAAACTCCTCCATCCGATCCCTGAGGTCCGGCATCCGCTCTCTCGGGTCGGAAATCTTTTCCGTTGCGGCTATGGTGATGTTGACAACGGCGGGGGTCACTGCCTTTGCAACAGTGGTAAAGCCTTCTCCCGGCGGCATGGCGACTGGCTGCGCACCTGGCGTCAGTGCCGAGGTGGATGCGCCTGATGCATGAGAGGTCGGTAATGTGATCTGCCCTGAGAGCAGGGCCAGACCTAATAGACCCGATCCGGCTAAGCCTCCTATCGTATAGCGAAAAACACGGTGCATACTGTCCTCCATAGTAATGGTGTGAAGTAGGATGTGACTTGAAGTCGACCGAATCGATTGTCGACATGTCATACCCTAGCAAACGATGATGAGAGAAGGATTAGGCAGAGATTAGAAGAAGCTAAGCCGGGACAGACGCAAGAGGAAGCACGATCGTAAAGGTCGAGCCTTTTCCTGCTTCGCTTTCCACCTCGATGCGACCGTGATGGGTGTCGGCAATCCATGCGCAGATAGCGAGTCCCAGGCCGGTCCCTTTTTTCGTGTGGGCCCGCGCTTCGTCCGTCCGGTAGAAGCGGTCGAAGATCCGTTTCTGCGCATCGGGTGGAAAGCCGATTCCATGGTCAGTGACGGAAAGCAACGCGGAGGAATCAGCGATCCGTAACCGGATCTCGACCTCTCCACCAGGATAGGAATATTTGACGGCATTATCGACGATATTCAAGATCAGCTCTCGCAGACGCAGTTCATCCCCGCAGACGGTCGCCGGCGTCAATTCTCCGAGAACGACCTGAATATTGCGCTCCTGCCCGAGGAGCAGAGCTTGCCGGTAAATATCTTCGACCAATGATTCCAACCGTACCGGTTCACTCTCCATCTTGATCTCTCCGAGGTCCGCCCTGGAGAGGAACAACAATTCGTCGACGATGCGAGACATGCGGTCGATCTCTTCCAGGTTGCTTTCGAGTACGGCTTGATAATCGTGCAGGGGGCGCTCCCGTCGAAGCACCAATTCCGTTTCGCCTTTCATGACCGTCAGGGGCGTGCGCAACTCGTGTGATGCATCGCTGCTGAACTGCCGGATCTGCTCAAAAGAGGTTTCCAGCCGCGCGATCATGTTATTGAAGGTATCCGTTAAACGCCCGATTTCATCCGAGGAGCGCGAGGGCGGCAGCCGTTGGGTCAGATCACCGCCCGAGATGCGTTGAGCGGCCAGGGTAATGGAATCCACAGGGCGGAGCGCGCGCCCGGCCAGAAACCAACCACCTGCCAGGGCGATGCCCAGCGCAATGGGGGTCATAACGAGGAGGACGATCAAGAAGCGATGCAGGGTACCGTCAACGGCTTCGAGGCTCGTACCGACCTGCACCACATACAGCAATGATCCACGATACACGATCGGGACCGAGATGAGCCGAAGGGGGGGCTCGTTGGGATATTTCGCGGACTCATAAATGGTTCTTCCCGTGAAGGCGACTTCTAATGCCTTGCGGCTGAGGGGTACTTCGTGCCGCCGTATGTTCGGCGAGCGAAGGCTAATCGTGCCGGACGGGCTGAAGATCTGGAAAAATTTGTCGATGCGGGCCAGTTCCGGAAACTGGTTCAATAATTCGTCCTCATCGATCAGCTGAAGAAAGCCACGTTCATCCAGAGATCGGACCGCTGCTTCCGCGGTTTCTTGGAGTGATTCATCGACCTGGTCGCGAAGACTCCGTTCCGTGATCGTGTAGAGCACGACCGAAAACGTGATGAGAATCAGCGCGAGAGCCGTGCCGTACCAGAGTGTCAGTCGAACGCGCAGTGGCATCAGTCCGCCTTCAGCATGTACCCACTGCCTCGAATGGTATGGATCAGTTTACGGGTGCGTCCCCGATCGATCTTGTTGCGCAGGTAATTGACGTACACATCGATGACGTTGGTGAATGTATCAAAGTCCTGGTTCCAGACGTGTTCAGAAATCATGGGTCTGGTCAATACGCGCCCCGTATGGCGCATGAAATACTCAAGCAAGGCGTATTCCTTGACTGTAAGCTCAATACGCTGTCCTCCACGGGTGACTTCCCGTGTGGCGGGGTTCAGCATGAGGTCCTCGACCTGCAAAACTCCGGGTACGTCCGCGGTGCCTCGACGGAGGAGAACCCGGACGCGGGCGAGCAACTCATCGATGGCGAAGGGCTTGGTCAGATAATCATCGGCTCCCGCATCGAGCCCTTTGACCTTTTGGTCGACTTTCGATTGTGCGGTCAAGATTAGGACAGGAGCATGAACCTTCTCCCGTCTGATTCGTTTGAGGATCTCCAGGCCGGGGAGATTCGGTAACATGAGATCAATCACGAGGACGTCATAACTGCCGCTCAGGGCAAGATCCAACCCCTGCGCTCCATCCTCGCAGAGATCGACGGCATAACTTTCCTCTTCGAGCGCGCGTTTGATGAAACTGCCGACCTTGGTTTCATCTTCTATGACGAGGACACGCATAGAGCGTCTGCTTCCAGAGATTGTCGATTATACCAAAGCGGGGATGGCTCGCGGGCAATCTGCGCTAAGTGTCAGATCATCGAGCTGGCGTCTCTACATGGCAGAGGGACCGGATTTCGGTCCAGTCCTCTTTGAGGAGGAGTCGGCGGGAGTGGCCTGTCGCTGGGTGCGTGGCGATCGTCAGCGCGGCGATCCGTTCATCCATGTGGGGGTGTGTAGTCAGGAAATCCGGTATGGGTGTCGCATCGGGAAGCTCCCGCTGCAGGATACGGAAGAATGTCACCATGGCGGTAGAATCGAGCCGGGCCGCTTCCATGGTCTGCAATCCTGCCAGATCAGCCTCCTCTTCGTGTGCACGACGATAGCGGAGCGCGCTCAAGGCCTGCGCCCCCCCGATTCCCCAGGTCAATCCACCGGAGAAATCACCGGAGAGTGCCGTCATCAGGACGGTACCAGTCGTCTGTTCTATGATGGTGCGGGTGGTATGCCGTTTGTAGACATGTTGGAGCTCATGAGCCAAGACGCCGGCCAGTTGTTCGGGAGTCTCGGTACGTTCCAGCAGACCTCTCAGCAGCACGACATGTCCTCCCGGTGCGGCAAAGGCGTTGATGTTTTTGTCGTCGAGTACATGAAGACGAATCGGATATCGACGGGAGGATTCGGCTTGAATCAATGGATGCACAATGATCGACAGGGCCTGCATCAATCGGGGATCCCGGCAGCGGAGCTCCTCCGGAACGAGATGCCTGACGAGCTGTTCACCCAACGCCTCTTCCCACGTCACAGGGACCAAGGGCATGAGGAATGCCGATATGATGGGAATCACCCATTGGTAGAGCAGACCGGTTGCGACAACCACCACCAGCATCGCCACGGCCGTCCATTTGGCTCTGGCGCGTCTCGTAGAGGGATGATGGAAATGGACCGGAAGATGAGAGGCGACGCGACGGATCTCCGTCAATACAGAATGGTCGGCAATCACCACCGATTCAACCGGTTCGTTCCCATATTCAAAACGAACGGCTTCCCCCCCATAGGCCCCTTGCGTTTGAGTCATGGCGTTGTAGGGCCAGCTTCGCGTGAAGCCTGTCGTGGTGACAAGTTCCAATGAGATCTTGCCGACTCGGACAATCGCATGATGACGTGCTGCCGTGCGGCCGTCGAGGTAATCACCTACCCAGGAACGGTCCATGTGACAATCAGCAGGCCGTTGAGAACCCATTGCAATGTGCGTGAAGAGAGAGAGATGTGTGAGTACGAGATCCCTGCAGGATGATCAAGAAGACCATTGTTCTCACCCGCCCAACCCCGACGTGCCGAGACACCTCGTTCCGCGGTACGGCCGCAGCGAGGTCCGCGACGCGAAGAAAATGAGGCGCACGGCGCGATGAAGAAAGAGCGCCACGTTTGTGCGCGCCGGCGAGTCGGTGAGCCGGCAGTGTCTTGGACCGCTTCCGGACGGGTGCGAGACGGTGAGCACCCAGTGTCCTACCAAGCTGGCGGTGTTTTTCAGCATCCTGTTAGTCCATGTCAAGGCCGGTATCGAGAAAATTGGACAGCCCCTCACCTGTGGTTGATGCAGGGGTGGCATGCTGGAAGATCTGCTCAAAATCGACAGCACCACGTAGGGTCAGGTTGCCCAACACAAAACACGAGTTTCTGACGGTAACCCACGGCCACGCGATTCCTGCAGTCAACAAGAGAAGTGCGGCATTTCCTACGTAAAGCGTGAGGAGTTGTTGCCAAGTCACCGTGGAATGAAAGCGAGAGGAGGCGATGGACGTATGGTCCCAGAGAAAATTCTGTTTCCGTGCTAGGAACCAGGTCCAAAGTGGACCCAGTATGAGGGGAAGGAGAAAAAGCGAAAGGCCTCCGTTTTCGACTTTCACGGCAAGAAACACCAGACAGCCGATGACGATGAAATAGCTGAGAAATAGCGCTACAGCAAAGGGTTGGGCCAGACGTCGTCCGTGACCATCGAATGCAAATGGTTGAGTTCCCAGAGAGGTGTGGGAAACGAGAAACGCATATCGTCGCGCCAAAAAATAGGGATAGTAGATCCCGAGTGACATTGCTGTGAATAACCAACCTGTGCAGTGAAGGAGGAGAAAATCCCACGTTTTTCCATGAAACCGGAGTCGGATGCCTCGCCACGACGTCCGGCTGCACCGATACCGCCGAGCAGCCACCATGGCTATTGGAACGTACAAGAACAGGAGGAAGCCTCCCAGCGAGCGCAGGATGAGGGAGACCCACGGAGGAGAATTGATAAACTGGTCGGCTGCCGTCAGACACAAATAGGGGATACCGAATAGAACCATCGCCTTGAGGAACCCCTTGAGAAGCTCCTTCCCCGTGCCGTGATACGCGAAGCGGTCTCCTGCGCATTCTGTTTGACCGAAGACATATCGGCGAACCTTGGCTTTTGCCCAAAAGTGATAGCAGCCCAATGTGATCAGTGTCAGGAGGACGTTCACAATCTGAATGCCGAAGAGGGTCTCTCCGCGACCGTGGAAGGAGAAATGCAACGTCTCATGCGATCGTCGCTCCTGCTCGGTTGCCGAGAGGCCCACGTCACTCGTCACGTGTCCATTGTCCGATCGCGCCTCCCGTCTTGACGAAACGGCCCTGGAAATGTCTGCGACCGAGAACGGAGCGCCGCACGTTCCGCATTCACGCATCTGGGCCGCGACCGCTGACCACCTGGATGGTCGGTAGGTTGTTCGGCAATGATGACAAAGCAGTGAGATACCAGCGGTGGTCATGATGGATCGACTGAATCCCCATGGCAGGATGGTTTCATGGTCGTGTCGTCCGACGGCAGGAGAAGAGGGGTCAACGCCATAAAGCCTTGCAATGCATCAAAAAGAGCATAGCGCAAAATGCCAAGAGCGCAACCTTCATGAGCCTGAATGATCAAGCGATGTACCTAAAAACGAAGCATCGAGCGCAGGCGGAATGGAACGGGGTAGTGCGTCAATGAGGATGGTGGGTCAATGCTATTGAGGAGGGAACTGGGTGATGGTCACCGGAGCGTAACCAAGGAAAGGTCCGTCCGGTCCGGGATAGGCCAAGGTATGCCGCAGCCAGTTCGCATCGTCGCGTTTCGGGTAATCAGCACGGTAGTGCGAGCCGCGACTCTCTTGCCGTGCCGATGCGCCCATCACAATCGTGTCGGCGATGTCCAATAAGGACTGCAGTTCCAGCGCTTCAATCAAATCGGTGTTGAAGATGTGTCCCTTATCCTGAATCTGCAGGCTGGATGCGCGAGCCTTCAGGTGTCGTATCTGCTGCATGGCTTCCTGCATGGATTCCTGAGTCCGGAAAATGCCGAGATTTTGGCTCATCGTCTTCCCGAGTTCATCTCGCAGGTGCCATGCCCGTTCCCGCCCATCATGAGAGAAGAGGCGTCGGATGCGGTCCTGTTCTGACTGGAAGTGCCGCTCGGACACAGGACTGGACTGAATCGATTTGACATACTCGGCGGCTCTGCACCCTGACCGGCGTCCAAAAACGATTGTTTCGAGTAAGGAATTTCCTCCCAACCGATTGGCGCCATGCACGCTGACACAAGCACATTCGCCCGCAGCGTACAGGCCGGGAAGTTCGGTTTCACCCCATTGATTGGTGGCGATTCCTCCCATCTGGTAATGAGCGCCGGGACGGACGGGGATCGGTGTTTCAATTGGATCCAGACCGGCAAATTCCATTGCCAGTTCCCTGATTTGAGGAAGTCGTTCGAGAATTCGCGCTCGGCCGAGATGGCGGAGATCCAATAAGACACACCCATCAACACCCCGACCCTCGAGAATTTCCTGGCCGATTGCGAGAGAGACGGTAGAGCGGGTTGCCAATTCCATTTGCTCGGGAGCATATCGTTTCATGAACCGCTCGCCCATCGTGTTCAACAGGTACCCACCCTCACCGCGGGCTCCTTCAGTAATGAGAATCCCGGTGTCCTTCAAGGTTGTTGGATGAAACTGTACGAATTCCATGTCCTTGAGAGGCACTCCCGCGCGGAAGGCCAGGGCCATTCCATCTCCGGTATTGATCACTGCATTGGTGCTTGTGAGAAAGACCCGTCCGCTCCCGCCGGTCGTGAGAATCACTGCCTTCGCCGAGAGAAAGTGCAATTTCCCATGGATCAGGTCCCAGGCCACCAGGCCAACGCACTGCCTGCCTTCGACGGTCAGTGCTGTGACGTACCATTCTTCATAGACACGCACCTGATGCTTGAGCAGTTGTTCGTACATCGCGTGGAGGAGGGCATGACCGGTTCGATCGGCCGCATAACAGGTGCGAGGGAATCCAGCCCCGCCGAACGGTCGCTGGGCGATACGGCCATCCTCAGTCCGGCTGAAAATGACCCCCATGTGCTCCAGTTCCAACAGATCTTGAGGCGCTTCGCGGCACATCACTTCAATCGCATCTTGGTCGCCAAGATAGATCCCTCCCTTGGTCGTATCGAATGCATGGGCTTCCCAGGTGTCATTTTCACCCAAGGCGGCATTGATACCACCTTGGGCGGCGACGGAATGACTTCTCACCGGGTGGACTTTCGAGATGACGGCGACGTCGAGACCGCGTGGAATAGCGAGCGCGGCTCTCATTCCGGCGAGCCCTGCGCCGACGATCAACACATCATGCATCGGCATGATCGACGGCGCAGGAATGGATTGGTAGGGAGTGGATCGGATATGTATCCTCTAACACGATCGTCCTCATGAAGATCCAGCAAATATGACTGAACCGATGGAAAAGAAACAAGCGCCCGTTGATTAAATGCGATGCTTGGAAATGGCCTCCGAGCATGGTACGTTACCAGCACGAGAGAAACAACCGGACCCTCATCCGGTCCCCGGCAAGGACGGTACACACTTTCATGTCGCATCCCGATATTGATACACCGATGGATTCTTTTGTGCGCCGGCACCTGGGACCCACGGACGCGGATATCCAGGAGATGTTGGCAACCCTAGGCCTGCAATCGCTGGAGGCGCTCGTCGATGGGACGGTTCCCGCCGACATCAGGCTCCGCCGCCCGCTGGCGATCCCGGCGCATCGCAGCGAACTTGAGGTTTTGGACGAATTGCGGGCAATGGCCGCACGGAACCGCACCTATCGGTCATTGATTGGCATGGGGTATTACGACTGTGTCACACCAGGGGTTGTTCAACGGAATGTGCTCGAGAATCCTGCGTGGTATACCCAATACACCCCTTATCAAGCCGAGATTGCACAGGGACGCCTCGAAGGACTGATCAACTTTCAGACGATGGTGGCGGAACTGACCGGCCTTCCGCTCACGAACGCGTCATTGCTGGATGAAGCGACGGCGGCTGCGGAAGCCATGGCGATGTGTTTGTCCGTGTCCCGTGCGAGTGGGCACGAAAGAAAAGAATTCTTCGTCTCTCAGGATTGCCACCCGCAGACCATTGCCGTGGTGGAGACTCGTGGGATTCCGCTTGGAGTGACTATTCGATGCGGGGGCAATAAGTCTATTGATTTCTCCAGCGGTCGACTATGCGGAATACTTCTGCAATATCCGACGACCGACGGATATGTCGGCGATTATAGCGAACTGGTGAAGGACGCCCACGCCGCCGGGGCGCTGGTCGTCGTGGCAACTGATTTGTTGGCCATGACCTTGTTGCGTCCACCCGGTGAATTTGGAGCGGATATCGTCGTCGGAACGAGTCAACGATTTGGAGTGCCCCTCGGATTCGGCGGTCCTCATGCCGGATTCTTGTCGACAAAGGAAGAATTCAAGCGGCAAATCCCCGGGCGGATCGTTGGAGCTTCTCGCGATGCGGCCGGAAAAATTGCCTATCGTCTATCTCTGCAGACTCGGGAGCAACATATCCGCCGTGAGAAAGCAACGAGCAATATTTGCACGGCACAAGTGCTCCTTGCCGTCATGGCGTCCATGTATGCGGTATTCCATGGTCCGGAAGGTTTGCGCCGGATCGCACGACGTGTGCATGGTCTTGCGGTGCTACTCGCTGAAGGGCTACGACGACATGGCTACCACGTGGGGCCGGAGGCGTTTTTTGATACCTTGCGCATTCGCGTGCATCAGGACCAGAAGGAAGGGATTCTTGTCCGTGCGGTCGAACAGCACATCAATTTGCGGCGCTACGACGATCAGAGTCTCGGCTTGTCGTTGGATGAACGAACCACCCTGCGCGAGATCGAGACGCTTCTGTCCATCTTCAGGGGACCTCATGACAAGCCGGTCCGCTTGGATGAACTGGCGCAGCAAATCGAGGTGGGGTATTCGCCGACCCTGGCTCGAACGAGCGGGTATCTGACGCATCCCGTCTTCAATCGATATCATTCCGAACACGAGATGTTGCGGTACCTACACCGGTTGCAGGCTCGTGACCTTTCGCTGGTGCACTCGATGATCCCGCTGGGTTCCTGCACCATGAAACTCAATGCGACGGCTGAAATGGTGCCGGTTACCTGGCCGGAGTTTGCAGGGGTCCATCCGTTTGCTCCGACGGATCAAACCGAAGGCTATCGTGAGTTGTTTCGGCAACTTGAGCAATGGCTTGCCGAAATCACCGGGTTTGCTGCAATTTCGTTGCAACCGAACGCCGGATCACAAGGGGAATATGCCGGGCTCATGGCCATTCGCGCATACCATCACCATCGTGGAGAATCGCATCGTGATGTGTGCCTAATACCGGTTTCGGCCCATGGGACAAACCCTGCGAGCGCAGCCATGGCTGGGATGTCGGTCGTCCCCGTCGCGTGCGATACCTACGGCAACGTTGACCTGAAGGACCTCGAAACCAAAGCTTCTCAGCATCGTGATCGACTGGCAGCGATCATGATCACCTATCCGTCGACCCACGGCGTGTTCGAAGAAGGCATTCGACGGATGTGCCAGATCGTCCACACCCACGGAGGACAGGTGTACATGGACGGAGCCAACCTGAATGCCCAAGTTGGTCTGTGCCGTCCGGCAGACATTGGGGCAGATGTCTGCCACCTGAACCTGCACAAGACTTTCTGCATTCCACACGGAGGAGGTGGTCCTGGAATGGGTCCGATTGGTGTCGCTCGACACCTGAGCCCGTTTCTCCCCGGACATCCCGTGGTGCAAGTCGGAGGGTCCGATGCCATTGGCGCCATCTCAGCGGCTCCCTATGGCAGCCCCAGCATTCTGACGATCCCTTGGGTCTATATTGCGATGATGGGCCGGGATGGCCTCACCAAGGCGACTCAGGTGGCCATTCTCAATGCAAACTACATGGCAAAACGACTGGAGAAACATTATTCCATCTTGTATTCAGGACGGAACGGCTTGGTTGCCCATGAGTTCATTCTTGATCTGCGACCTCTCAAGGAGAGGGGCGGCATTGAAGCGATGGATGTTGCCAAACGTCTGATGGACTATGGCTTTCATGCCCCGACCGTATCGTTTCCTGTGGCGGGGACATTGATGATCGAACCGACGGAAAGCGAGTCGAAGTCTGAGCTCGACCGATTCTGCGACGCGTTGATTGCGATTCGTAGTGAAATTCAGGAGATCATCGACGGCCGCCAACCCCGAGCGGGGAATATCTTAAAACAAGCGCCTCACACCGCGGAGGTCGTGACCAAGACAGAGTGGACCAGGTCCTATACGCGTGAGCAGGCAGCATTTCCGGCACCCTGGGTACGTGATCACAAGTTCTGGCCGGCGGTTGGACGCATCGACGAGGCATTCGGAGATCGCAATCTGTTTTGTACCTGTCCGCCAATGGACAGTGCCTCCTAATCCGCATTCTTCTTCATGAAGAGTTCTCCCGCAGTTGCGAATACGCCGTCGCGACAAACCTGTGGACGCCCAGGTGGGCGGCTCTCCGCCTGCTCGCTCAGTTGGCTCATAGGACAGGGGTGGTCTACGTCGCGCGGGGGTCCACTAACGTATCGTCACGTATCCCTAACGAGGCGCAGCTCCCCGGCGCACACAGGTTTAAGACACTGGGCGCTCACCGATTCGCGCCCGTTCACAAACGGTTCAAGACACTGCCGACTCGCCGGCGCGCACGAACCGAAGACACTGGGCGCTCACCGACTCGCGCCCGTTCACAACCTTGACGTGCATTATTCTGCACGTCGTGAACCTCATTATTCTTCGCGCCGTGGACCGCGCGTGGCATCTTCACAGTTTCGCTACGATCTATCTTGAAATAATGCAGGCTACCGCTGCCATGACTGCGACTCATGTGATGGACAGTGCTCCACCGGTGTTTTATCCCTCCGTGCGAGGTGTTATCCTGGTCCTGACATTGATGGGTCCGACCGTGATGGATACGCCCACGACCAAGGCTGAGGAGCGGCCCTCAGGCATGCATCCGCCTGAACAGTCCGTCGATCTCTCACCAGGGGGCAATTATCAAGCAGGAACAGTCCTCCACATTCCGGGAAAGGGCTTCACGTTTACGATCCCGCGCGGGTGGCACGCAACTGTGTTCGAGGACTCCGAGCTTCCGTTTCTTATGTCCGACGAGGGAAGGGGCCTCGGAATGATCTTCCCATTAGGGCAGGTCACTGCGGACGCCGTAGAGCATGAACTCGGTCAGCCGGTTACCCTCTCGCAGGGAGTATCTTTTGTTCCTGCCGGCGTGCTCGGGAAAACCGAAACCAGGCTCACGCGGTCTTATGTAAGCGACTCATCGATCGGGCGCGCGCTGGCGCTGTTGAGCCCCGCCCACGATTGCGTGATTTATTTTTTGATGGGACCGGAACACGAGGCCGGGAGCTATGAACAGACACTTGATGAACTGGCGACGTCGACGCGATTTGTCGAGAAATTCGACGGAACCCGGTCGAAAGAGGGCGTATGATCAACGCCGGCCTGGCTGACCCGGACGGTACCGCCCCTTTGGTCGTGTCTCATCGTCAGAGAGCCGACTCTCGTGGATGTCTCCGGCCACAATCGTCCTGGTCGGTTCTGAAGCAGGGTGATCATGACGCGCGGGTGGCGCATTGCTCGTAATCGGTCAGCATGTGAGAGATGCACGTGTCCTCTACTCCCACTCGGGTGATCATCGATACGGACCCAGGGGTTGATGATGCATTGGCCATTCTCCTCGCCTTGTCGTCACCTGAGTTGGACGTGGTCGGGATCACGACTGTCTGCGGCAATGTTCCCGTCGGACAGGCCACGAAAAATTTGTTCCGTGTCCTAAACCTGATACAACCTCCCTCGGAGTTGCTCGTGGGGCAGGGAGCTGCCCGGCCACTCGAGTATCAACTGGTCGATGGAATCCCTTTTCATGGACATGACGGTCTGGGAGAACTTGATCGCTTTCATGATGGAGGGACAGTATGCCGTTATCCCCAACCGCGTCTTCCGGCATCTTTGTTAACCGCCCAAGAGGTCTGGACTGAATGTGTCAGACGATACCCCGGTGAGCTGGTCTTAATAACCCTGGGCCCGCTCACGAACCTCGCTCTCGCTCTTAAAGTTAGCCCTGAAATGGTTCGGAAGTTTGCGCGGGTCATTTGTATGGGAGGAGCTATCGCAGTACCCGGGAACGTGGCGCCGGCAGCGGAGTTCAATATGTATGTGGATCCCCACGCGGCTCAGCGAGTGCTCCGGTCAGGGTTGCCCCTCACGATCGTTCCGCTCGACGTGACGACGCAAGTCGGGCTCAGTCGCACCAGTCTTGCTCGATTGCTGGAAGGGTCTTCCCATCCCGTGGCGAGATTTGTCGCAGATGCGACGGGAAAGGCGTTTGATTATGCAGAATTGACGGAAGGACATGGACAGTTCTATCTGCACGATCCTCTCGCGGTCGCGGTCGCGATCGATCCCAGTGTTGTGACGGTGGAATCGTTACGGGTCGACGTGGAAGTTGCGGGAAATGTCACCCGCGGCCTCACCGTGGCCGACCGTCGTGTCCTGCAGGTCGAATACAGGTTACCGCCCAATGTGAAGGTAGCCATGGCAGTCAAATCAGAACGTGTCATCAAACTACTTGAGGATCGATTATGCCGAAGGTAATCGTGGTAGGCTCCAGCAATCTTGATTTGTGTGTAAATGTGGACCGCTTGCCCGCGCGAGGAGAAACCGTTCTGGGACGGGATTTCTATCAATCCTGCGGAGGAAAGGGAGCCAATCAGGCAGTAGCGGCTCGGAGGGCTGGAGGCGATGTCATCCTGCTGTCGAAAATAGGCACCGATTCCAATGGAAAACTGATAGAGAAACATTTGGCTGCCATGGGATTGCCCCAAACAGGCATTATTCGCGATCCGAAGTCCCCCACCGGAGTGGCCTTGATCATGGTGGATCGGACCGGCGCCAATCAGATTGCGGTCGCTCCGGGAAGCAATTTGATGCTGACGTCCGAGGAAGTATCGCGTACCTCCGCTCTGATGGCCGGTGCACGGGTCCTGCTCGTTCAATTGGAAATTCCGATTTCGGCGGTGATGCAGGCGCTCACACTGGCGAGAAAGAACCGGCTAGTGACCATTCTCAATCCGGCTCCCGCTCAACCTCTCTCAACCGAACTTCTCAAATTGGTCGACATTCTCACGCCGAATGAAGGCGAGGTCTTTCAACTGGCCGGGCAGAATGAAGCGGCGGAAGCGGCTCGCGTGCTTGTGAAACGGGGCACACGCTCGGTGGTGGTCACACGCGGGGCGCAAGGCGCATTGCTGATGGATAGCTCCGGCCTCCGAGAATTTCCTGCTTTTGCCGTGGAGGTGGTGGATTCCACAGGTGCGGGCGATGCATTCAACGGAGCCTTGGCCTGTGCATTGGCCGCAGGAGACTCGCTTGAGACGGCGATCACTTTCGCGAATGCCGCAGGCGCGCTCGCCACGACGAAGCGTGGAACACAGAACGCAATGCCGTCACAGCGTGAGATTGAGCAATTGCAGCATCCTCGGATCGATAGGCATGAGTGAGAACCGACGCGGGGCATCGATCAGGACCAGATCGTTACGCCCCGTTGCAGACAAAGAAATCTCATGACTGAAATGAATCGAAGGAAGTTTCTCGTCAGGACCGGTTTGGCGCTTGGGGTGTCACTGCTGTCTGGGGTCACGTCTTCCACAGGATTTGCCGGCCGCCGCGGGGATGAGGCGCCCACAAGCTGGGAATGGGTTCGATCGCAGTTCCGTCTGTCTCCCGATCTTATCCATATGGCGGGGTTCTTTTTGGCATCGCATCCTGCCCCTGTGCGAGAAGCCATCGAACGTCATCGGGACGGACTGGATGCCAACCCGATCGGATACTGGCTGGAACATGAGCAGAAGAAGGAAGCCGCGGTGCTCCGCGCGGCAGCGGACTATCTGGCTGTGGACCCGACCGAGATCGCCCTGACGGATAGCACCACGATGGGATTGGGCCTTTTGTACGGCGGGTTGTCATTGTCGGAAGGACAGGAAATCCTCACGACGATCCACGATCACTATGCAACTGACGTGTCCCTAAAGTTGAGGGCGCAACGGACCGGCGCCGTGGTCCGGCAGATCGCGCTGTACCGCGATCTCCACAGCGTGACTCAGGAAGAAATCGTCGACACCATCGTCGGTCATCTCACGCCCCACACGCGGGTTTTGGCGGTGACCTGGGTACATTCCGGGACCGGATTGAAACTGCCGATACGGCATATCGGCGAGCGCCTCGCGGAGATCAATGCCGGTCGGACGGAGAAGGATCGAATCCTATTGTGTGTCGACGGAGTCCATGCATTAGGGGTGGAGGATCTCCGGTTGAAGGAGACCGGGTGTGATTTCTTTATTGCAGGCACCCATAAATGGATGTTCGGTCCTCGCGGAACGGGGCTCGTATGGGGTCACCCTCGTGCGTGGCCATTTGCGAATGCCATCATTCCCACGTTTAACACCGAAGCCTACGATATCTGGACGCGAGACTTGCCCCCGCATGACCTTCCCCCATCAATCTACATGACGCCCGGCGGTTTTCATTCCTTCGAGCATCGATGGGCGCTGGACGAATCGTTCAATTTCCATCAGGCTATCGGGAAACAGCGCATCACCGAGCGGATTCATGTGTTAAATGACCAGCTGAAGTCAGGTCTAGCCTCAATGCGACACGTGCGGCTTCACACGCCCAGATCCAGGGAGTTGTCATCGGGAATCGTCTGTTTCGAGGTGGATGGCATGGAGCCGCAGGAAACGGTGGATCGACTCAGGCGGCGTGGCATTATGGGAAGTCTAACGCCCTATACCAATCACTATGCGCGATTGGCTCCAAGTCTGTTGACCTCACCGGAAGAGATCGATGCGACCATTAAGGCTGTTCATCAATTGAAGGGTTGAATCCGGCACCAGGGCGAAGCGGTTGGTTGGCCTTTGCACCTCTGGCTCGAAGTTGGGCCAGGACGTCTCTCGCTTTGTGAATGAAGGTCGCGCTCTGTTGCCGGTCAGCCAGGTCGAGCGCGTGCGAGGCAAGAGATATCGCTTCATCGTGCCTGCCTCCGCCGCAATAGCTTTTTGCGAGGCTCAAGCGAGCATTGACTGAAGATGGATCTCTCCGGATCACGTCTTGAGAAGATCCTCTCCCTTTTGCTTGTTCCCCCCCCAATAATGTCGGCAGCCGGATGAGAAAGGTTCCTTTGGCCGACAGAGCGTCCAAATGGTCCGGCGCAAGTTCGATGGTACGATCAAGTTCCTTCAGCACCCGACGCAATCCCAGCACGGAGGTCACGCTGGCTTCGCCATCGATCCGCGAGAGTTCTCCGAGGTTGCAAAAAAGAGCGAAGTGCGCGGCCGGTGATCGCTCATCGGTTTCGACGGCGCGTTCACCAAGTCCCTGCCCGTTTTGGAAATGAGCCAGACGGACCGACCGGTCCTGTGCGATGCGTCCTAGGTCGCATTCTTTCATGGCGCATTCCATGAACGCGTGAGTCCCTTCCTCAGCATACACGTGGATAGCCGAGACCTGTAGGAGGACCGCAATGCCATACACAACCAATGCTTGTTCAAGGACCTTCCATCCATTGGCCACCCGATATGAAAATCGAATGTATAGCAAACATCGCGCCAAAAACCAGGGTCAACGTACGGATACGGGAAAAGAGCCTGTCTCGGCAGGCTCGGGGCGGGCGGCTGAAATGTATACAATTCGCCCTCCGGAACTGCCGGCTCACTGCCTCGCCGGCGCGCATAAACGTAAGACACTGGGCGCTCACCGGCTCGCGCCCGTCCGGAAACGGTCCAAGACACTGCCGGCTCACCGACTCGCCGGCGCGCCACAAACGTGGCGCTCTTTCTTCATCGCGCCGTGCGCCTCATTTTCTTCGCGTCGCGGACCTGTGAAGAGTCGGAATGGGCATGACCCCGGATGCTGTGATCCTATCCCTTGTGCACTGTCAAACGCGGGACCGTGAGGAGGAACCTCCGCAGAGCGCGAAAGACCTTGACCATGTCGGCTGTGGAATAGTGCGCATTGCGTCCGCTGGGGTTGGGGAGCAAAAACACAGAAGAATTCAGAAGACGTTCCCGCTGCAGCCCTGGTAAGCGTCTGGCCGAAATCCCTCCGGTTCCCAAGAGGATAGTAGCGAGAGACAGTCCCAGAACGGCCACAACGGATGGTTGATAGCGAGCGATTGTTGCCAGAAGCTGGGTTCGTCCCTCCTCGTACTCCTGTGCTGTCAGCTCACGGATGCCCGCCGTCGGTTTGGCTACCATATTTGTGAGACCCATGCCGTAGGATGGTAGACGCCAGTCGTCCCTATAGGTGAGGGGCTCTGGAACCAAGCCGGATGCATACAACACCTTCCAGAATCGATTTGAATGGCCGGCAAAATGATGACCGACCAATGCCGAACGCAGACCAGGATTGATCCCCACGAAGAGAATTTGTACGCCCGGTTCAATACGGTCGGACAAGCCGCCTGGACCTTGGGTCCGGGTAGAGTCCATCCTCAGGCGTGACCGGCGAAGTACGGAGGATCCTTTTCGTTCCTGGTTTGTTCTTCTGCCCGTTATACTGGTAATCCTGGGGCGATTTAGTGATGGTTTCGCCATTCTGCCACAGAGAGTAGTCTTGAGGATCTCCAGGACGTTGCCACAATCTAATGTAAATAGCTGACAAATATGAGATTACTCTGAGCAGCCCACTAGGCATTTCACTTGCTTCACGCATTGCTGCCTTCCGTAACACTTTAAAACTAAAAGGGGGTGAAATACTATGAAGCGGATTATGTTGAGCATGTTTGCGGTTGCCATCTTAGTGGCATTCAGCGCTCCTGCATTCGCCACTGAAGAGGGCAAGAAGAAGGAAGAGAAGAAGAGTGGCAAGCTTACCCAGATGGTGTACGGGGAAGAGAAGAAGAAGGAAGAGAAGAAACCCGCCCCCGCTCCCAAGTAATTATTCGAAGTCTCTTGGCGAGGCTAGCTGGCTCGGGAGGTCTCCCAGCTCACAGGGAGACCTCTTGGGTCGCATCATCCCTTCAGTGACTGGATAAATACCGCCTGCAATCCCACAATCGTTTTTGCGTCCCGAATCGTTCCGTCCTCAATTTTGTTTATTGCATCTGGTAACGACATCTCGACGACTTCCAACACTTCATCGTGATCAAGCTGTTGCATGCCTGTGGTGAGGTTCGTGGCCTTGTACACGTGGATGATCTCATCAGCAAATCCTGGCGCCGTCAGAATGCTGGACAGCAATTCAAAGCGATCCGATCGATATCCGATCTCCTCTTCCAATTCACGAGCCGCGCAATGCAGTGGGTCTTCGCCCGGATGTAACTTTCCGGCCGGAATCTCATAGATGAATCCGTTTGCGGCATGGCGAAACTGTTTGATCAGGATGACGGTGGCGGCGTTCTTCATAGGGACTACCGCGGCGGCTCCGGGATGCCGGATAACCTCGAGATCGACGGTGACGCCGTTCGGTAGGAGAACCGTATCAATATTCAGCGTTACGACGCGGCCGCTATAGATGTTCTTGGTCATAGGAAAGGCAGATAAGAGCAAATAGCTGATGGCCTATGGCACGAACGAGAAAAGAGATGGGTTCCGTACCTGCCGAATGCTCTGGCTCCCATCGCGAGCCATAGGCTATAAGCCATATACTCTTTTCAACGGACTATGAGCCATATGCCATCAGCTCTTCGTTTCATGTTTGTGCCATACGCCATAAGCCATCCGCTCTTGTGGCCGGCAGCCATCAGCTCTTGGATTTTCGGTAGAACGGCGGCTTCACCACGACGGCAGGAACACATGTCCCTCTGATATCAATGTGAATCCGCGACCCCGGCTTTGACATCGCGACAGGCACGTAGCCGAGGCCGATGCCTTTTTGTAACAGTGGTGAAAGATTCCCACTCGTGACCGTTCCGATTGCCCCACGCGATGATTCCCCGTCGGTAATAGTGAATCCGTGACGAGGCACGGCCTTTTCAAGTAGTTCGAAAGCTATTAGCTTGGTCGAGAGGGTCCCCGCCTGCTGACGCAGCAACGCCTCGCGACCGACAAACTCTCCTTTTTCAAACCGCACCACCCACTCCGCCCCTGCCTCCAGTGGCGTGGTTTCCTGGTTGATATCATTCCCGTACAGCAGATAAGCCATCTCCAGGCGCAAGAGATCTCTTGCGCCGAGACCGGCCGGTTTGAGACCTTTCGGTCGGCCTATTTCGATGAGGCGAGACCACAGTTCTCCTGCTACCCCGGATGGGAAATAGAATTCATATCCCAGTTCGCCCGTATACCCTGTTCGGGCAACGAGCAGGGAGCGACCGGACAGCGTGGTCTCGGCACATTGCCTGGGTTTGAGCGTTGCGACCTCGGTGAAGCCGAGGTCTGTGAGGAGTTCCCGTGAGGCAGGCCCCTGTAGGGCCAACTGCGCCAATTCACTGGACCGGTCCTCAATCGTGCAATGGTCTGAGGAGTGATAGTGCCGGAACCATGTCAGGATTTTCTCGCGATTGGAGGCATTCACGCAGACGAGAAACTCATCAGCCTTCGTGTGATAAATGAAAACATCGTCCTCGATCCCTCCTTGAGGATTACAGATCATGGAATACTGAGAATGACGGACCGGCATGCTTGTCACGTCGTTGGTGGTCATGCGCTGCAAAAACGTCGAGGCGCCTTCACCTGTGACGGCAATCCTTCCCATATGACTGACGTCGAACAGACCAGCTCGGGAACGTACTGTCCGGTATTCATCAATGACGCCGGAGTATTGCATGGGCATCTCCCATCCGGCGAAATCAACCAGCTTGGCTTGGCAGGCTTGATGGTGCGGAAACAACGGGGTGCGTTTCATCACTGAACTGCGCTCACCGGAGGCCGAGCAACTCGACATCAAAAATCAGTGTCGCATTGGGAGGGATCACTCCTCCGGCTCCTCGTGTTCCATATCCCAATTGAGGCGGAATGGTGAGCTTTCGCTTCCCTCCGACTTTCATACCGGCTACGCCCTCATCCCAGCCTTTGATGACTTGACCTGAACCGACACGGAATGAAAAAGGCTCGCTGCGGTCAAGGGAACTATCGAACTTCTTCCCGTCTACCAGCCATCCGGTATAGTGAACAGTTGCCGTGTCTCCGACGACTGCCTCGCGACCATCTCCAACCGTGACATCCACATATTTCAGACCTGAATCGGTTGTCATTTCTTTTGCTCCGGGTGATTTGTCCAGTGGTTTTACGTCAGCAGCCAACGCTGTTCCGGTCAGCATGACCAAGAAGGACAGTGTCGCGCACGAGATCTGATAGATCATGAAGAGCTCCTTGGGGTTCCGGGTTGACCGACGGAGAAAGCTATGCATGGGATTTCAATGAGACGGACGAGCATGATCATCAGGAATTGGCTGATGTCCCGGGAGGAGGATCGCCAAACAGGGCTAGGCTTGCCGTGTATCCATGGATAAAACTGCGTCCTCCAACTGGACCGATCTCCCCCTGGGCGAAGAAGCCGGATACCGGGACGTGTCCGAGGTGGTCTTCCACAACCGAAATGTCATGATCCGCACAACCGAACAGACCCTTGCCGCGCCCACAGCAACTGAAGAGTAACGCTCCAAGCGTGGATCTCTCCTGCCCCCGGGCAGCTGCCAAGAGGAGGTTCAAATCGTCGGTGGCTGCTTGAGCGTCACGCACCTGGAATTGTACGGTCTGTCCTTCTTGGACGACATCCCCGATCACGACCGCACCGGTTTGTTGGTCTGCCCCGATGAGGTTGCGAACGAGAAAATCGCCCCGGTCAAATCGCGATCGGTGTTCGTCGATAGCAATCCCGATGTGGAGCGCTCGATGAGCAAGCGCCTGCTCGTCGTTGGTCAACGAGCCGAAGACATTTTGCAAGCACGTCAATGCGGGTATCCCGCTCAATTCATGAACCACATTGTGCTGCGCCTTGGTAATCATGTACCGCTCCCCGATGGGACGGCAGCCCTGCGAAACCACAGTTCTGATAGAGATGTTTCCGGTAATCGCAACTCCGACCAGTCCAGCATTGTGCACGCCCTCATTGAGGAGCAATCGGTTATCTCCCAGATCCTGCCCGCCTCCGGCGAGGCCGCCGATGGCAATCGCTCCCGGATACCTATCCTCCACCAACGTCAAGACCTCTTGCATGGGCGTCGAAAACGGGTCGGCGAAAAGCATGAAAACCGGGCGCTCCCCTCCTGTTGGTAAGGAGTCCGGCCATTCCTCCATCGTGAATCGGTCATGGAGTTCGGAGAAGGACAGTCGCAAAGGCGCGATATGTACTCCCGGCATATGAGCGGCCCAGAGGGTAGCCGCCGGTTCTGCCTCCACCTCTTTTCGTCCTCCGATCACCCCTTCACCGGTACAACCCACCAACATGCGCGGATTGAGCTCCTGGCGAAGAGCCGAGGAGAGTGTGTGTAGGTGCCGGCCGTATTGAGCCGAGACAAATAGAATGGCGAGATCGATCGCATGATTCCCCAATGCTCGACGCACGCCGTCGACCAAGGCCAAAGCCGCCGTTCCGGGTTCTGTGTCCAGAGTGAGCGTAGAGGCAAAACGAAGGGTCGAAGAACGAGTGAGAATCATGTCCAGGTGCTCACCAATCAATTATTGATCGAAGAGAATCGAGAGGGGAAGTCTCCTACACATCAGGATTCATTCTGTGCGGGCGTTCTGCAGCCAACTTCTTGTAATAGCGCCACATGTACGAATGAAAGTCGTCCAGTTGTGCCAGAAGGTAATGAAGTTCGGTCGGATCCTGCGTTTCCAAGGCAGGTGTCATTCTGGCCTTGAGAAATGCAGCAAATTGTTCCGTCTTCTCCAATGCCGTCAGGAGTCGTAGCCCTCCGCCTATGTGATATTCGCTCATGGCGTTTCGCCACTTCTCCTCCAACCGGAGTAGGAGCATAGCGATGGACCGATGCAAATGCAAGGTGCCTAGGGGCCTGGACGATCTGCAGAGTACAGACGCAGAATCGACTGCACTCGCGTCAACGAAATGGCCTCCGCCCTGTGACCGTCTCGACCGACGACAGTGGTCGCGGTCGTGAGCGCATTGATGATGGCTTCCTCCGTAGCCTCTACCGTGGCGGTCAGGAGCGGGTTGATGTGGACATCCGACAACTGCGATAGCGTAAAGGTTGGGTCGCGCGGGTAGTGGGGAATGACGTTGCCGGTGGACAATGCGAGCATAAAATCTCCGCTGCCATGTCTCGCCGTAGAACCGGTTCGTGCCAATCCCAAGGCTGCCCGTGTGGCTAGTCGCCTGAGCTGCCTCCCATCGAGCGGGGCGTCGGTGGCAATAATGATGATGATGGATCCTTCCGAGTTGCCTGCGGCGGCCAACAACGACCGCTCGTGCTCTCCGGGTACAGAGAGGTTTGAACCGGACCCGGACTTCTCATACAAGAGTCCCACCGGCGCCCCTGCCATTACCAGTTCAGGCCGGCGGCCGTGGTTTGCATTCACCAATACGCCGACCGTATACCCGCCTTCCTCATACGGGAGTTTTCTTGACGATGTGCCGATGCCGCCTTTGAAGCCATACGACACCATCCCGGTTCCTGCGCCGACGGTTCCCTCCTCCACTGGTCCGTCCGAAGCGCTGTCGAGAGCAGAGATCACATCCGCCGCGGACACATGCCGGCCTTGACTGTCATTCAAACGGCTATCATCGCACTCGGCGACGACAGGCGTGAGCGTGTCATCCGTGATGCCGATGCCAGGATATTGTTTGATCATCCAACTCATGACACCGTCGGAGACGCGCGGCAGGTTGAGGGTACTCGTCAGAGCGATCGGATACTCCAGAAATCCAGATTCCGCTATCCATGCCAAGCCGGTCATTTCCCCGGTCCCGTTCAACACAAAGCCCCCCGCCGGGACTTTCTTATGCCAGACATCATCGCGCGGAATAATGACGGTGACACCGGTCCGTACCGGGCCTTGTCCTGGAACAAGCGGACCATCTCCTGCCACGAGAGTACGATGACCGACCTTGAGACCTGGTATATCCGTAATCGCATTGAGCGGCCCCGGTTGGTACTGACCCACAATGATGCCGAGTTCTCGTGCACGTGCGCGGGATTCCGCTGTTTCTGAAACGGGGGCTGTTCCCCATGAACTCATCGGATGCCACGTGGCAAGGACGAGCACTATCGTGACTATCTTCATGAAGGAGCGGGTCTGGGACATGCGTGAGTCTCCCTCTAAAAATGGAGGCTGATCTGATGCGGACACCTGCGTGATTCGACGTGACATGCTGCGTTTATCGAGGTGTCGGTGCTCCGTAAGAATGGACGATCAGGGTTCATGCCGTCGAAAACAGTTCATCGAGCCGGTCGAATTGGCTCTTTCTTCTGGATTAATTCCGGCTTGAGTAATTCAGGTCCGAGCCTGAATGGTCGGAAGGTGTCCGACTGCAGGTCAAGGTCGGCTGGAATGTAAGACACCTGTGAAACATCGACCGAGGAGGGCGGTTCATCGGGCGAAGGGTGAGTCATTAGGAAACGATTATAACGGGATGGCGCTGAGGCGGCAAATCTGCAAACGTATGGTCAGGGGTGAATCAAGCACGCGGCGCAGCCTGCGCACGATGATTTCGCCATTCTGTTTGATTGCGCGTGATCCGTCGACGTCGTGATGGTCAGCGCGCGTCGTCGATGTCGATATCAGGGGGTGTAATGGCTGGCCTTCAGGTGGTCCGCAAACGCGTAGTAGATCACGGTCCAATTCTTGTCGAATTCGATCTGCAGCTCCTCTGTTCCGAGTCCTCCTCCGCTTATCGTGAATTGGTAGAGGTCGCTGGGAACGGAGGACAGAGCGGGAATGAAAAAGGGCAGCGGGCGGGTGAGGTTGACCGTAAAATATTTCATATCCAGGAATTGATAACGAACTATGGCGCCGGTGTCTGCGGCCTGGACGCTGGATGGGGCACCCAACCGTTCAACGACATTCGCCAAGGTGGTCGTCCCTGGGATGATGAAAAAGGCGTCGTGCTGGTGAATCACCTCATTAAGACTTACCCGTCGCCAGGCAAGAGGACATCCTTGCAGGAAGATCATGAGAAGGCATACGACCTTCAAGAGGTACTGATGACCTCGAGGCATAGCTGCTCAGTCGCCAAACGGCCAAAATTGCAGCTTGGGCGTCGGTTTCTGGCGTCCGAAGATCACTTGCCGCGCAATCCCGTCTCGGGAAAAAAAGACATACAGATCATTGCCCACGACATTGGTTCTGGAAAAGAACAGTATCGTTCCCGACTTAAGGGCGTAATTATAATAATGAAAAATCTCTTGATCGTTGACTTCAATGACTCTCTCGGGTGCACCCAACAAATCGGCTACATCTTGTCGGGTCGAGGTGCCGACCGTGATGGCGGCGACTTCCTCAGCATTGAACTCATCATCATAGTTGCCACGGAAAAATGCGCATCCGGATGAGACGACTGATGTGAGGAGCAGCAACGTGATCAGGATCCGCCCACGCGCATTTCGCTGGGTATTACAAGACAAAATCGACCTCCCATATGGCATATCTCGTCGGCTGCAGGTTCATGGCTTTGTAGACCGACTGCGCTACGGCATTGTCCTGTTCGACGTACAAACGAATGCCGCAGACATCTGTTCGCGCGCGCGCCTCAGCAAGGATGGCCTGGTGCATGGCGCGATAGACCCCTCGGCGGCGCCATCCTGGATCAACGTAAACACTTTGAATCCACCAGAACTGAGCGTTCCGCCAGTCGCTCCATTCATAGGTAATGAGCAGTTGTCCCACAACAAGATGATCGTTTCCCCATTCTGCAACGTAAAAACTGCCATGATGAGGTTCTTGGAGCACGGTCAATGTGCCTTGTCGCAGTCGAAGCGGATCGAGGGCGCGTCGTTCGGTTTCCAGCGCCATTGCGGCACTGAATCGAGTCAGCGTATCGAGATCGCGGGTGCTTGCGGGCCGAATAACCAAGTCTTGAGAGTTCATCGACAGATTCTTCAGCTGTCGGCCAGCCAGTTTTTCCCGGGTCGATACAGTCCGGCGGAAAACTCCAATTTCAAGGCCTCTTCCGGGAGTAATGATAATGGACGGATCTCACTCTTTGGAACGAAGGCAAGGTAACCGGTAAAGGGGTGAATGGCCGTGGGGACGAAGATCATGACGAGATCGGCCGTGGCGACGACTTGAAGGGCCGCCGGAGGCGTTCCCATTACGAATCCCAGCGCCCACAGCCCTTGGCGCGGAAAAGGAAACGCGATCACAGTGCTCTGCCCGAAGCGAGATCGATAGTTCAGGAGGTCGGTCATGCTCTTGAGTGTCAAATAAATGCTTCGGATGAGTGGAATCCCCTCGAGCCACATTTCCGCCCACCGCAAGAGTCGTTGGCCTACAATATGGGTCCCTACGGCCCCCACACCGATGACGAGAACAACGAGTAACACGACCCCGAGACCCGGAACATAGGGTTGAGCCCCTGTTCCGATCAGGTTCGACAGCAGATTATCCAGTGCGTGGAACATGGCTGCAAGAATCAGAAATGTCGCCCAGGTCGGAACCAGTATCAGCAAGCCGGCCAGACAATACTGCCAGAACTTGCGGAGCGGTCGCATGCTGTCACCCCTGATCATACCCAATGCCTTCGTTAAGATAGCAGATAAGAGTCAGCTTGGTAAGGTCTTGATCTAGACCGGAGTTTGGACTAAGGTCAAGCGCCGTCTTGTATTCATGATGAAGATGGGAGGAGGAGGGAAGAGATGGCGGATGAATCTCGCAAGACAGTCAACCTCGATAAAGATCTCTTGGCAATTCTGTGCTGTCCGGATACCAAACAGACGGTGATGTTGGCAGACGACTCATTGATTCAAAAATTGAATGCGGCCATTGAACGAGGCGAATTGAAGAACAAAGGGAAGAAGAATGTTACCGAGAAGCTTGATGGGGGGCTCATCCGGACAGATAACAAAATCCTGTATCCTGTTCGGGAAGATATTCCTGTCATGCTAATCGACGAAGGCATTCCTTTGGATCAGCTGCCCTAACCTGTATTCCGCCTGCCGATCAGATCTTTACCAGAACCAAGCGGTATCCCGGCTTGCCCTATCGCTGCAACCTGTCGACGAGCCTGGCATTCAGAGGAGTCCGAGCGTTGTGGGAGGGGTGTGCATTGGCTGCATGGCGCAAGCAGTGAACACGACAATCTTGATGACAATACGATGTGAGTGGCCAGTCAGTTCAGGGCTTGAAGAGGCGCGCGTCCGCTCGTTCGGTTTCCGTCTTCGAGCCGGTGGAAGCGCCGCATTGCGCGCACAGATACTCATACAAATTGCCTGTGGGAAGAACTAACAAGAGTCGTTCTCGCGTAGGTGTCGCTTGCTTGCAGGTGTTGCAATAGAGCAGCGACGCATTGAAGGAATCATATTGACCAGATGGATTCTGACGGCCTGTATGGGGCCCGCGCGGAGCACGACTCGCAGGACGAGTCGGCGGCCATTGTGGCATGCGTGGCTTGTTGGACGCATTCGACATCGCGCTGAATTCTAAACAGGTGGGTTTGTGAAGGTCAATCGAGTCGGTCGCTGGTTCGATCTAAGGTCCACTTTTCCGGGCGTGATGCAGCCACCAAATCGAACGGACCGCCTGGACCAGTGCATAGACCGCCAATCCTGATAGGAGCCCATAGAGGCCCGCTTCACGCCATGGCCAAAGCTCCGGTGCATGAAGGACCACCCCCAAGGCGATGTGTCCGCCCAGGCCGAGACAGATTGCAAAGATGATCCACTCACGGGCCATTGCCTTTGTCCCGATACTGGTCTCGCTGCTCTATTGCCTGGAGGGATCCTTCAGACCGAAGTCTTGGCTGATTCGATTTCAGTAGCAGTGATCAGGCTGGAAAGATAGTCTGCCACGAACGTCAGTGCCTCTTCGCGCCCATCTGCCCGACGGCCCTTTTCTCTGCGTTGAACAGACAGCTCGTGATCGAGGTCGGATTTTACCTCGGTCAACACGCGCTGCAGAGTCGTCGGCGTCAAGTTCGTGTCCATATCCTCAAGTTCCTGGCAGCGATCCAAGACCCAATTCAAGCCTTCAATTCGGCCTGCGTAGTGCTCCTGCTCCGCGGTATCGATCCGTGCCATTGTCGTGGCGAAGGTCTGGGCTTCGTAGACGAGATTATAAAAGCTAGTCACGGCTCTCTGTAACGTCGGGTTCATAGATCTCCTTGTCCCCTAAAATGGTTATCCTCATTATACCTGAGATTAGGAGTGCAACAAGGAAATATTTTCGTGCTCGACTGGGTTTACGTGAACAGCAGTGAGTGGAATTCGTTCATGAACCCATAATAGAGCGGTGCAAAATCCTTGAGGCTGTCGGGGCTCGTGTCTTTGAGGCGTTTGAAAAAAAATATTTGGGAACGTGGGTCCAATTGTTCCAACAGTTTGCTGAGTTGGGCCATCGTATAGCTCCCGGACGGCACACTCAACACATAATGGACCAGCCGTTCCACGAACTGTTGTGCGACGTATTCACTAGTGAGCAATCCTTCGGGCATCTTTCCTGATGCCAAGAGCTCGGCAAAAGGAACGGCCTGGGCGGCGAAGGGGACCGACTGCGACTGAGGGGGGATCACGCTGAGGCTACCTCGAGGATGGATGGACATCGACCACGTTTCACTCTAACGGAGCCCTTAGGGTCCGTCAAGTGTTCAGAAGCAGCGGTGTAGATAGCAAGTTGCCTTGTCCGGTGTATGTCACACGTGATCTGTCCGGGGGTTCCCTTCGAATGGTCTAGCCGGCCGAAGAAACTATTTTGCGCACCGCCACGTACACCGCTCGGGTCGAGGCCGACTCGAGCACGATCTTGCACCCCCTTCGGCCGTCGGCTTCATAGCGGCCGCTCCAGCGATGAAATGGGCCTTCCGTCACTTCTTGAGATCTCGCTCGTTATCATCGTCAGTTCCCTCCGTTGTCGTCACTCATACAGCTCTTTAAATCGCATCCGTGTCACCTCCCGCACCCTTGTCCAGCTTATCGTGGACCCTCCCGGGAGCCATCGACAATACGTGGACACCTCATCAGGAAGACAAAAAAGCGGACGGATGGTGTCCAATCTACAGGGTTGACAGTCGGCATGCCCATGCGTAGAATCACCGGTCTTCAAGCAGGCGCGGGCGGGAATAGCTCAGTGGTAGAGCATCGCCTTGCCAAGGCGAGGGTCGCGGGTTCAAATCCCGTTTCCCGCTCCAATTTTTTCAGTCGTTTGTCTAATCGTGCGACAGCTTCCTCGCTCGTGGTCACAGTTCTGATCTAAGAAAGCCATTTAAGAGCATCCCAGAAAAAAGAGATGCAACCCTCGTTGTACACCTACCCTTGATGGGGACCTTCTCCTCTCAGCATGCAACGGGAAGTCGGTTCGATCCCCAGCTTCTATTGATCCAAATCTTTCCCAGATCGAGCGCGGCCGTCTTAAATATGACGGCAAGGGAGTCTGTCATGTCTGTCATGCAAA
>JBEVJJ010000285.1:0-3744 GCA_040510255.1 Nitrospiraceae bacterium | reverse complement strand
ACTCTCGGTATTCTTCGTCGGTCAATCGCAAGGAAGCAGCCTGCATATTTTCCTCGAGATGTTTTATCGCGGCGGTCCCCGGAATCGGCAGCATGACCCGTGACCGCTTCAACAGCCAGGCCAGCGCAACCTGTCTGGGCGTTTTTTGGTGAGTCTTTGCAATCCTCTCGAGTAGCGTACCGCCCACTTTGCCTGATCCCAGAGGGGACCAGGGGATGAACGCAATCCCGTTGCGCTCGCAATAATCCACGACATAGTCCCATTCACGATCGGCAAAGCTGTAGCGATTTTGGACCGAGACGATAGGCACGATCTTTCGCGCACGCTCGATGTGCTCCTTCGTCACATTGGACAGTGCAACGAAACGAATCTTCCCTTCTGCTTGTAACTCAGCCAACGTTTCCACAGACGCGTCGAAAGGCACTACCGGGTCGGGAACGTGCAATTGGTAGACGTCGATGCGATCCAGGCGCAACCTCTTTAAGCTGCCTTCGACAGCTTTGCGCAGGTGCTCCGGGCTGGCATCGTGGGTCCACTGGTCCGGTCCTGGGCGATTCCATCCGCCCTTGGTCGCGATCACAAGATCCTTGGAGTAAGGCGCCAGTGCTTTGGCGATCAATTCTTCGCTGACGTAAGGACCATAGGAGTCAGCCGTGTCTATGAAGTTGACACCCAGCTCAGTGGCAAGGCGAAGAACCGCGATCGCCGAAGCAGGGTCCTCGGGTGGCCCCCAGATTCCCTCGCCGGTAATACGCATGGCTCCGAAACCAAGACGGCGAACGGTCAGTTCACCGCCCAACGAGACAGTTCCACTGGAACCTGCGAGCGGACTCGCTATTTTATCCTTCATATTCGTTCCTCCAAAGTATCCGTTTTTTGTGAGACGACGCCAAGTGCGATCAGATCACTTTTCCAACTTGTAGTCATAACAATCTTGGTTGAAGCATCTGCTATGCCAAGCCGGCGACGACGAATGTCGGCAGGTTCTCCTTGTTTTTCAGTTCTTGCTCAGGTTCAAGTTGCTCCGAGTCGTCGGTGACGTCGACAGTTCGCCAGCACGCGTCGCTTTATCGACTCAGGAGTTTTGAAGAAGGACCTCGAAAGTTTTCGCAGTTTGCGCAAATTTTCTAACAGCCTGGAAAACTCACCGCGGAGACACAGAGGACGCGGAGTAAAGTGTTTTTTAATTTAAAATATTCCGAACTTTGCGAACTCTGTGCCTCTGCGGTGAAATGACGATTGGTGGTTTAGTTGCGGTGTAGGCGCGCTGCTCTCGAAGGCTTCTTAGTATCGACGGTAATACATCGCAGATGCCATGATGTCCATGTGGCAATCGCGGTGCCTATTTACGGGCACCAAGACCATCGATCAAGCACAACGCGGTTGAACTGATGTCGTGTACAGCGGGCTCACCTTGGGGCACAAGAAAGCTCGATCAACCCACATCTCATCAACCCCGTTGCCATCATAGAGGGGTGCAAAATCCCAACACTTTGTACCTGGAAGTTTTGTTTCTCCTGTTCAACGGCGATCCCTAGCCTCTCACCATCGGCGATAAGTTTTGCCCAGTCGACATTGCCGCTAGAGATCATCGCGAGATCGGTTTTAATGCCGGCCCGGATTGTTCCACCCTCGTCCCAAAATTGTCCAAACTCGAAGCGAAAGTTCTCGTCTAAGTAGTTAAGCCAGTTGTAAATTCCGTTCATACCGCGTTGGATATTCGCCAGTGCCGCTTTTTGGTCCCCTAGACGATACAACGTAAGGCCAAGGTATAGCCGTGCGAAATTGTCGGTCCTGTGCTGGGAAAGGTTTCTTTCCAAAGTCTGGCGCGCTTGTGCATAGTTCCCCGTGAGGTATTGGGCTTTGCCCAGATAGCTCAAGACTCCTTCCCGTAGCTCGGCACCGTATATGTAGTTGGGGTCTGCTTGTTCGGCTTCCTGAAAATAGCCGAGGGCGGTTTGATAGTTGCCCGCCACCAGCGCTTGTCTTCCTTGGTCGACGTCGTCTTCGCCCCGGATGACCGCGCATGCGGAGAGCAAAACACTTAACGAGAGCCCTGCCAGACAATGTGTCACTTTCATACTTATCTCATTTTCATATGTACTTGCTTGGAGACGCGCACCTGATGGTGGGCTAAAAGATCGGACAGGATATAGGACACCACCCTGTACAGGCCCGACCGATCCCGGATGACGGGTCTGACCTCATCAGTCACTGCAACGATGAGCTCTCCCAAAGTAGTCCTGATGATTTCTCGCTGCCGCATGGGTTCTCGTTTTGGAGCACTATGTGTGCGCGGCTGCCGCATCAGACTGTGTGGAATTAGATTCATTAGAATTGAGGCCAAGTCCTCTTGCTACACCGGTCCCGTAGGCGGGGTCCGCCTTGTAGAAGTGCTGGATCTGCAGCTCCTGAATGCGCTGCGGCACCGACTTCATGCTGGCCACGATGTTGCCGATCAGGCGCTCGCGGGCCCCCGGAGGCATCAAGCGGAAGAGGTTACCGGGCTGCGTGTAGTAATCGCTGTCAAGTCGGTGATTGTGGCGATCTACCGAGCCCGTGATGGTCCGGGGACGCTCGCGGTAGGCGGGATCCTCGGTGGGGCCATTGAAGGTCTTGGGCTCATAGTTCACCTCCGAGCCAGAGTATCCGTAGGCGCCCGACCCTTTTGCATGGACGATGCGTTCGGGGACGCGCTCGCGGTTGAAATGAGCCATCTTTTCAAAAAGCAGGATGTCTTCAAAAACCACCGGGCCGCGCGGGCCCAAGGTGAGTGAATTCTGATTGTCTCCCACGGAGCGCCCCGCGTCTGTGGTCATTCTCTTGCGTTCTTCTGACATCGGGTCTCCTTCATACTGCAGAGTAATGCATTTGACCTGCCAAACCGGGTTTGAGCCGAGGTCGTGGCAAGTGATTGAATTCAGGAAAAGTTTAGACAGCTGAGATCGCGATCGCTGGAGAAAGTGTCGACATTTCGACCCGCTCTCGACAGGTGTCGAGGCTTTTCGACACTTGAACCAGTCGCTCTTTGGCTCCATTAACATTCGTGCCTGTGGGCCGAGCGTGACGATGTCGACCATTCCACCGGCCATTCGGAACAGGAATACACCGGGGATCAGTGATACCACCGAAGGGAATGCGAGTCCCGCAAATGCAGCCGCAGCCAATTGCCCAGGACGAGGCGTGCGGCAAGCATTCCGCACTGCAGCGAGTGTCACGTGTCACACGCCCATGGTTAGGACAACGCGGAACCGCACCTTACCGCTGTGCATCTGTTCGTAGGCTTCCGCCACGCGGCTCGGCGGATATTTCTCAATTATCGGGTGCACGACCGGTCACGCATTTTCGACATAGCTCCTCCGATCGTATTCTTTATCAATTAGTTTCCAGTGGACTTCCAAGCGTATTGACGATGATAAGATTGTTATGCCAGCTCTCCGTCATGCCACATACTGTCTTCTCCATTTCGCGTGTACGGCAAGGTTCGAGTTCCTTCGATCCTCGAGCTACGACGCTTGCCCCTTCTGTAGTTGATGACGCTGTTTGAGAGATGCGACGAGGTCGGTCACCTGGCGTTGAGCCCCTGCGGGCAGCGAGTCAAAGTCGTCCCAGAAGAGTTGCCGTTCCAACGTCAACCTCCGGGCATTGAGTATTTCCTCGGCCTGCCACGATCCATCGCGTTTCGTCACAACGTACATTTGCATCGAATCTCGCCCCGGTGACGCCTCGGGTTGCCCGGGCAGT
>JBEVJJ010000284.1:0-6026 GCA_040510255.1 Nitrospiraceae bacterium | reverse complement strand
CGATGGCCCCCATCTCTTCACCTCACACCTCCGCAACGACACAATTCCAGCCAGGATCATGTTTTTCGATCTTCCATACAGACCCCGCTATGTATTGAGCGCCATCCCTCTCAAGGCCAACGGTGCGCGACCTGTTCCAGATCCTGTTGCTGCCTCGTTGCCGCGACGACACCCTCTGCCTGGCATATCCGTTGTTACCGGTTAGCCGACCCCCTGCGCCCGTCGAATCCCTCCGACGGGGGATGCAGTTCGGCAAATGGGTACTATCGGTCCACATTGCGCTGTCGCTACACTCACCTCGCTTCACAACATGTCACTGATCAAATCATACTCTCGAACTCACTTCCGTGTTCCATTATCCTACCCCGTGATGTTCTCGGGCATTCCCTTTGTTGGTGAAGCACGGCTGTGCAACCTCACAGTGTTCGGTTGTGGAATGAATTGTGGTTGGGAGCTGCCCCGGGGCGCACATCTCAAGCTCCGTCTGCTCTTGCCGGATGAATCCGGATCGCTAGGAGTGGAGATTGCTGCCGTTCGATGGACCGATGGAATGCATGCCGGATTGGAGTTCTTGGACTTCGCGCCCAATAGCCGTCACAGACTCCATTCCTTCGTGTTGGATGAGTTTTCCAGGGTACTGGCGCGCTCCAAGGAAGGCGGACCCCCCTCACCAGGCTTCACAGGTTTCTCATAAAGCGGAACACACCAGGCGGAACGTAACTAGCTTGATGGTTCTCTCAGGGCAACAGGGACGGCTTCAGCCGGTTGAGGCCCCTCAGGCGACCAGCCGCCACCAAGCGCCTTGTAGAGTTGGACGATGGAGACGAGATGAAGTCGATGTGTCCCCGTCAGCGCCAATTCCGCTTCGAAGAGGTTGCGCTGTGCGATCAGGACGTCGAGATAATTGGCCAGACCGCCCTTGTATCTGAGATTGGCCAATCGAAGGGCTGAACGCAGCGCTTCCACCTGAGCAACCTGCGCAGCGCGTTGGTCGCGGGCCGTCCGCACGGCGATTAGCGCATCTTCTACTTCTTTGAACGCAACCAGGATCGACTGCTCATATTGAGCGACGGCTTGGCGGGCTTGGGCCTCCACCGCATCCTGCTGAAATCCCAGGATTTGAGCATTGAGGAGCGGTCCAGCCAATGTCGGCCCCGCAACCGCAAACTCACCCTCACTGTCAAAGAGTTTTGAGAGCTTCGGATTCGCCACGCCTAACAATCCCGTGATGGATAGCTTGGGAAACCGATCAGCCTTTGCCATCCCGATACGGGCGGTCGCGGCAGCTAATTCCTGTTCCGCCCGGACCAGATCAGGGCGCCGCTGGAGCAATTCAGACGGGAGCCCGGGCGGAACTTCCGGCGGCATGACCTGGTCGGTCAAAGAACGACCACGAATGATCTGGGCCGGATTTCGACCAAGGAGCACGCTGATCTGATTTTCTTTCTGAACCATCTGCCGTTCCAACTCGGCCGCTCGTGCCGCCGCATTGGCCCGTTCCGCTTCAAACTGATCGGCGTCGAGCTTCGCTATGACGCCGCCCTTGAGCCTGGCCTGCGCTATTTTGACTGATTCCTCCCAGGACTGGAGGGTGCGCTTGGCAATATCCAACTGCATGTCGAATTGCAGAAGCTCGAAATAGGCCTGGGCGACGTTGCTCACCAGTTCCAGCACAATTGCCCGCTTGTTCTCATCCTTCGCCAGTAGTTCGTCACGAGCTGCCTCGTTTGAACGACGGATCCTGCCCCAAATGTCCAACTCCCAGGAGAGATTGCCCTGGATGTAATAGTTGAAGGGGTTGGGAAACCCGGGAACCAAGAACACGGATCTCCGTCCAAAGGACGGCGCATTGGCCGTGGCGCTCATTTGCGGCGCGAAGTCGGTCCTCGCAACGAACAGCCTCGCCTGATACTCCTCCATGGTGGCGATGGCGCGCTTGAGATCTTTGTTTTCGTCGATGGCCACGCGGATCAGCTTCTGAAGCTCTTCGTCACGAAGCAGTTCCCACCAGGGCATATTGGCTATGGAGTCCCCCTGCTTCTCTGCCATGCGGAACGTATCTCCCGTAGCCACAGGTGGTCGAGAGTAGTCGGGGCCCATCGCACAACCTGCCCATAAGAATATGACGACAACCAACGCTACGTTACGCATGTTGATATTCTTCCTCCTGTTCTCTTTCAGGGATCATCTCAGGACGACTTGGAGGTCGTCGCCCTCTCAGCCGATGGCTGATTTTTGTGACGAGAACAAAAAACAGCGGAACGAAAAAGACTGCTAAAAAGGTCGCGGCCAGCATCCCGCCGAACACTCCCGTGCCGATTGAATGGCGGCTTGCCGCGCCGGCGCCTCCGGCGAAAACAAGGGGAACTACACCGAGAATAAATGCCATCGATGTCATGATAATCGGTCTGAACCTGAGCCGCGCCGCTTCGAGCGCGGCTTCCAATGGAGCCATACCGGATTCCACTCGTCTATTCGCGAATTCTACGATCAAGATGGCATTCTTCGCGGACAGGCCGATCAGGGTCACCAGACCGATCTGAAAATAGATGTCGTTCGCCTGTCCGCTGATCCACACGGCGGTCATGGCCCCGAACACGCCGAACGGCACGGCGAGGATCACGGCAAACGGCACGGTCCAGCTCTCATACTGCGCCGCCAAGACCAGAAACACCATCAATAGACCGAACGCGAAGGCAAACACGGATTCAGACCCCGCTTTGTGCTCCTGCAATGAGATGCCGCTCCATTCCATGCCGTAGCCTTTTGGAATCAACACCTGTTGGGCCACTTGCTCGAGAGCGGTTAAGGCCTGCCCGGAACTATACCCGGGCGCCGCAGCGCCGAGAACCAGGGCAGTATTGAACCCATTAAAATGGGTGACCGGATCGGGTCCGCTCGTATATTCCGTGCTAACGACCGTATTGAGAGGAATCATACTCAGGCCTTGCGCGCCTTGTGCTCGAACATAGACCTTGGAAATGTCTTCAGGCTTGGATCGGTATTGCGCTTCTGCCTCAGTTTGCACACGATAGACGCGCCCAAACTTCACAAAATCGTTCACATACAGATTGCCGAAGAAGGCCTGCAGCGTATCAAACACCTCGGAAATGGGTACCCCCAATGCCTTGGCATGTTCCCGATCGATCCGCGCATACAGGCGGGGAGCGCTCACACGAAACGTCGTGTCCATACCACCAATCGCCGGGTTTTCCCGCGCCTTGGCGATAAATTCCCTCGTTGCGTCTGAGAGCTTGTTGAAATCGCCGCCCGATGGATCCTGCACCTGCAACGAGAATCCCCCTGTTGCGCCCAGACCCCGTATCGGCGGTGCGTTGAATGCCAGGATGAGGGCCTCCGGAATCTTGGCAAATTCTCCGTAGGCCGCCCCGATCAACGCCTTGACATGTTGGTACGGTGCGGTTCGCTGATCCCAGTGATGCAAAGGCACAAACATCGTGGCGGAATTAGGTCCTCTACTGTTAAAAACGAAATTCATGCCGGAGATCGCGTCTGTCGAATGAATGACAGGATTTGAAAGAAAATATTTCTCCACCTTGCTCAACACGAGATCTGTTCTCTGCTTGGATGCGCCATCCGGCAACTGAACGACCGCAATGAAATAGCCTTGATCTTCATCGGGCAGAAAACTGGCCGGGATCAGACGAAAGAGTCCGACGGCCGCTACAACAATGACTCCAAACACGAGGAGCGCCAGAGTCGCCCGGTTCATGATGCTGCCCACCGTCGTGGAGTAACGGTCTCTGGTCCAATCGAAGAAACGATTGAACCAGGAAAAGAATCCACGGTGGCTGTCATGCCCTGGCTTGAGCACAAGGGCGCACAAGGCTGGACTGAGCGTGAGGGCGACAAATCCCGAGATGACCACGGCAATCGCAATCGTAATCGCAAATTGCTTATAGAGTTCGCCTGTGATGCCCCCTAAGAATCCGACCGGTACGAACACGGCGCAAAGCACGAGTACGATCGCAACGACCGGTCCGGTCACTTCCGTCATGGCCTTCTTGGCCGCGGCCTTGGGCGAGAACCCACCCTCTCTCATGTGGCGCTCGACGTTTTCGACGACCACGATCGCGTCATCCACGACGATGCCGATCACGAGCACCATCCCGAACAGTGTGAGGGTATTGATCGAGAATCCAAGGGCCTGCAGACCGATAAAGGCTCCGATCAGGGAAACCGGAACAGCGACCGCCGGAATGAGAGTTGCCCGCCAGGTCTGAAGGAACAGATACACGACCAGGATGACGAGCACCATGGCTTCAGCCAGCGTCTTCACCACTTCCTGAATGGACACTTCGATAAATCTGGTCGTATCATACGGTACATCATACGAAACACCCGGCGGGAAACTCTTCGCTACCTGAGCCATTTCGTTCCGTACTTGCTTTACCGTATCCAAGGCGTTGCCGCCGGGCGCTAAGAATGTTCCCAGAAACACGTTGGGCTGCCCGTTCCATCGGCCTTCGATGCTATAGGACTGAGCGCCGAGTTCGACCTTCGCGACGTCTTTGAGCCTGATCATCGAACCGTTCGGGAGTGCCCGCACGATCAGGTCTTCAAAATCCTTCACTTCTGTCAACCGGCCTTGCGTGATGATCGGGATGGTCAGCTCGGTTCCCTTAGGGGCAGGCTCGCGACCGATGGTGCCGGCTGGAAAGTCGCGATTCTGCTCGCGCACGACAGTGGCGATGTCGGTCGGTGTGAGGCTGAACTGCGCCATTCTCATCGGATCCAGGATCAACCGCATCGAATAGTTCTGCGCGCCGAAGACCATCGCATTCCCGACCCCGCGCAGTCGCTTGAGGTTGTCGACCACCCGGAGGATCGCGTAATTTGACAGGAATACGGTGTCGTGCGTGGGATCGCTCGAACTCAGAGCCACGACGGCAAGGAGATCGGGCGATACCTTGTTGATGTTGATGCCTTGACGCACCACTTCCGGAGGAAGCTGAGGTTCTGCGAGTTTGACCCGGTTCTGTGTCTGCACTTGTGCGATATCGACGTCGGTCCCGATCTCGAACGTCAACTTGATAGTCACGTGACCGTCGTTTGTACTTGTGGAATCGTAATAGATCAGATTGTCGATCCCCGGCAACTGGACCTCGATGGGACGCGCCACGGAGTCCGCGATGACCTCGGCGCTCGCGCCTGGATAATCCGTCTCGATTTGCACGACAGGCGGCGTAATTTCAGGAAATTGCGCGATAGGCAGACCCCGCAAGGCCACAAGTCCCACGACCACCAGAATGATCGACAGCACGGACGCGAAGATAGGGCGGTCTATGAAAAAATGCGACGTCACTGCACGGCCTCCGTCTTGGAAGGGCTGATTTGCTTCGCGGACATCTCTGATGCCGGATCCTGATTTGCCTGCATGGGCTTCACGGGAGCGCCCGGCGCAATCTTGTGCATACCTGCCACAATGACACGTTCACCCGCATGGAGCCCTTCATCGATCAGCCATTGATTCCCTTGCCAACTCGAAGCCTGCACGGGACGTATCTCCACTTTGTCATCCGGACCCACCACGAACACCATCGAACCTTTGGGGCCCTGTTGCACGGCTCGTTGCGGAACGAGAATCGCCGCTGGCTTGGTGTACCCTTTGACGCGCACCTTCACAAACTGCCCGGGAAGAAGCACGCGATCCGGGTTCGGAAAAACGAACCGCCCGTTTCGTGATCCCGTCTCGGTCCGAAGACCGACATCGAATAAATCCAACGTCCCTTCCCTTGGATACTGGCTGCCGTCGGCAAAGGTAATGGCGGCCTTCAGTTGATAAATATCCAGACTCTCGACCTTTTTCTCCGCCAATTCGCGACGCCTATTCAGTAGATACGTTTCCGGCATACTCACGATCACGTACATCGGATCGATCCGGTGAATCACATTCAGCAAATCCGTTTGTGCTGATACCAACCGGCCTTCGTAGATGCGGCTTCGTTCGATCAGTCCGCTGCTCGGAGCCGTAATGAGTGTATTGTCGAAGTCGAACTTTGCTT
>JBEVJJ010000283.1:0-4520 GCA_040510255.1 Nitrospiraceae bacterium | reverse complement strand
CTCCGTGTTGTTTCGAGAGACGACCGCGTTGGGCGTACGCATCCAGCACATCCAGCGCCACACGCTGCCGCGACGGATCACCTCCGTCCAGGTGCGTGGCGGGGAGATCCGGATGAAAGTCGCAGATATTGGTCGCGGTCAGAGCAAAGCGTCGCCGGAATATCTCGACTGCAAGCGGGTGGCCGAACAGACGGGTCGTCCGCTGAAAGATGTCATGGAGGAGGCGATACTCGCCTATCGGCAATCGCAAGGCCCAAGGCCAAAGGAAAAAAGAAGAAGTAAGCCATGAGAAAACGCCGCCTCTACACTTTCGCCTTTATGGTTTTTCCTTGATGACAGGGGCGCCCGTGACGATCCTGTCCTATGTGCTCATGTTTGGCGCGTCCGTGGTCATTACCCTTGGTGGTTGTCATCTCTTTACGAATGGCATCGAATGGCTGGGCAAGCGGCTCAAAATCTCGGAGGGTGCGGTCGGAAGTGTTCTGGCGGCAGTCGGCACGACCCTGCCAGAAACTTCGATTCCCATCATTGCGATCTTCTTCGGCTCAGGGCAGGAACGCACGGAAGTGGGACTCGGAGCGATCCTAGGGGCGCCGTTCATGTTGAGCACCCTGGTGTTGCCGATTCTCGCTATGCTGCTCATGGTATATGCCAGGTTGGGGAAGCGGTCGGCGAATTTCAAACTGAATTACAAAGAAGTCAAAACGGATCTGGTGTTTTTCCTGTTCGCCTATGGACTGGCTCTGGGATGTGTGTTCGTGCCGAGCCGAGTGTTCCATGGGACGGTCGCCATCGCACTTTTCGGTCTGTACATTTATTATATGCGCCTGAAGTTTTCGTCCGACGATGCAGAGGCTGAGTCGAACGGGGATATTGAGCCGCTTGTCTTTTCACCGAGCAGCCGGCATCCGGCCTTTACCATGATCGCGATGCAAGGTGTCATCGGCCTCATTGGGTTAGTGGCCGGAGCACACCTCTTCGTGACGGCGGCCAAATCATTGTCTGCGGAACTCAACGTATCGCCCCTCTTGCTGGCCTTGCTGATCGCCCCCCTTGCAACCGAGCTGCCTGAGATGTCCAATAGCTTCCTCTGGCTGTACAAAAAGAAGGATCGACTGGCGGTCGGAAACGTAACCGGGGCGATGGTGTTCCAGGGCACGTTTCCCGTGTCGGTGGGTTTGCTGGGCACCGGCTGGACGCTGGATTTCTCCGCGGTGACGACGATGGTGTTGGCCGTGATCGCCATGACGTTTAGCTTTGTGCAACTCCTATGGGGCGGGCAGTGGCGCCCGTGGCTGCTGAGCGCAAGCGCGCTGCTGTATCTCGGGTACTCCATTTATTTGTATAGTCATGGCTCGTAAGGTCCACGGCGCGATGAGTAATGAGGTTCACGACGTGCAGAATAATGCACGTCAAGGTTGTGAACGGGCGCGAGGTTCACGACGTGCCGAATAAGGCACGTCACGTTTGTGAACGCCGCCGAGACGGTGAGGCGGCTGTGTCCCCTGAGCGCCCAGTGTCTTCGGGAGCGGGCCTTGTCCGTGAGCCGGCAGTGTCTGGAAAGGGTACGTCGCTCGTGAAACCTCGTTCGTCGCTCGCTACCAAAAAGGACGACCGCAAGGGGACTGCCGCCTCACCTTCGCGTCGTGGGCCTTCACCCTTCACGCGTAATCCTGTCTCCCGGTTACCGATCCTGGGGATTACCATGGGTGATCCTGCGGGGATCGGTCCGGAGGTCATTGTCAAGGCCTTGGCCGGAAGGACCGTGCATCGGGTTTGTCGTCCCCTGGTCATCGGCTCACGTCGGGTCATGGAGAAAACCGTTCGGTCCTTGGGCCTCCGCATGCGAGTTATGAAACACGATAATCTTCAGCAGACCTTCCCAAAGGCCGGGCAGATTGCCGTGCTGGATGCTCTGGAAAAGCCCCTCGGGCCGTTCAAGATGGGGCAGGCGGCTGAGCATACGGGCGCGGCGTCGATCGCCTATGTGAAGACGGGAGTGGAGCTCGCCCTGGCCGGGAAGATCGGCGGCATCGTCACTGCGCCGATCAATAAGGAAGGCATGAACCTAGCCGGGTTTCACTACCCAGGTCATACGGAGCTGCTCGCCGATTTGACCTCTAGCGCCGAAGTCGGGATGATGATCGTGGGTGGTCCGCTGAAAATCATGTTTACCACGACGCATGTGGCCATCAGAAATCTTCCGGGTCTGCTGACCACGGGCCGGATTGTCAAAGCGATCAGGCTTGCTCATCTTGGGCTGCGTGAGTACTTCGGGATCACGGCGCCCAGAATTGGAGTCGCGGCGTTGAATCCGCACGCCGGAGAGCACGGATTGTTTGGAGATGAAGAAGGGATGAAGATACAACCCGCGGTCGACCAGGCGCGGGCATCCGGCATTGACGTCAGCGATCCGTTGCCGGCCGACACATTATTCGGGAAGGCCGCGCGTGGGGGGTTCGACGGTGTCGTGGCCATGTATCATGATCAGGGACTGATTCCGCTCAAATTGGTTGCGTTCGGGACCTGTGTGAATGTCACGGTCGGTTTACCGATTATCCGTACGTCCGTCGATCACGGGACCGCTTATGATATTGCGGGGACAGGCGCGGCCGATCCAGGTAGTTTGCTGGAAGCGATCAAGCTCGCGGCGCGATTGGCCCGTTCGCGGGCCGGCGCCGCCGTGCCACACGGGAAGAGCGCACGTCTTGGCGTGCGCGGGGTGGGCGGGTGAGATGGGAAGCGGGAAGCGTGACGTTAACGCCTCCTCACCCTTCCCTCTCCCCCTCTGAGGAGAGGCGAGGGAGGGGCAACATCCTGAAGAAAGGCCATCAATGGGAGACGAAACAAACCTCGCGCTTGCGGTCGTTGATCAGCAATTACAGGAATTGGAGGCCATTGCCAAGCAAACCAACGACGATTTGAACGCTGTGGCGGGACAAGAGCGGGTTGCCAAGTGGAAAGCGCGCACCGTCGCGGTGCTCACACAACGGGTGGGCCCGATGGTAGGGCAAGAGTTTTCAAGGGCCAATCCTGGTCCCTCGTTCACGAACGATTTAGTCGACGAATTCAACGATGAGGTTGATTTTTATCGGGGCCGGTTGAAAGACATGTATAAGCGGCTGCAGACAGGCGCAACCCGGTAGAGACGTCCCGCTTATGGGCTCCTCTCATCCGCCTGCACTGAAAAGATTCGGACAACATTTTCTCATCGATCACAACATCGCGAGGAAGATAATCGGTCTCGCGGCCATTCAACCCCATGAAACGGTATTGGAAATCGGACCGGGGCGGGGAATTCTGACGCGAGGGCTTTGCGCCGAAGCCCGCACAGTCATCGCGATTGAAATTGATCGTCAACTCGCGCGCCTCCTGGGGCGCCCATCATCTGGGAATGCATTGTGGTCGGGGAAGGTCACGGAATCGGATGTTCCGCCCTTGGCCGCACAATGCCCCAATCTCGACTTGAGAATCGGCGACGCGCTGGAATTCAGCTACGAATCCCTTCCTCGCGGCACGGTCGTCGTCGCCAATCTGCCTTACTATGTGTCCACGCCGTTGCTATTCACATTGCTGAAATCATACTCCCGCATCGATCGTATGGTGCTGATGCTGCAGACGGAGGTCGCGTTGCGACTCGTGGCGCGTCCCGATACGAAAGCCTATGGCGTGCTGTCGGTTCTGACTCAGTATGCCGCGGATATGACGCTGGCATTTCAGGTATCGGCAAACTGTTTCCGGCCTCGCCCTGCGGTGGGGTCCGCGGTCATTCTCATGCGAATCAAGAACCGTCGTCCTTTGGATTCCCCCCGCGAAGCTCAGTTCGCCAAGCTGGTCCGCGCCTCATTCGCTCACCGACGTAAAACCCTTATTAACTCGCTTCGGGACGAGGGCTATGAGGCGGAGTCGGTGTCGGCTGCTCTTGCTCGGTGCGGTTTCTCGCCGATGCGTCGGGCGGAGAATCTGTCGGTGGACGAGTATCTCGCCCTCGCAGCCGTGTTCAGCGACGCATGAGGACGTAATTCTGCCGGGAACGCGACCGGCCCAGCGTCCCGCTTCGTTCAAGCGCTGGCTCGCCGAGCTGCTGTAGCTTGAAGAAATCCGGCTGCGGCTCCCCGTCCATCTTGGCTGACGAAGAAGCATCGGCGATTGGTGTTTTCCGCGCTATGCAGCCTCGACTAGCTGCTGTAGTGCGCGAAAGACCGGCTGCCTTGGCTGACGAAGGAGAATCGGCGCGAGCGGCAGCGTCGGTCCGGTGCGGACTCGCCGCGCTGCTGTAGTGGCCAGGAAACCGGCTGCGGCTCCCCCCAGCCCCCACATTAGAATGCGGGGGTCTCCGATCCGCCTCCGGCGGTCGGGCCTCGCACGGTTTCCTACCTCACACATCAGCGTCGCTCGCCAGCAATGACGCTCCGCCGCCCGCTCGCCGCCCGTTAGCAGACAATGACGTCACGGCCAAACCTCTGCGCGTATCCCTTCCAGCAAAGGCAAGAATAATGGTGATTGATGGGGAGCCTGCG
>JBEVJJ010000282.1:0-3262 GCA_040510255.1 Nitrospiraceae bacterium | reverse complement strand
GCCGGACATGGATGTCCGCACATTAATGAACTTGACAAGAATTGACCCTGTCTCCTAGAGTGCCACCTCACATTAATGATTTCCGGGTAAGGGAAGAGGGTGTGAATCCCTCGCGGTCCCGCCGCTGTGAATGGGGACGAAACCCGCCAACGCCACTGTCCGGTTTGACGGATGGGAAGGCACGGGGAGTAGGACGAACCATGAGTCAGAAGACCTACCCGGATAATTGACCATCGTTCCCTCGAGGGCTGGGGAACTGGCGAGGATGAGAAGCGGGTGCAATCCTCAGGGTCTGTCTAGGCCTTGAGGATTTTTTATTTGCCTCGCTTAAAAATCACGATAGGCCGATCGTCCAGGTTGCTTCTAGGAGCGCTGCTGCTACTGGCCGCTTGGCCAGGGCTCGCGTTCAGTGGCGACGAGACTTCAGACATGAAGCGAAGACAGCAGGGCATCCTCACGGGGATGCCCTTCATGGCAAACATTTCGGCTCGCACCTTTGTCGATGATGCAGGAAGAAAGCTCTATGTTGCCAAGCCGCCGAGGCGCGTGGTGTCGCTGGCCCCGAGCATCACGGAAATGTTGTTCGCATTGGGACTCGATGAAGAAATTGTTGGCGTCACAGAATTTTGCAATTACCCCGCAGCCGCACTGAAAAAACCGAAGATAGGCTATGCGCGCCCCGGTCTCGAGTCATTGGTCGCGCTTCGGCCAGACCTGATTGTCGCTCCGCAAGAATTCCTCCGAGCCGATACCATTGCGAAATTGGATGAATTGAAAATCCCCGTGTTCTTGTTGGAGGCGAAGTCGGTAGAAGATATTCTGATCCAAATCCAAAGCCTCGGGAAGATTTTCAACCGAACGCCACTGTCCGACGCCGTCACCGGTTCCATGCGAACTCGAATGGCTGAAGTGACTGGACGTGTCGCCGCGTCGGCAAAGAAACGTGTGCTCTATGTTCTCAATAGCCACCCGCTCATCACCGTCGGTCCCGGAAGCTATATTCATCAAATGATCGGCTTGGCGGGTGGGATCAACATCGCCGCCGGCAGCCCGTCTGCCTATCCCAAGCTCAGCCTCGAAACGGTGTTAAAGGAAGATCCGGAGGTTCTCATTTTTCCCGTCGGCTCAATGGAGAGTATTCCCAAGAGTGAACAACAGGAATGGAATCGATGGGGCAATTTGTCAGCCGTCCGAAATCGACAACTCCGCGATGTGTCATCGGATGCTCTCAATCGGCCGGGGCCTCGGGTGGTTGAGGGATTGGAGCATTTGGCGCGCGCGATTCATCCAGAGATCTATCGCTCCGGCACAGACCTTCCCCGACCATGATGTCGTCAGACCACCCATCATCTCCGCATTCTGTCGGTGTCCTTGCCGCGTCACCAGAGCCCAACCAGCCTCTTTCCAGTTCAGCCGATGATCAACTCTTTGAGAAGTCAACGCTGACGGCGCGGCGTTGGATGACGGCCATGGCCTTTCTGTCGGCCTTAGGCATTCTCGCCGCATTACTGTGTCTTCAATTCGGAGCGCAGTATGTGGGATTGAGTGAGATCCTGCGCATAGTGGTTCACATGGCCTGGGGAACGCATGATCAGGTTGTCGACTCCGATGCGACGGCCACGATTCTGTTACACGTCCGTCTGCCGAGAGTCTTTTTGGGATTTCTCGTAGGCTGCTCTCTCGCATCAGTCGGCGTCGCATTGCAGGCGTTGCTGAGAAACCCACTGGCAGATCCGTACGTCCTCGGCGTGTCGAGTGGTGCGGCACTTGGTGTGTCAATCGCCGTGCTGTTTGGGGTCGGCACGACCATGCTCGCGGTGTCTGCCTTACCGCTCTGTGGTCTAGGAGGCAGCCTGATTGCGCTGGTAGTGATCTATCGAATGGCCGCCAGTTACGACCGACTGCCGATTTACAGTGTCCTGTTGGCGGGCGTGATCCTCAATGCGATCTTTTCGGCCCTGGTCATGTTTGTTACATCGATCATGGATCCAAACCGATCCTTCGGCATGATGACTTGGCTGATGGGGTCGCTCACCGCTCCAGCGTATCCTACGCTCCTGGTGTTCTCCCTCTACCTGATCATCGGTCTCGGCTTGCTGTTGAAGCACGTCAGGGTGTTGAACATCATGGCGTTCGGCGAGGAACCAGCGCGATCCCTTGGGATCGATACCGACCGGACCAAACGATACATTTTTCTCCTGTCGGCACTGATAACGGGAGCAGTCGTCTCGGTCAGCGGAATGATCGGTTTTATTGGAATGGTGGTACCACATGCGATTCGCCTGATCGTCGGAGCGGATCATCGTCTCCTCATGCCGGCTTCAGCATTGGTCGGCGGAACATTCTTGATGGTTGCTGATACGCTTGCCCGGACGCTTCTTTCGCCTTCTGAGGTGCCGGTTGGCATCTTGACGGCCTTAGCGGGCGGGCCCTTCTTTATTTATCTCTTAGTCTGGCGGAAGGATCGGATGTCGTGAACCAGGCTCAGCGCGTCGATAGATCGAGAGATCCTCTGAGCACCGCCGGCCGGGTCTACGAGGTCCAAGGACTCCATTTTCAGTATGGAGGCTCAGACTCTGGCACTCTCCTGCAGGTTCTCAGTAACGTGAGCTTTTTTGTAGAAGCAGGAGAGATGCTGGGCATTGTCGGCCCGAACGGTTCCGGGAAAACATCGTTGCTGAAGCTGCTTGGGAAGATTGTTCCGGTGCAACAAGGATCGGTGGCGTTGTTCGGGAGTTCAATGTCCGATCTACGGCAGGAGGCTGTCGCACAAAGCGTTGCGTTCGTTCCCCAGGATACTTCCCAGACGTTCCCATTCACTGTGGCCGAGACCGTGCTCATGGGCAGATTCCCTCGTCACCACCGAACGGTTTGGGATTGGGGATTTGGTTGGGATAGTCCGGATGATCGTGCCGTTGCGCAGCAGGCGATGAAAACGATGGACGTGTGGCACCTCGCCGATCGCTCGGTAACGGAACTCTCCGGCGGAGAGCGTCAACGTGTGATCATTGCCAGAGCTCTCGCACAGGATCCTCGCGTGCTCTTGCTTGATGAGCCCACCGCATTTCTTGACCTGCAACACCAGATTGAGATTTGTTCAGTGCTGATCCGGTTGAAGGAGGAGCGCGGCCTCCCAGGAGCCGTGGTTTCCCATGATTTGTATGGGGCCAGCCAGTATTGCGACCGGCTCATGCTCTTGGATCGTGGACAGGTGTTTCGACTGGGTACTCCCGACGACGTGATTCAACCTGAGGTATTGGAG
>JBEVJJ010000281.1:0-4416 GCA_040510255.1 Nitrospiraceae bacterium | reverse complement strand
TCAGCGAGGAAGAACGCCGCGACACCGACGGGAATCGTCGTGAGCTGTCCCGTTGCCCGGTCCGTGACCATGTAGGTCTGGGTTCCCTGCGCCGTTTCGATCACGGCCTTGTCCAGCCCGACGGTGAGCGGCGTTGTGAGTTTTCCGCGCAGCACCTGATGATCGGATCGCTCGTTGGGATGGTGGTAATCCACCACCGCGTTGTGGTCGTTTAACGTGACGATGATCGGTTGCCCCACCTCGAAGGTTTGTCCTTTGACGCGGGCGGGACGCAGCGGCACATAGAACGATTTCACGGTGCCAATATCGATCTCCATCTGATTGCCTCGAATAGACACGATGCGGCCGGTCACCAGGCGATCTCCGGGCAATTGGTTCTCCGTCGGTTTGGTGATGACCTGCTCCTCCGGCGTTTCCTGAGTGGCGGCGGCTTGGATGACACCCCATAACCCCATGTCCAGCCCGAGCACCAATGCGGCCATCATGATCAGCTTCTTGAATATCCTACTCATCACACACCCCTTTCGTTGTGACCGATGCGCGTATCCAGTAAAAGTCAGCAAATGTTGGACCATGGCGGCTTCGTGGCCAGCATGCAAACCAATGATCTCTCAGTGGCTTATTGTTGGCGCTTAACCAATGTCGGACAAGCTCAGACAAGCTGTCTGGAGGGGGACAGGTTGCGCGAGGTCGACGGACGAGAAAAAACAGGGACGTGACTGACTCAACGTTCGACACCCGGTTCCTTGTGACTGGCCTCAACGCCCGGTTCCTTGTGAATGGCCACCGCCCTGCCTTGAGCTGTCACCGTGCCGGTAATGACATCGCCCGGTCGAATGTCCCGATCACCCGCCGTGGCGGCATCGATTGACATCGTCGTTTCTTTCCCGTTTGCGTCCTCAACCACAATCGTCTTGAGTGTGGCCTGTTTCACTTCTCCGCGGACGACACGCATCCCCGAGGCCTGTCCAGGATTCACGCTGGGATCGACGATCCCCGTTTCCTGGCGGTCGGTCCCGCTGGCAGCATACGCAGACACTGACTGACACAGCAGGCCCACGGTCATGGACACGACCAACCATTGTGTGTTCATCTCTCGGCTCCTTGCTCGTGGGTGCTTCTCCTAGACGGTCCCCCTCCAGGCGCCCGTTTCCTGTCCCCGGCTTTCGATGTACCGCTTGAATCGCTCGAGGTCGCCCACCACTCGCTGGCTCACCATACCAGTCGCATCTCCGACATTTTCCAGGACCCCGTCGGGATCATATTCCAACTGAAGCATGACCTTGGACGTTGAATCCGAGAGGCGATGAAACGTGACGACGCCGGCATTCTGCGCGCCGTCACGACTTCTCCACGCGATTCGCTTATCAGGAATCTGTTCCGTGATTTCGGCGTCCCATTCCTTTTCCTTCCCACCGATCTCGGCTTTCCAGTGTAAATGTTTATCGTCGAGCTGTTTCACATGTTTCACGCCTTCCATGAACCTCGGAAACTCCTCGAACTGGGTCCACTGGTTGTACGCGGTTCTCACCGGCACATTGATCTCGATCGATTTTTCGATGAGGGACATGACGATCTCCTTTCACTCGGATGACACCGAATCTCATTGCTCGTATTTCTCGACGATGTCAGGGGGCCGTATCTCAGCCTTGTCCGGATCTTCCCCGACGACGCGCAGTGCTCTCCGTTGACGCAGGAGATCCCAGGTCTGGTCGAGTTCGACCTCGACCGCGTGCAACCGGGCGCGGTCGTGTTCTGATAACGATTCCTGCGCCTGTAAACGGTGTTCCTCCGTCACAAGCTCTTCGATGTGCCGGAGCACGGATCCATCAGTGGTTCGATGCTGGAAGCGCTGCTCCATCGCCAACCGCCTCTCACAAGGCCCGAAGAAATGCTGTGAGCGCCCTTTTTTCGTCTTGGTCCAGTTTGAGGCCGCCGACGACATTAAAGAATTCCACGGTGTCTTCGAGCGTCGGCAGACGACCATCATGAAAATACGGTGGAGAATCCTTGATGCCTCTCAACACAAAGGTTTTGATCGGCCCGTCCGCTGCCGCTCCAAACCGTTCCAGATGCAAGTCGTGCATCTGGTGATCGGTGAACGCCGGCGGCTGATGACAGGCGGCACATTTCGCTTTTCCGAAAAAGAGGTCTTCCCCCTTCACTTCGAGCGCGGTCGCCTTCCCACGGTCCAGACGACCCGTCATGGGATCGAGTTTCGGCGCCGGCGGGAAATCGATCATGTTCTGCATCTGCGCCATGTGGGCGACCGGCACCCGGTCGATGATGTTCATGCCCTTTTTCATGGCCCGTATGGGATCGCCGTTGAAATACGCCGTGCGCTGCTCGAATTCGGTGAAATCCTCCACCGATCGGATGGAGCGCTTCGAGCCGTGGATTTGCTGGTTGAACATGCCTCGCAAACTGACCGTATCGAGGCGCAGCCGTTCCATTTGCGGTCGCGTGTCCGGATTCAGGTGAAACTGGCCGGTCGTGTGGAAGTTCACGTGGCAATCCAGGCAGCTCACCCCCAAACTGGGCTTGGTGGTTTTCCGGTCATGGGTTGCATTGAACTCCTCCTGCGCGAACTGCGTCACGAGCATGCGGAGTCCGTCCAGCTGCGCCGGTGTCACCAGTCCCCGGAACAGCCGGTCGAAGTTCTCGGCGTGGAGCACCTCACCCTGAGAGACATCGCCGAGTTCGGGATGGGTCGTGAGGAAAATCGGCGGAGGAAATTCCGGCAGCAGGCATTCCGGCAGATCAAAGTCTACGTCGAATCGTTCGAGTCTCGGAAAGTCCTTGATCTGGACCTGAGGAAATACCTGGCCGCCCACAGCCTGCTTGACATGCGGGAGCCGATCGAAGCCGGGTGGGAACGCCCCCTTCTTCTTGATGTCATCGGCGGAGAGCTGGCCCAGCTGCTCCCACGTCATGCCGGAGCCGAGTTTGACGATCGGACCGATCGGTTGCGGCTTGCCCTTGGTCATGGTAAGGCCTTTTTCGGTCCGACAACTGAGGTCGTAGCGGTCGTTCAACAACTTGTGCTGGCGCTTCATAACGTCCGACTTCTGGGTGACGTCCTTCTTCATGACCTCGTCGGCACTCTTTTGGGCATCCTGGCCGGGTGGCGCGCCGAACACGTCATGGGAAAAATCCACGCCCTCGAAGCCCTTACGCTTGGTATCCTCGAGGGTGCCGACCTGCGCCTGTTGCTTCTTCCCTTCAGGAGTTGGTTGGGCGAGACCCGCGTGATCCATGACGAGTGCCCATGATGCGAGCGCAATTCCAACGGTGATGCAGAGGACTTGTGGCCAAACCCTGTTCGATTTCATAGTCTTCTTTCTCACGGTGACGCCGGTCAGCGGAGTTCGGCGAACGACCGTGCCTCCGTGTCGATGCCGATTGAGCTGGCGATCTGCTGCGCGTGGCGGAGATGCTGCTTCAACAGCGGCAGCGTGCCCTCCGCCCATTGCTGAACCGGAGGATTCGTGATCGCCCTGACGTGTCGTTCGAACTCCTTCACATCCTTGCGATGATCGCGCAGCATGTAGCCCAGATAGGCCCGGTCGAAATCTCTTCCTGACAATCGGGCGAACTGCTCCTGCTTCTCCTTGTGGTGACCCGTCAATTCCGTGGGAAGTGCCACGCCTTCCTTGGACGCAAGCTGCTGAATCTCCGCACTCGTTTTTCGATGGTCCTCGATCATCTGCGCTCCAAACTGCTTGACCTGCTGGTCCCCTGCCCGCTCGGAGGCCAGCTGTCCCAACGCGATTTCCGCCTGCTGACCCTCCGCAGCTTTCTGCAGAAACGATTGCGCAGACGACTTGGCCTCCTGCTCGGCGCTGTGCGATCCGCTCGCCGGAATAAAAGCCGCGGCCGTTGCCGCGACCAGCCATGCCGCCGCCGTAGAAATCATGCTGTCACCAGGCTTCGAGCTCGGTCCCTTACCATCTGCGCCTATCAGCCTCATACCAGGGGTGCGTGCCGCTCTCTTTCGGTCCCTGCTCTGTCCGCCGGAGGATCCACGAGGCTAAGGTCAGTCCGGTAGCGGCAATTGCCGCACCAGTCAGCACCGGATGCAACGAAGCTTGAGTGTAGAAGCTTCGTTCTGACACGTATGGAGCACGGCCGCCGCGTTCTTTGAGCCCGCTCGTCGGACCGTACAGGCTATTGTTGGTGCGATCTTCTTCAGGTCGGTCGCTCAACTGCATTTCAAAGAGGAGTTTCATCATCTTATCGGTCAGCCGGGGAAGCAGGTTTCCCATCATGGCCATGACCTTTGCGCCGCCTCCCACGTATACATCACGTGTGGGATGCTCCGCGCAGTGCAGAATCGCTTCTGCGACGACCTCCGGCGCATAGACCGGCAGCGGGAAGCTGGGTTCCATGGCCAGGTAGTTCTTGGCATGTTCGGCA
>JBEVJJ010000280.1:0-3053 GCA_040510255.1 Nitrospiraceae bacterium | reverse complement strand
TGCTCCGCCTCCTGAGCCGTGATCGCAATCGGCTTCTCGCATAACACGTGCTTGCCAGCACATGCCGCCATGATTGTAAGTGGGACGTGCAAGTGATTGGGAAGCGGATTATAGATGGCTTCGATATCCGGATCTGCGAGCAACGCCTCGTATGAACCGTAAGCCTTCGGAATTCCAAGCTCTTGAGCCATGGCCTGCGCCGATGCCTCGTTTCGCGAAGCGACGGCGACAATGTCACAAAGCGGACTTTTCATCATTCCCGGAACTACCTTTGTCCTTCCGATCCTGGCCGTGCTCAATACTCCCCAACGAACCGGCTGCATTTTGTCCTCCCTAGAGTATGTGTCGATGAGCGGCGCAAGCATTCTTGAACCTAACCGTGATGCGACCTGCACTCGCTCGGTTACTCACTGCCTTCGGCTGCGCGGAAAACGAAGAAATCGAAATCCGCCGGTAGAGCGCGCCCCGACAGATCGTGCGCTGCCATTCCAACGAACGCACCGGTAAACGAGCCGTGAGCACCCAGCCCTGCCTCGTCGGACAGAATGCCCGCATCGAGAACAGGACCGACAGGTTTCCAATTTATTCCGTCGGTAGACCATCTAAACTGAAGATCCGCCAGATGCACATCGACGCCGAGATGAACTGGACCATCAGCCGACAGAAGCAGATCGCTGTCGAGAGCATATGTCATCAAGGAATCCGGGTAGTCTCCCAAGCATGAGATGACTTGGAGCACCCGCTTTCCCTCGTCGTCAGCGGACACGGCGAGATAGTGGAAGCGCGCACGGTCATAATAGCAAATCAGGCCGGCAAGCTGTTGATAGGACTCCGGATTGAAATCCAACACGGTTTCGGCCGAATAGCTCCATTCCGTCTGCCGCCGGGCGACCAGCGCCTGTTCGAACCAACTCCCGACGGACTCGCGCCCGTAAAGCCGGAGATGCCCCGGTTTGGCGCTCAAAGAGAACAACCGCTCCCATTCGGGCGTGCGCAGCCACTGAAACTCGGATGGGAGACTTTCATCGTTGAAATCGTGGCGCTCGGATTCAGGTGGGAACGGGTGCGACGGGAGATCGGGGCCTTGAACCTCAATAGCCGGAATCTGCCCGCCATGGGCAAGGTAGAGCCATTCGTCGTCTTTCCAGATCACTCGTTGGATTGCTGTTTCCCGACCCAATGGCGAGCGTCTCGATCCAGGCAGAGGGCGACTGCAAAGATGGGTGTGGTAGACCTCGCCGGTAGATGTCTCCACATAGAAGCCGTGCCCTGCCCTCTGAAGCGGGGCATCCGGTGCATCCTTGCTCGTCAGAAGATGAGTGTTCGGGTGCAGCTCATATGGCCCGTCAATTGTTCTGGAGCGCGCCATCGTGACGGCGTGGTTATAGGATGTGCCACCCTCAGCCACCGTGAGGTAGTACCAGCCGTTTCGCTTCCACAGATGCGGCCCCTCGACCAGCCCAAGAGGGCTGCCCTTGAAGATGTTCTTGATGGGACCGACGAGGCGACGCTCTTGGGGCGAGTATTCCTGCAGGAGAATGCCATCGAAGGAGCTTCGACGCTTACGATGATCCCAAAGCATGTTGACGAACCATTTGCGCCCATCATCATCGTGAAACAGCGATGGATCAAAGCCTGACGAGTTCATGTAGATCGGGTCGGACCACGGCCCCTCGATGGAAGGTGCCGTTACAAGGTAGTTGTGCGTGTCCTTGAAGTTTCCGAGGCGCCGCTTCACGTCCGTATAGATCAGCCAGAACATGCCGTCCGCATAGCTCAGGGCCGGCGCCCATACCCCGCAGCTGTCAGGATTGCCGCGCATGTCGAGCTGGGACGCGCGATCAAGCGGACGGCAGATCATGCGCCAGTTCACGAGATCGCGCGAGTGATGGATCTGGACGCCGGGATACCACTCGAAGGTCGAGGTTGCGATGTAGCAATCGTCGCCTGCCCTGCAGAAGGCGGGATCAGGATTAAACCCGCGCAGGATGGGATTTCGAATGGTCGTCATGGGGCGTTTCCTGTTCTTATGAAATTTTTACGTGAGGCAGCATCATCCGCGAGTCTTTGCCGGCGCCGAGGCAGTTGTACCTCGTTCCAGCAACTGTAATGGCAAGCGGACATCCTGGTTCTTCGGGCCTTTCTCTCCTTGGATCATCTTCAAAAGGGTGAGAGCGCCGGTGCGGCCGATCTCATGCAAAGGCTGCTGGAATGTCGTGAGTGTCGGCTCGGTGTAACTGGCAAACTCAATGCCATCGAATCCGATCACGGACACATCATCCGGCACGCGGATACCGGAGGACCTGACCGTCTTGATGAAGCCGATCGCGCTCTCGTCACAGGCTGCGAAGATTCCGGTCGGCCGTTTCTTCATGCGCAGGAACGCCTCAGCCGCACTGACGCCGGTCGAGAACATGAAAGGCCCCTCCCAGCGCACGACTTTGTCGCTGGAACCGATTGATGCAAGGCCATCAAGAAAGCCGTTGAATCGCTCCGTTTCGATGTAGGTCCCGGGGAGGCCCGAGATGTAGCCGAAGCTACGATGGCCAAGCTGCCCCAGATACTCCGCTGCTGTACGGGACGCCTCTCGATCCTGAACGATGATGTTGGGAATGACGCCACCTGGAATGGCCGAGCACATGGCCACCATGGGCAGTCCGGCATCCGCCATGCTGCGCTTGCTGTTTTGTGGAATACGTCCATTCATCAGAAGGACGCCATCCACTTGGCGTGAGAGCACGAGATCGACATAGCGCACCTCCCGCTCCGTTCGATTGTCCAGATTGGCAACAATAATTCCGTACCCGCTCTGGGTCAGCTCGTCGTCCACTCCTCGCAGGACTTGAGCGAAAACGGGATTGGTGAGCCTCGGCGCGACGACCAGCACGTTCATGGTCCGCCTTGTGCGGAGATTCCGGGCGGTGCTGTTGGGCGTGTAACCACTACTGCGCACAGCCTCCATCACCACCTTGTGCGTCTTTGGACGCACCTGATTCGGGTTCGCCAGAACGCGGCTGACGGTAGCCGTGGAAACTCCGGCGAGCTGTGCCACG
>JBEVJJ010000279.1:0-10757 GCA_040510255.1 Nitrospiraceae bacterium | reverse complement strand
GAGGCCTTCGCGGGGAGGCCGACACCAATCGAAACGGAGAGGTCACTCTGGGAGAGCTTACCGTGTACGTCAATCAAGAGGTCCCCTCGATCGCGAGAACCACCCTGCATCAGGATCAGCGCCCACAAATTATTCCGCCGCTTCGCGTGACAGACCGATTGGCAGACCTCGTTCTGACAAAACCGTCCGTCCTGACTTCCTCGCAATATCCGTAGCGTGCCGGCACTTCACTCAGTCAGCAGCATCCTCTAAGCAGTGGATTCCTCGAACCCGCAGGTCGCAGGTTCAAGTCCTGCCGGGCGCACCCTTTTTCGATGGGTTCGTGTCATGCTTGATGTCATGGACGACACCAAATACGCACTTGAAATTCCCAAGTGCCCTAGGCGCAGAGTTAGAAAACACAAAGTTCGCTCATCCTTTCTTGCCAGGGCTTATAGTTTTTCGGTGGCTGCAGGCACCGAATGATGCGTACGCACGATCGTGCCCGTGTGCCGTCGATCCGTCGCAGGCACACGGTGAGTCGCAAGGGGAGCGAGTCGTCCCTTTCGCCGTACTCAGGAGACATAGCCGAATTCGACAGGCGGCGAAACGCGAGCACATTGTGCGGGCACTTCAGGCAAGCAACTGGGTCATCGGCAGTCCAGCCGGTGAGCCGCTAAGCTCGGGATGAAACGGGCGACACGCCAATTCAAGATCCTGAACTTGGTACTCCCGCCATCATAACTCGTGAAGCGTATCTCGTGAAGTACTTGCGAGCGGACGACGAGATACGAACCACGATTGCAAACCTTGCTCACTGTAGTTCCGGCTTGCGCCGACCCTTCGGCACCGTGCCGTTCCGTCGGCACGGAATATTTCGTCGTGCCCATCAGCAGTTCTCCCTTAAGGAGACGGTCGGTCGCCACAATCCCTCTTCTCACTGGCACTTACGTTGAGTCTGCCCTTTCGTTCCGCGGTCTGGAACGGCCTATGCGAAAGCTTGTGACGTGAAGAGACTCGGAGTTTTGATGAACGTAGGAATTGAATCAACGCCATGTCTTGGATCTTGGTATTCTTGTCATATCTAATGCCCGGGTTCCTTCTACTGGTTCTCCTTTGCCTTGGAAGGGATGCAGAAAGAGCGCCGGGTGAAGGTCCCGTCCTGCGGGCTTCGAGCATGAGCAGTTCACAGCTAATGACGAGAAGGTAATTCTATGGGGACCCAACGAGATACAAGCAAGGAAGAATCCCGACGGATCGGATGGCTTGCCGTCGCCGTCGGAGGATTGCTCTTCATCAGTCTCGGACTCGAACTTCTGGCACACCAGACGTTCGGACAGACGGATGTCGCCACCCTTCTGCTGGCTCTCTATCTGGCCTTCTGGTCTCTTGCTCTCGGCATCGCCGGCTTTCTTATGCTCTCAATACGGTGGTTCGTAGAGTGGCGGCATCTTGGGATGGACCGGACGAAAGATGAAGGGGATCATGAATCTTCGCAGCCAGGTTGGATTCTTGTTGCGCCAAGCCGGTCGGCTGCGAATAGTAATGCCGGCAATAGGTCACGCGACTTCAACCGAGTCGCGTGAGTAAGTGGAGCCGCTGAAACGTTGTCGTACACAAACACTATGACTCGAGTCGGAGGTGGCACAAATGGTTTCCATCTATTGAAAAGAAAGGGGAGAGAAGATCATGTCCAAGACGCTTTCAGGAAAAGTCGCTCTCGTCACCGGCGGATCACGTGGTATCGGCCGCGCCATCGCTGAGCGGTTGGCACAGGACGATGCGATGGTGATCGTGAACTACGGCAAGAGCGCGGACAAGGCCAAGGCAGTGGTTGCAGGGATCGAGGCAATCGGTGGCAAGGCCGTAGCGATTCAGGCGGACATGAGCAAGGTGTCTGATGTCCGCCGTGTGGTCGGGGAAACGGTTCAGCGGTTTGGTCGATTCGACATCTTGGTGAACAATGCCGGGATGGCTCTCTTTAAGCCGTTGGTCGAAACGACCGAACAGGAATTCGACGAAGTTTTTGCCTTGAACGCCAAGGGGTCGTATTTCGCTATGCAAGAAGCGGCGAAAGTGATCGAAGACGGAGGGCGGATCGTGAACATCTCGACGGATGGGACACATATGGGCTTTTCCGGTGTGACGGTCTATCTAGGGAGTAAAGGCGCCCTGGAACAGTTCACCAAAGGCTTGGCCCATGAGTTGGCGGCCAAACGCGTCACGGTCAACACCGTATCGCCGGGATTTACCGAAACGGAGATGCTGCCTGATGCATTTCGCGAGATCGGAGCACAAATGTCTCCATTAAAAAGAGTGGGTACAGCCCAGGAGATTGCGGAAGTCGTCGCATTCGTGGTCAGCGATGAGGCTCGTTGGCTGACAGGGCAGAACATCCATGCCGGTGGTGGGGTGGTGATGTGATCGGTAGGGAGAGCCCATGAAAGATACGTGGATACAGTAGAACTGGCCGTTTCAAGCCACTTCAACCACAAAAAAAAGGCGGAGAGGAAACCCTCCCCGCCCTCGTGCCCGGACAAACGTGCGCGCCTGGTTATTCAGTCTCTTTGCAAAAAGTACGCTCGTAGTTGATGATGATCCAAGCTTCTTCCTCGGTAATCGCGGCAGGAACCAGGGACACCATTCCCGTTCCAGGGCTGCCGTTCTTGATGACCCAGAAAAGCTCTCCATCCTTCCGCTTCTTATGGAATTTGCAGTTGGTAAAATTTCTCGGGCTTGGATTCAAAATTGCGCCGGCAGGACCATCCCCCTTCCCTTCCTTACCATGACAATTGAAACAAGTCCCCTTACCCTCGAACAAGGCCTTACCCTTGGCGTTGTTTTCCGGTGTCGACGCGACCGGATTCTTCATCGCCTTTGCATCTGCCATCTGATCCGGTGGAACCCGGGATTTCAACGGATCTTTTTCTTCTGCTCCGGCCACCGTCGCAGAGAGCATCAGCAGGGCTGCGCACACTCCCAAAGACTTAGAAAGATACCCCATTACACTCCTCCTTTGTGTTGAACCAACTGCGTGGAAAAAACATGACTACTTACAAGGTCAAATCCAAATAAACGAAGCATACGGAAAAAGCGCCCGAACTATAGCAATCGTTTTTCAGCTTTGTCAAGGTGATAGCCCATCGGAACGATCTCACACGAGAACGCGTGACATCTTTCGCTTGACTAAGCTTTCGCGGGTTCCGCGTTCCCCCATTGAGCGCATGAGGTCACTCAAACCTCGTGCCAGGATGGGGAACCCATGTGCCAGCTATTTTCAAGGATTATTGCCGGCTCCACAACGTCTGCTCCGTGGCCCAGTCCTGGTTCGAGACACCTTTGCGCCTCAAAGGACTCCTCATCGCCCCAGGTAAGGACCACGGCGCCACCGGTCACGAAAGTTTGCTATGGTTCGACGGATCTTGGCGGGAGAGTTACTGAACAGTCGGAGAGAGGTCAGCGCTTTAATACGACATCTCGGACAACCTTTCCACTGGGACCGAATGCTTTCTGTGGCTTCCCATTCAGTTCTGCATGGACACCACCGGCATTGCCCAGCGTAATGGTGAACTGGTCCTGCGCCTTCCATTGAGCCTTTTCTCCTGGTCGCAACAAGGCCTCCTGATGACTGCCGGCATCAATTTGAACCACCACCCAGCTGAGTTCGGTTGCTTCAAGGTCGAGCACGAGGGGGCCATCGGATCCTATGGGCCCGTCGACGGACAATCCTGCCAATGGTCCTTCCGATACCTGCGTCGACGGAGCCGGCTGAACGGCTTGAACGGCCGGTGGGTCAGCCACCTGATTCGATCGCGCGACCGGAGAAGCCAATGGCGGTTTTTCCGTCAACGGCTTCGTAGTGATGAGGGGTGGCTCCGGTGGCTTCACGCTCGTGACGGGAACTGAACGATCAGGCTCCGGTCGTGGCGGAGGATCGTGTGTCTCTTTTGCAACCGGTACGGATCTTTTGCTTTGAGGCGGAGCATCAGGCGAGGGCCGGCGCATCACCACCGAGGATTGCTCACGGCTGAGAAGAAACACCAGCGTGAAAATCGCGATCACAATCACGATTCCAACGGCTTTTCGATTCGCCTTCCGTCGTCGGTCCTCCTCGACCTGACGCTGGCGAAGTCGCTCCCGTTCTCCCTGCTTCTCATAGAAGGCGCCGGCAGACTGAGTGAACCGATGGATGGCGTCTTCCTCGTCCAATCCCAGGGAGCGGGCATAGGATCGGACAAACCCGCGGGCAAATACTTGATCCGGCAACTTGGCAAAATTGCCTTCTTCGAGGGCTTGCACAAAATCCGAGCGGATCCTGGTTTTGGACGCCACCTCATCCAGCGTCAGGCCCTTCGTCTCACGGACTTGTCGAAAAAACTCGCCTACAGATTCCATGGTGGTCGCCTATGGTTTAATGCGGGCAAGAAGGTCATTCGCTGCCGTGGCGTATTCCCCGCCTTTGTCGAGGGTGGAAGCCTTTGATAGAGCTTCCCGAGCGCGGCCTTCGAGGCCTAGCTGGTGATACGCCCGGCCGAGCTCCAACTGAACCCTGGCCGGAGGAACATTCGGCGGGATGACCGTCAACGCGTCTTCCAACACCTCCACCGCCCCGCTAGGATCGCCTTCGTGAAGTAATGCACGGCCCAGATGGAACCGTGCCAAATCGGGTGTCGCATAAATCGGGTTGCTCAACGCGTGCCGGAACGACGCAATGGCCTCCTTCCATCTTTCCTGACTCACAAGCACCTGCCCCAAATAGGTGTGAGCCTCGGAATAGTCGGAATCAATACGGATAGCCTCCCGGAACTCCTCCTCGGCGTGCTTGAACTTACCTTGCATGGAATAGACATGCCCCAGGCCGTAATGAGCTTCTTTATTTTCAGGATTGAGCTTGACGGCCTTTTGAAACGAGACGTACGCCTGTTGTTGATCGGATCCAAGGCTCGCCACCGCTTCTTGATAATGCCCTTTGGATTTGCGCATGTTGTCTTCATTGGCACAGCCAGATAGGAGAGCAGTCGTGATCATGCACATCAGCATCAGGCTGGAAGAAGATGTGCCGACTATTCCTCTTACTCTTACTTCTTCTTCCATTGTCCCACCTCTCTGCTCTTAGTGAATATCGTCAAAGTGCGTCAATCGCTTAAATGATCGGAATCGCTCTTCTATTTCTTTGTAATCCAGGTTCTTCAAACGGTCAAGACTAAAGGCTTCTACTGTAAACGAGGCCATCACGCTGCCGAAGATGATTGCTTGGCGCATGGCCGCGGGCGAGCGATTCCCTGTGGCTGCCAGGTAGCCCAAGAAGCCGCCTGCGAAGGTGTCACCGGCCCCCGTCGGATCCCGGACTTCTTCCAGAGGATAGGCAGGAGCGCCGAACACATGCTCGCCGGTGAAAAGCAGCACTCCGTATTCTCCTCGCTTCACGATAAGGGACTTCGGTCCTTGCGACAAGATCTTCTTGGCAACCTTCACCAGATTGGGATCATTGCCGAGCGCCCGCGCTTCCCCATCATTGATGATCAGGACATCGATGCCTGCCAGCACTCTCCACAAGGCGTTCTGCTTGCCGTTGATCCAAAAATTCATCGTGTCGCAAGCCACCAGCGAAGGACGCTTCACCTGTTGCAACACATCGTGCTGCAGTTCTGGATCGATGTTGCCCAGAAACAGCACTTCCGGGGAACGATATTGCTCTGGAATTTTCGGACGGAACGTTTCGAACACGTTCAATCTGGTATCCAGCGTATGGGCTTCATTCAGTTGATGTGAGTACTCGCCCTTCCACCGGAAGGTCGAGCCGGGCCGGCGCTCGAGCCCAGCCAAATCAATGCCGCGACCCTTGAGAAAATTCACGTGCTGATCCGGAAAATCCTGTCCCACCACCGCGATGAGATCGACACTCGTAAAATAGCTGGCTGCTGTGGAGAAATACGTTGCGGACCCACCAAGCACCTCGGTCACTTCGCCGAAGGGTGTCTTGACCGTATCAAGGGCCACGGATCCTACCACCAGTAACTTGCCCATAGACTACTGCTCCTTCTTTGTATTCCGGATATAGCGTTCGATCAATAATCCGACCCGTCGCCTGGTTGACGCCGAAATATGCGAGGCGGGCGTGACAATGGCGTTCCTAAGAGCCTCATTGCACACACATGATTGTGTGGCCGCGACCGCTGGAATCACCGCGCGCAGGATCCGTTTGGCCAGAGCCACGTTCTGGTGCAGCGTCGCGAGGATGGCCTCCACTGTCACCGCCTCCTCCGTTTCGTGCCAACAGTCATAGTCGGTAGCCAGAGCCATGGTGGCATAACACAACTCTGCCTCCCGCGCGAGTTTGGCTTCCGGCATGTTCGTCATGCCGATCACGTCGACGCCCCACCGGCGATACAACTGCGATTCAGCCTTCGTAGAAAACTGCGGTCCTTCGATGCACACGTAGATCCCACCTCGATGCAATGTCGCACCAGACATCTGCGCGGCGCGGGCGAGATCATCCCCAAGGCTGTCGCAAACCGGTTTCCCAAAGGCCACGTGGGCTACGACACCATCATCAAAAAACGTGGAGACCCGACGCTTGGTCAGATCGACAAACTGATCCGGAATGAGCACATCGCCTGGACGAACCGATTCCTTCATGCTGCCCACCGCACTCACCGAGATCACCCGCCGCACATCTAACTGTTTGAACGCGTAGAGATTCGCACGGTAGTTGATGGCGGTCGGATTCACGCGATGCCCGCGACCATGTCGCGACAGGAACGCCACTGGAATCCCGTCCATCCGTCCCAATTTGATCACGTCAGACGGGGAACCGAACGGCGTTCGCATGCGAACCTCACGGACACCGTCCATTCCCTCGATGTCATACAGGCCGCTACCCCCGATAATCCCGATTCTTGCCGCTTTCCGCTGAGATCGTGTGGTCATCCAACCGCCGCTTGCGACTCGTGCTGGTTGGTGACCGTCCCTTCACGAAGATCAGCGAGAAATCTATTGATATGGACGAGCAGTCTGTTTGCCGCGCTTTCAGGCGTATCTTGATCGTCCAGTACGACCCATCTAATTCCCTGTTCCTTTCGGAACCATGTCAATTGTCGTTTAGCGAAGCGTCGTGTATCGCGCTTGAGCCTGTGCACCGCCTCCGAATAACTGCATTCCCCCGCTAGATACGCGGCGACTTGTTGATATCCGAGCCCCTTCATCGAACCGAGGTCGCGATGATACCCCTGTGCCAGCAGCGTCCTGGTTTCGTCCAACAGGCCGTTCGTGAAAAACGTGTCCACACGCTGTTCGATCCGGCCATACAATGCGTCCCGGTCACGATTGAGCCCCAGCAAAAGCGGCGTAAACGATTCACCTGCGAATCGGTGCTCGCGCTGGAGATCGGACAGACGTTTGCCGGACACATGGTGGACTTCGAGTGCGCGCACGATCTTCATTTCATCATTGGGGTGAAGCCGTTGCGCCGATTCCGGATCCACCCGGCTCAATTCTTGATGTAAGTAACCCTTCTCTCGCAGCCGCGCTTCGCCGAGCAATTGATCACGAAAGTCTGGTTGCGCCTGTGGCGCATCGCACAAGCCACGAACCAACGTTCGAACGTAGAGACCGGTTCCTCCGACGACAAATGGAAGCCGGCGTTCGGCATAGAGGCGGTTGATTTCCAGTATTGCCTGCTCTCGATACACCCCTGTATTAAAAGCCTGATCCGGGTCCACAAGATCAATGAGCCGATGCGACACACCTTGTTGCTGAGCGCGAGAAGGTTTATCCGTGGCAATATTCATCCCGCGATAGACTTGCCGGGAGTCAGCCGTAAGGACATCTGTATCAAGCGCCCGCGCGATGGCGATGGCGACACTGCTTTTTCCAACGGCGGTGGGACCAACCAAGACAATCAGGGGTCTCCACGCAATGATCTGATCGGATAATGGAGTCATGAGACGATAGTGGGGATAGACCCAGCAGGCTGCAGAAAAACTATGTCGGTGCCCCTAAAGCTCGATACTCCGCACGTCCGTCGCCACCATAGGATACGATCCTGCAGGATGCTCAAAAAGGCCGTCATTCTCACCCACCCGCCCCGAACCTGCCGAGACAGGCGCTTTTCCCATGAAGTACGTTGAGGTGCGCGAGGCGACGAAGAAAGTCGCCTCTCGTCTGCGCACGGGCGCGAGGTGCACGTCGTCACGAATAAGTGACGACACGACTGTGCACGCCCACGAGATGTGAGCGGGCCGTGTCCAGTGAGCGCCCAGTGTCTTCTGAACGATGCGAGGACGACGCCTGATGAAAGGTGCGTCTTGGCGCATCTGAGTCGGGCGGGTGTGATCGCGGGTGTGATCAGTGACTTTTTCAGCATCCTGTTAGGTCCGATTGAACATCCGTGCTAGCTCGTCGGCTGAAAGACGAAATGCCACACGACGACCGTGGGGACATGTCATGATCCGTCCTTCTTGAACCCAGTCTTCGATCAACTGTTTGATTTCCGGCTGCGCCATGAGTCGGCCTGCCCGCACCGCGCCATGACAAGCCAATGAGGCGAGGATCGGCTTGACCCTTTCCTCCAAAGAAGAGAGGGATGCCCATTGATCAAGATCCTCGATGAGATCCTGAACGACCGCTTCAGCGTCGGCATGCGTCAATGACAGGGGCACTGCTCGGATCAGGAATGAGGACGAGCCAAATGGTTCGACCGACAATCCCACCTGCTCCAAGTCATCGATGTGGTGGCGCAACAGATGCGCCTTCCGACCGGACAATTCAAATGGTTCGGGTAACAGCAGCGGCTGCGAAACCAGCAGACGATCGCGCCAACTTCTCCACAGACGTTCGAAAAGCACCCGTTCATGGGCCGTATGCTGATCCACCACATGGAGTTCAGCCCCCACCTGTGCGATGAGGAACGTCCGGCTCATTTGCCCGAATGGGATGACGTCGGCCTGCACCATAGGGGAATAGGGTTGTGGTACCTCTCGAATCATGGAGGTTTGTCCGTCGACTGGCGCCCAGTCTCCGCTCACCTGGGATTCCTTGCCCTTGGCGAGATGTTCGCCAGGTTCGACCACTGGGCCACGCACGGAAGGGTTCGTCTCGGCATGGCAATCGTCGGCTTGCTGATCCGGATAAGGATACCCGCCCCGCATGCCCGCGGGCGAGCGGCCCAACGTATCCCGCACCGCTGAACGGACCGCACGATGAACCGTTTCGGAGTCAGAAAACCTGATTTCCCGTTTGGTCGGATGCACATTCACATCAATCCCCCGGCTGTTGACATCCAGAAAGAGCACGAATACCGGATGATGCCCCTTTGCCAGCAAGGCGCGATACCCGTCGGAAAGCGCGTGGAACACCGTGGCATTTTTGATCGGTCGCCGATTGACGAAGAGATCTTGCGGAGCCTTGGTTGCCCGAGCTCTCACTGGATCGACGATAAATCCCTTAATACCGAGTCCTTTTTCCTCCGCTTGGACTTCCAATGTTCGTTCCACAAATGCTTCACGGTAAATTTGCAGCACGCGATCGCGCTGCCGGGACACTGCAGCGCAATTCACTATCTCATAGCCGTTGTGAATCAGGCGAAAGTGCACCTGCGGCCAGGCAAGGCAGGCCTGGTGGATCGTGTGACTGATATGAGAGAACTCCGTCGTCGGGGACTTCAGAAATTTCTTGCGCGCGGGCATGTTGAAAAAGAGGTCGGCTACTTCAATCCGGGTACCCGGGGCAGCCGCCACCGTATCCACCTTGTTCATGTGACCGCCCGCGATTGAGACGTACGTACCCGTGGTATCCCCTCGCGCCGACGTGGTCACTTGCACTCGAGAAACGGCTGCGATACTCGGCAAGGCCTCACCCCGAAATCCGAGTGTTTGGATGGCATCCAATTCGGTATCAGTCTGAAGTTTGCTGGTCGCGTGCCGTTCGAATGCCAGCATGACATCCGGCCTAATCATGCCTTCTCCGTTATCGATCACCCGAATGCATGTGAGGCCGCCGTCCTTGATGTCGATCGTGATGCTGGTGCTGCCGGCGTCTAAACTGTTCTCGATCAATTCCTTGACGACCGCCGCCGGTCGCTCGATAACCTCGCCGGCCGCGATCCGCCCGATAACCGCCGGCGTCAACACATGGACCTTTCCAAGGGCGTGGTGGAGGCTCATCGCTTCGGCCGGCTCCACTGTTTGACGAGGCCTAGCATAGGAAGGGCAGAGAAATGGGCGGTACGGAAGGACGCAGGGTCATCGAATCTCGGCCATCTTGGCTTTGGCCAACTTCGCTTCATCCGACGTGGAGTATTCTTCAATCACCCGTTTGAAATATTTTCGGGATCGCGACGAATCCCCCGTTTCTGCCGCGGACAGCCCGAGTTTGAACAATGCTGCCGGTACCTTTTCATTGCCCGGGAATTCGCTCACCACATGCTCAAACGATTGCATGGCCCGCACATAGTCCTTTTGCGCGTAAAAGGATTCGCCCAGCCAATAATGCGCATTTGGGGTGAGGGATGTCGAAGGAAAATCTTTGATGAACCGCTGGAAGCCGGTCACCGCCAAGTCATATTTGCCGTTGAGGTAGTCGTTATAGGCCAAGTTAAATGCCGACGTCGGCGTGATCGAGGGTACACCCGGGACCATGGGCGCGGGTTCGAGAGGAAGGGTCGACTTGGCGCTCTTGTTCTGACGCATCGCATCAGCCGACGCCAAATCCGACTTCAGAGCCGCAGCCTGGGCAGCTTGGGCCTCCTCCATTCTGGCAAATCTGGTCTCCAGCTTTTG
>JBEVJJ010000278.1:0-16336 GCA_040510255.1 Nitrospiraceae bacterium | reverse complement strand
CGTACCGAAGTTCCCAGGAATGCAGGTCCTCCACACTGAGGCGATAGTCGGATTGTTGCGCACAGGGAACCCGTACATCGACGACGACGGCCGGACCGATCAGACGGTCGAGTGCAATGTCATCAACCGACGTTTGCCCTTGTGCGAAGTGTACCGGAGCATCGATGTGGGTACCCGCATGTTCTGATGTGACGACATCTCCTGATGCATACCAATAACCGGCTGGTGTGACTCCCCACGCTGTCTGTTCACGATGAAAGGGACGAGTGGTGGGCCAGGCAATGGTGGATTCGTCGAGCGCGTGTGTAAGATCGACGATCTTGTGTTCCTCAAGACCATGAACAGAAACCACGGGAAGCGCAACGCACGCCATAATAGTCAGGAGCACGCGCTTCTTGGGCGATCCGCAGGCCGCACATGCCTTGTCTATCACCGGCCTCAGAATGGACACCAATGTTCCTTTTGCCGTCACCTAGGAGCGTTCCAGTTTTCCGAACCGTTGATCCGCCGCCTCCTTGTCACAAGACCACAAGGTCCGCGTCTTATAGACCTCAAATGTTCCTTGCTCCGCCTTGGTGACGACCCGTTGCCGCAAGGATTCCATCTCCGCCACGGTCATAGGGACAAAACTCTGAGCGATATGCAGGTTCTGTCGCAACACCTGAATCGAATCTATTCCGCTCACCAGCGTGGCCACCGGTAAGGACAGGGTATACCGGATCGCTTCTTCCACAGAAATGACCCCTGTGGAAACGGGGGTGCCGTTTCCACAAAGTGATTTCATCGCAATCGGGGCAATCCCTTGACGGTGCAGTTCTGGAAGGACCTGCCGTTCAAAACTGCGAAAACCGGCATCAAAGACATTCAACGGCAACTGACAGGTGTCAAACGGGAAATGATGGGCGAGAATGCTCAAATGAACTGAGGGATCGGTGTGGCCCGTAAAGCCGATAAATCGGACCTTGCCCTGTCGCTTGGCTTCCATGAGCGCCTCGGCTGCCCCTCCCGGTTGAAAAATCCGATCCGCATCATCGGTGCAACCGACTTCATGAATCTGCCACAGATCGAGATAATCCGTCCCCAGCCGGCGAAGTGATTGTTCGAGATGCAACAGACCGACTTTCTTTCCCCTTCCATGCGTGCACATCTTAGTCATCAGGAATACCTGTTGCCGTTTCCCTGCGAGGGCTTTGCCCATAACTTCTTCGCTGCGATTATTTGCATAATCCCAGGCATTATCCATGAACGTCAGCCCTGACTCGATTGCTTCGTGGACAATCCGCACGCCTTCTTCATCACTCTTTCTGATCAGATGCCCGCCACCGAGACCGAGTATCGGTACTGAGACGCCGGTCTTTCCCAGCGGTCGTTGAGGGACCATCGTCGCCTGTGTCCGATCACCGGAGGCTAGCACATCACCGACAGAATGAAACCAGCGGCTCATTTCTGCCAGGATCCAGGAGGCGCTTAAAATTCCGAACCCCCTCAACGCCTGCCGGCGGCTAATCGGCGCACCCTTTGGATCAGACTGGTTCGACGCGTCATCTCGAATACCCATCAATCACCCTTTCCCGGTCGTTTGCGTTGCAAGGGCCGACTGTTCAAGACTTCAAAATAAAGGTACGCTTCCCGCTCCGGAACTTCAATCGCTTCAATCATCCGTCCCGTTGAGACGCACACAGCTCAGCCCAACACCCATTCCTTTCATCCATCCTGGCACCGTTACTTGTGACCTGAACGCAGGAAGACGCAGGGCATCTGTTGCGAACAAACAGTGAAACCGGCTGACACCATTCGTAAGCATCTCCTCCGTGATAGGGAGGACTTGCCGAATGAGAGGTCCAGGTTCATATTCGCGCAACGACCAGCCATTTCCGACAATTCCCCGTCGGAGATTTTTGACCTGTGGCTTCGATCGCAGGCCATTGAACAGCAGATGAGCAACCCAGGGGTCAGTAGTCTCTTACTAATTCTACACTTACTTTATATAAATCATTTAAGTAGCTGACACTTCTTAGACTTATGTTGATGTCATAACTGATCTATGCAGCCGATGGATGACCTGCATCTCGTTGACAGACCAACTGGTGGCAGTCGGGCTGCGCAGTATGCTATTTCCCTGCATGGCCTTGCCATCCGTGCTCCTCCTCATCCCACCCCTCACCCAACTCAATACTCCCTACCCGTCCACGGCCTATCTGACAGGTTTCTTGCGTTCCCGGGGATATGCCGGATCTCAGGCTGACCTAGGGATCGAGATGATGCTCGCCTTGTTCTCGCGTTCCGGACTCGCCAAGGTTTTCGACAGTCTACAGGAAAAGCGGGACGCATTACCGGGTGAAGCCCGCCAGATGCTCGCGCTTCGCCATGCTTACCTCACGACGATCGAACCTGTCGTGAGGTTTCTACAAGGGCGCGATCCCATGCTCGGTCCACACATCGCACGGCAAGGATTTCTGCCGGAGGGTCCTCGCTTTGTGGCCGCCGTTGGGCAAAGGGGTTCACCTGACCTGCGCATGGCCGATTCCGATCGCGCGCGATACCGCGCTACCCTCTACCTGGAAGATTTGATGGATCTGATTCAACAAACCATCACGCCGCATTTTGCCTTGAATCGCTATGCTGAAGATGTCGCGCGATCCGCCTCCTCGTTTCGCATGATAGAGGAGGCCTTGGAGCAGCCGCTGTCGTTGACCGACAAACTGCTGTTGGAGATGCTGTGGCGGCATGTCGACCGAGTCGATCCCGGCCTCGTAGGACTGACGGTGCCGTTTCCCGGAAATCTGTTTGGCGCCTTTCGAATCGCCCAATCACTGAAGAGTCGCCGACCAGACATCCGCATCGTTCTCGGAGGGGGGTATGTCAACACCGAACTTCGACGCTTGCGCGATCCGCGCGTGTTTGATTTCATCGATTATGTGGCGCTCGACGACGGAGAACGGCCTCTCCTTGCCCTCCTGGAATACCTTGACGGCGCGCGCGAAGAAGAATTCCTCTGTCGGACATTCCTTCGTAGGCAGGACCGCGTATCGTTTCGAAACGGATGCCGGGAGCCCGATCTCTCGATGAGCCAACTGGGCACGCCCACCTATGATGACCTGCCGCTTGGACAATATCTCTCGATTCTCGACACGGCGAATCCCATGCATCGGCTCTGGTCTGACGGTCACTGGAACAAATTGACCGTGGCGCACGGCTGCTATTGGAAACAGTGCACGTTCTGCGATGTCGAACTGGATTACATCCAGCGGTATGACGCGACACCAAGCGCCATTCTGGTTGATCGCATCGAGTCGCTGATCAAGGAGACCGGACGACGAGGTTTTCACTTTGTGGATGAGGCCGCTCCACCAGCCGGGCTGAAAACGATGGCTCTGGCACTGCTCGAACGGGAGGTTTCCATCTCCTGGTGGGGCAATATCCGGTTTGAAGATGCGTTCACCCCTGACTTATGCCGCCTGTTGGCAGCTTCCGGCTGTATCGCCATGTCGGCAGGCCTCGAGGCCGCCTCCGATCGTCTTCTGACGGCAATGAAAAAGGGTATTACCGTCGATCAAACTGCGCGTGTCGCGGCCTCACTTCGGGATGCCGGCATCCTTGTGCATGCCTATCTCATGTATGGATGCCCGGGTGAGACCGTGGAGGAAACCATCGATAGTCTTGAACGAGTCAGACAGTTATTCGCTTGCGGTCTCTTGCAATCGGCATTCTGGCACAAGTTTACCGCCACGGCGCACAGTCCTATCGGTCTTGCCCCTGAGCAACACGGCATCACCATTACCGGACCAGTGTTCGAAGGTTTCGCTGAGAATGATCTGCGCCACTGCGACCCGCGAGGAGATCATCCGGAATGGCTCGGCGCCGGATTGCGTACCGCTCTCTTTAACTATATGGAAGGGCATGGTCTGACAGTCGACGTACGGCGTTGGTTCGATCAACCCATGAACGCTTCACGCGTACACCGGGCATGGGCCCGCCGGGCCATGGCCAGCCATACCACGGCAGTGGATGCGCTCCAGGAGCGGCGGGCCGTCTGGATCGGTGAACCGCCGGTGACAGAGCCACTGGGGCGGCAACGTACGCGGCTCATCCTTCCCACGCGTACGCGCGACGTGACGTTCGCGCTCAGCCTCTCCCAAGCCCACTGGATGACCGACATCATTCACCGGGCGACTCCTTCCCATGGCCTGAAGGACTATCCGCGCCTCATAGAGATCCGTAAGGAGTTCGAGCAGGTGACGCAGGAGAATTTCGAGCAGTTTACCGAGCATCCTTCATGGAAAAAAGCACGCAGCGCCGGACTGCTTCTAGTCTAGGCGCATAGGGCGATGAAGCTGCACAACCGAGTGGGCGAGACGAGGAATACATCGTCTCAGGTTTGCGCACGCATGCCAGTCGGCGAGCAATCCAGTGTCCCTGATCCGGCAATGTCTTGCGGCGCGACTGAGCGGCCCAAAAAACCGAGAAGGGAGCCGGTCTTGCACCGGACCCCTTCCCAGCCGTGAGCCCGCTTACCTATTGGGCTGAGGCGTGTACCGCAGATAAGGCTTGACCGCTTTGAATCCCTTCGGGAAGAGCGACTTCGCTTCGTCATCACTCACCGCGGGAGTGATGATACAGTCCTGCCCCTCCTTCCAATTGACAGGTGTTGCGACCTTGTACTTGGCCGTCAACTGCAGTGAATCCACGACGCGGAGCAACTCATCGAAATTCCGGCCGCAGGATGCAGGATACGTCAGCATCAGTTTGATCTTCTTATCCGGACCGATGACGAATACGGAACGGACGGTCATGTTGTCCAACGCGTTGGGATGGATCATGTCGTACAGCATGGCCACTTTCTTGTCCGGATCCGCGATCAGCGGATAGCTGACCGTACAATTTTGCGTTTCATTGATATCTTTGGTCCACCCCTTGTGCGATTCCAAAGGATCTACGCTGATCGCGAGAATCTTCACATTCCGTTTATCGAAATCGCCCTTGATACGAGCCATATACCCCAACTCGGTCGTGCAGACCGGCGTAAAATCCTTGGGGTGAGAAAACAGGATGCCCCAACCGTTTCCCAGCCATTCGTGAAAACTAATCTTCCCCTCCGTGGTCTCCGCCGTGAAATTCGGTGCGTCGTCTCCCAATCGTAATGGCATATCGTCCTCCTCCGTAAGATGTGTCGATATCAGTTCATCGAGAAGAGACTTAGCCTACCGTGCCCATGACACCAGGTTCAAGGGGTATATCGTCACCGATGACCGGCCGAGCGCTTTCACGGACGGGATCTGTGTAAAACCTGTTTGCCGCTCTGTGTCGCCTCTCAAGTTTGCGGTCTCGGCGTCCGACAGACAGTTATGAACATGCAGGGGTCTATCTCCTGCGGGAAGATATGGATCTCGACCTGCGCGGACTCGATGCGAAGGGCTGAGTTTCACCGGCAGCTACTTCAGACAGGTCTCGAAAGGCTCGCCTCGAGAAAGCCAGTATCAAGCCGTCAACTCTTTCGGAATGGACTTGCTGGTCGGATTCGGCGCAAGGAATCTACGTGTCGTTTTGCGCGATCCGCGCACGGATCAGGAACCGATCAGGTTCAATCGACAGCGCACCATGTCATTTCCTGACGCCGTTAGCTCCACGTTTGTCACCACCGTTTCTTCATCCACCTGGTCGGCCTGCTGAACCAGTTGTTGCCTCATCTCTCCGGCACGCGCCTGCGCGAGTTCTCGTAAGTCTTCCTCCGACACCTCCGTAGCTTCTACCAATGCTTCCCTGATCTCGTCACGCTGCATCACCCGTTCGGACGATCTTCCGCTTCCATCTTCCTGACGTTTCATCGGCTGCTTCCCAAACCTCTCGATGTAGAGTTCGCTGAGGAGATCGAATTCTCGTTCCGGCGTGGGCATGGACTGCGAAGAACCCTTGCTTCGTTGCCGGAAACGGTCCAATACCAGCGACGTTAGCCTGCGTTCCGCCAATGCGCGGCGATCCAGTTTCTGATCGACGTTCCCCACGACCTCCACACGCAAGGCCGGCCGTTCAGTGAGGGCCTTGCTCAATGATTGCACCTTTTGTTGTTCATGTTCTGTGAGCGACGATTCGCCAGGCTCGAACTCCACATATTGTAAATCCTCACCCTTATCGGTTCCTCCGGCCAGACTGCCGAGCGCGGCGAACGGCGAGGTACCAATCTTGGTGATAAGATTCAGGATGGCCTTCCAGACTACCCGACCGTATCGATAATCAGGGTCGTTCAGATCGCCCCGTACGGGTAGATCGACATCAATCTTTCCATGTCGATCCTTGAGCAGCGCCACCGCCAGCCGGACCGGCAGCGAGGTAGCATCCGGACTATTCGTGCTTTCCCCGAACGTGAACTGATCGATAATGACCTTGTTCTCTCCCTCCAGCTGCTTATGCAGAACCTTGTACCTCATATCCAGATGCATCGTGCCCTTGTTGATGGGATAGCCGGCGTATTTACCTGAGTACGGCGACACCGCGGTCAAATCCATGTTGTCAAACGCGAACAACAGATTCGTGTAGGCATCCGCGCTCAGCGGATTGATCTGTCCATGAATCTTGAGCGGCGCGACTCGGTCAACCGTTCCCGTCATAGAGACATTCGCACGGGCGGTCTCCTTCGATGACAACCCCTTGATGGTGCCGGTCAAATTCTGTATGCCCGTTGAGACTGCTGGCTCTATCGACCGATCCGTGAACGACAAGGATGCCTTGTGCAGTTTGAACAGGCCGATATTCACAGGCGTAACTTGCGTCTGACTTGTTTTGGATTTCTGTTCAGTCCTTTTGTCAGAAGCAGGCTCGGTGGGTTCTCCATTCCCCACCCTCATCTGCGTGACATTCAGCGTGCCATCGGGCTCGGTAACGGCCCGAACGGATGGTGTTCGCCACTCGATCTCTTCAACGGCGATCGATGTGGGCTCCAGATCCAGCGCGACTTTGTTCAATGCCAGTGAACTCCACGAAAGCACGGGCTTCTTGAAGAGCCCCCCGACAGCCCCAGGGCTGCGGGCCATTCGGTCACTAACCTCTCCGATAGTCGCAGGGCTGCGGGCCATGCGGTCACGAACCTCGAAATTCACGACGGACGTGTTCCCTCGATAGGTCAGCCGCGGTCCGTTGCCGCCTGCAGCCGAATACGTGACCTGGCCGTTCAGGTTGAACTCTCCTTTGCTAAGATCCGCCAGAAGAAATTTGTTCACATACGGCTGGAACGGGGGCAGGGCCAGATGTGCCAGGTCGATGTTCAGGTCCGCCTGTATCGGGTTCATCCCAACGGTGCCCTTCGCCTCAAGCTGGCCTGTCTGATTGACCTTGAGTTCTGAATTGAAGGCAACCGGCTTCGTAAACGGGACATGCACCTGCTCGCTCGTGAAACGAATCTCATCGAGAGACAATTCCGCCTTGGGCTCAACGGTTCGGTCTTCCCATTTGACTGCAAAATCGTCGAGGCGGACCGAATCGGCGACCAATGACCAACTCTTGGTCTGCCGAGCAGGCGCCGGCGTCGATGATGACTGAGGTGGATCGGGCGCACGTGGTCGTTCCGCGTTAGTCTCATCGGGAGGGGATGCGAAAAGCGACACATAGTTGATCGTACCATCCGGTTGCATCCACCCACGCACACGTCCCTGAGTCGAGGCCACACTGCCAAGATTGGCCGTCTGTGCAGCCAGATCGAAGCCCACCCCCTCAAACGTCAATCCCCCGAGGCTCACCAAAGGTTCGACCGCCCCCTTTTCCCCTGCGGCCAGGTTGGTCAGTGCGATCTTGCCATCGGAAACGCGTAAATTGACGGGGGACGCCAGCGTATCAAATGAATACCTCAGATCGACATTGAGGTCGCCGGACCGGACGTCAAACTTGAATTGATCCTCAATCTTCTTCCAAAATCCCGGGAGCCTGATGTTGGCGAGCGCAAGAGTGCCATGTGATTCCAGCGGTTCCAATGTAAACACGCCGTCCCACCTCAGTCTCTCTCCTTGGCCGAATTCGGCGGTGAAGGAATGCGCATTTCCGACTCCCGGCTGGGTTGTGAACTTGTGCAAAGTCAATTCAATGGGAACGACATCGATCGATACAGGTCTCCTCTTCGACTCGTCACGGTATTCCATGACTCCCAACTTGACTTGGAGGAGATCGATCTCGATGGGAGGCAGCGGCGCTTTCGGTTGCTGCGGAGGAGGTGGTTCTTCCGCCGGTGGCACCAGGCTGACTAGATTCAGGGTACCGTCGGAGCGAATCTTCACCAACGCAAACGGGCGGACAATCCGAATTTCGTCAAAACCGTAGACCCGCCGGAGGAGCGAGATCGCTTCGAAATTCACGAACAGTTCGTCGAACCCAAGAACGGACGTCCTGTCCTGCTCTTGAATATCAAGCCCCACCAGGCGGACCGACAGGGTAAACGGGTTGACTTCGACGTCCTGCAGGAGGACCGGCCGGCCGAGTTTTTCGGCCAATTTCGGGACGACATACGACTTAATGAGATACGGACCTACGATGAACCCCAGTAGCGCGTAGAGTCCGAGTATGGCAATAACGGCACAGATCACATGTCTGAGTTTGTACAGTACAGTCATGGTGAAGTGGTGCGCCCGGCTGGAATCGAACCAGCGACCCTCAGCTTAGAAGGCTGATGCTCTATCCAACTGAGCTACGAGCGCCTCCTTACATTGCAATTACTTGACTTTGATACCTCAAGTAAAGCATCGTTAAGTGTTTTGATTATAAGAGGACAATTGTGACGATATCTATGTAACTTTTCCCCTACTTTCGTCAAGTCCCTGTTTCCTCGACTCCATGAGGAACAAGGCTTCCACATCTTCTCCATTTGTACTTCTGAAGTTCGTTGAGATCCCCCGGGTCTCTTTAAAATTAGGTCCAACGCCTGCATTCCTTAGTGTCGCCTTTGAGACAACGGTTGCCGGTGCCCTTTGAGCAGAAGTCTCTTGTTGTCTCAGGCGCACGTAGTTTGATCAAGCAGCACACCCTAAGCTTCGTTTTCGCGCCTGTCACTTGAGGTGCCAGGTTTACTCCGTGACAAACCCAGGACACCGGTGACGGCGGGGCTAGAACCGCCAGGCGTGGACGCAGCACAAGACTCTTGCCTGGTTGAAGACGGCGAAATAGAATTATCCGAGCAAGCACCTTCGCCACCATGCCGGACCACCATTGGGGCTACTAGGAGGTACCCATGAAGTTAGAATTAACGCTCGAAGAAGCCCGCGTGCTTGATGTGGCAGTTGAATACATTAAGAAGCACAAGGATGTGGCGGTGAAAATTTATGCTGGGTATGAGGATGATATCAAGACGGTTAATGCGGTCGGAGGGATGCTGCGGGCAGCATACCTGATGGAAAAGCAAAAGTCATAGGGAGCAGCTCCTGTCTTGGCATCGACAGCCCGGTGGCGGAGATGCTCGGCGGTCCAGTTGATTCCAGCAGACTCCGTTTGCTCCATGCGCGATAGACATGGGCTCATGGCTGACTCCTCACAGGACTTCGAGTTGGCTGCTCTTCTTCGGAAGCACATCATGGCTGGGGACCACCGCTCACAACCCCGAACACGGGACAGCCATCGAGTCTATCTTTCCATGGGAATGGTGATCACGATTCCTCCCATGACATCGTTGCGCTTGAAATCTCGCCGGGGGCTGTTCGGATGAGCATTATGGCATCCAATGCATGATTGATTGTTTGCCCTATCCGCATAGACTGACTGAAAAACCCGTCCCCTCCCACTGGCGGTCACTCTGCTGTATGGTTGATCCGGTGTCAACTGAACCGCCTCAAGCCCTTCTCGTTCAAAGTCGGTTTCCGGTCCGTTCTTGGCTTTGATAGGCCAGAGACTAATCAGGCGATAGCGAACTCCGCTTCTTTTCTCTGCCACTGCTCTGGCCGCTTCCATCAAGAATTGAGCCGGAAGGGGAAGGGTGCCGCGCTCTGCCCAATTTTCCGAAGACACGACAATGCCCCTGACCTGCATCCGCTCAACAATGTGCGTGGCATAGAATGTTCGGTCTGCCTCGATGACGTCATGGATGTAGTCGGCGACAATCTGTGGTGGAATGCCCACCAGGTCATCCGGATTAGGACTCTCGGCAGAGAGTGCCCAGCGGCCCAGGAATACGAGGGTGAGGAGCACTGCGGAAAGCGCCCATGTAACGCCCTTCAAGGTCATAACCACCTCACTTTTTCGATGCGAACAAGGGCATACCCGGGAAGGACAGCGATTACCTACCTGAACTCAGTCGCCCGATGGGAGAGAGAGCGTCTTTTCCGGGGAAGGCGATGGGCAGGTCAGTGGTCATGAGTTGCTCCCCACCACCTCTCGTTCGCACTCCGACCTGCCAACCCCTTGTGGAGGTACATAATCGTGGAGACCGCGCCGGATGATTCCATCACTGAGTGAGAGGAAGCTGCCGGTAATGGCCCTCTTCCCAATGACAGTCCCCACTCCGTCTCTATTGCGGAGTAGTTCATGCATGTTATTATGAATGCGTCGCTTGGCATTTTGAAAGACTTCTTCGGCCAGCACCCACACATCAGAGTGTCCGGCTTGTTCCTGCTTTTCGGCATGTATGGCAGTGGCCACAATAGTGAGTAAGTCCTCGCCGATGGATTCAATGCGGTTCTGGCGGCCCTGATCCTCCTGCAACGCTTGCCGGCGAACGATCATAACATACAAGATGACCCGCGCGAGCCGGCGACTGGCGCGTTCGACAAAGATCAGCTGAGCTCGGACTCGAGGATGTGGGAATTCGGACTGCGATAACACGAACTTCCTCCTCCACTGTCTCCAATACCAGGGTACATAGAATCGGAGGAGCCGTACCGACTCTTTGAATCGGTCGAAGCCTGTGACTCGCTCATCGACCCATTTTTGAGCTCGTTCAAGATGGGAGCCGAGCGCCTCTCGGGCGACAAACGGCCGCAAGATATCCGTGGCTCCTTCTCCAATTCGATACATTTCCGCATCGCGAACGAGTTGTTCGATGCCAAAGGCAGGCTCACCACGCGCCCGTTTCGACTCTGCTGTCTCGTACCCCATCCCACCGAAAATGATCTGCGCGTCTTTCAGAAATCGAATCGTTTCTTCAGAACAGAATATCTTTGTCACAGCGGCCTCGATACGGATGTCATACCCCGCATGATCGGCGAGATGCCATACAAGCTGCGCCAGAGATTCCATCGCAAAGAGATTCATCGCCATGCTCGCGATCCGCATTTGCTGCGTCTGACGCTCCGCCAGAGGCTTCTTGAACGTCGAGCGGGAATTCAAGCGATCGAGAGTCGGCTGCCACGCCTGCTTCGCCATCCCTAAGCAAATCGCCGGTATGCTGATGCCGCGTCCAACGTTCAAAATCGTGAAGGCGTACTTCAACCCCTTCCCGATCCGGCCGATCACATTGTCGAGCGGAATCCGTACATTCTTCAGAGTCATATGGGCATTTTCGATCCCGCGACACCCTTCGAACTGGCAGCGTTGGCGCACCGTGACTCCCGGCGAGGACATGTCCAGAATAAAGGCGGAGTGCACAAAATCTTCCGTGCCCCTACCGCCCGGGACTGCCTCCCATTCATGCTCGACGCGCCGTGCCGGGACGCGCGCGATCAGCGTGACATATCGGGCAATCGGCCCGTTCGTGCACCACAGCTTTTCCCCATTCACGAGGAAATGGCTGCCGGCCGCATCCAACACCGCTTCTGTCCGAACATTGGCCGCGTCGGATCCAGTGAGCGGTTCCGTCAGGGCAAAGGCTGACATGGCCTCGCGTGCCACCAGGGGAAGATATTTTTTCTTCTGATCCTCGTTTCCAAACAGGAGAATCGGCATGCCGATGCCGATCGACTGCGGAACCGCCACCGTCAGCGCGAGAATGTTGCTCCAACTCGCAATGAGCGTCAGCACGCGGCCGTAGTTCTTGTAGGAGAAACCGAGGCCTCCGTACTGCTTTGGGATCTTCATCCCGAACGCTCCCAGCCTGAACAACCCCTGGATGACGCGCTCCGGGATCTTCGCTGCCCGTTCGATTTCTTCTGGATCTACCTCACGGAAGAGAAAGGCCTCCACTTGTCTACAGAACGCGTCGCCGGCGTCTTTCTCCTCTGCCGATTCCGATGGAGGGAACAGCAGGTCGAAGTCCGGCCGACCGTCATAGAGACCAGCCATAAAACTCGCTCCCGTCAAGCGTTCGCGGGCCTCTTCGATCCGTTCGAGTCCCTTGAAGAGAGTGCTCATCTTTCGCCTCCCTCTCGCCTAAAATCTCTCTTAGCCATCCACTGACTCAAGACGATTCGGTCGCTACGACCCTCCCTCCCCTGGGCACGCCCAAATCTTTCTTAGGGCGCACGTTTCTTACCTTCTGTGAACTGTCTCTCTCGGTACTTTGCCAGCGAACCTGCGAGCCTGGTCTTCAATTCCAACCTCTTTGGCTTGCCTGTCGAGGTGTAGGGCACTTCCTGCCCGACGATAATTATTTTGGGCTGTTTCGCAAACGGCAGGCGCCCATGGCAATGGGCAAGGATGTCCGCCTCCGACGGCGGCGACGCCGCTTCCTTTGGCACGATGTACGCAGCGATTTCCTCCCCGTAGTAACGGTTTTCAAAGGGAAGGGCCATGGCGAACTTCACCCCGGGATGGCCTTGCAGGACAGTATCGATCTCCAACGGAGAAATGTTCACGCCTCCGCGAATGATCAGTTCTTTTATGCGCCCCGAGATGAAAAAAAACGGTCGTCCCCGTTCATCAGACCAATAAAAGCCCTCGTCTCCCGAGCGGAACCAGCCCCATCGAAACGCTGCGTCGTTCGCGTCTGGTCGCTTGAAGTAGCCCGCGCACACCGTCCGGCCACGGATACAAATTTCTCCACGCGATCCTTCCGGCGCCGGCATGCCGCGATCATTCAGAATCGCCATCGTGTTGTGCGGCAACGACAACCCGATCGAAGGACATTCATATTCGGTCAACCAGCGGAAACGCTGCTCCTGAGTCAGGTCATTGGGCAAGAAACAGGAATAGCAGGTGGTCTCCGAAAGGCCGTATCCGTGCCGGATGGGAAACTGAAACCGGTCTTCGAATCGCATCGCGGTATCCTTCAGCAGAGGGCCGGCGCCGCAAATCAGTCTGCCGAATCGTTCCAGTCGAAAGGGCCTGATGTCCTCGTTCGCATCGAGCAGAAATTCGAGAAGAGTGGGAACCACGCTCACGCAGGTCACCTGCTCTTCATGGAGCCGCTTCCAGAAACTGCCGGTCTTGAACTTGCGGTTCAACACCGCGCTTCCCTTGCAGTAAAAGGGAGTGACGAGCGTCACCACGATTCCGTTCACATGGTGGACCGGAAGGACGCACATGAACCGGTCGAGGGTTCCGAAGCCATGCCACCCAGCAATCGCATCCGCATCGATCAGGAGGTTGGCCGTGGTCAGGACCACTCCCTTTGGAGGGCCGGTCGTACCGGATGTGTAGATGATCAACGCCTCGTCATCGAGCCGCATGCAGTGCAAGGCAGGATGAGCAAGCTCCGCATGCTCGGCCAAACGACCCTTGATCCCGTGACGTTTCCCGCCGACGAACCCGTCGTCACCAAGCGCGATCACCTCCCGCAATGCCGGCAGGTCCTGCTGGATGCTGACGAGGTCGTCGTAATAGTCCCGCCAGCAGACGACCGCCGCCGCTTCCGAATGTTCCAGAATGTAACGCATTTTCTCAGGCGGTTCTTCGGCGTTGATCGGCACAACAGCAATCCCTGAAACCCAAGCGGCAAAGTACAGGAAGACCGTCAAATCATGATTAAAGAGGACTGTGGCGAGCCGGTCTCCGCGCATGAGACCCAGTTGTTCACGCAGATAGGCGGCGGTTTGCACGACGAGGGTGCCGAATTCGACGTACGTGTAAGAACGGAACACGTTACGGTCATCGTCATAATAGGTCAGGTAAGTGCGGTTGACGAGAGCGGGATCGTAGACTCGCGATCGAAAGAACTCGGCAAACGACGGCCAAGGGAGGACGAACGATGTCTCCGACGTGTCCTGGGCTTGTTTGATTCTAGTCTCAACGTCGGTCAAGAGGTTCATAGGTCCTCGGAGCAGGTCCCGTATACAGCGCGCGCGGTCTGATCAGTCGATTGTGGTCCTGTTGTTCGATTACATGCGCGCACCAGCCGGCAATGCGTGAACAGACAAAGAGCGGCGTGTAGAGGTCAGTGGGAATGCCCATTAACAGATAGGAGACGGCCGTGTAGAAATCGAGATTGGGGTGGAGTCCCTTCTCTTCCGTCATGATCCGGTCGACGATGCGGGCGATTTCAAACCATCGCGCATCGCTGCACATCCTGCTGAGTGCTTCCGCATGCCGCTGGATGATTGCCGACCGGGCGTCGCCTTTCTTAAGTACCCGATGGCCGAATCCCATCACCCGCTGTTTCTTGGCGAGAGCATTTCGCACCCAGGCCTCCGCCCTCTCCGGCCTGCCGATTTCAACCATCATGGAAGCCACAGCTTCGTTTGCACCCCCATGAAGGGGTCCTTTCAAAGATGCCACTGCCGCCGTGACCGCGCCGTGTAGGTCGGCGAGGCTAGACGCCACAACGCGTGCTGTGAATGTGGATGCATTGAACTCGTGTTCAGCGTAGAGAATCAGCGACACGTTCAGAACCCGTGCCATCGCATCGACCAGTTCCTGGTCCTTCTGGTCTCCCATAAGAATGAGCAAGTTGTGCGCAAACCCTAAGGTAGCGGCAGGTCGGGCCGGCTGTCTTCCCCTCGGAACGTGATAGGCATGGGCGATCAGCAGCGGGATTTGGCTGAGCAATCGCACCGATTTTCGGAGGTTGGCCTCGCGCGTCCCCTCCTGCGCTTCCGGGTCGCTGAGACCCAAGAGCGAAATGCCTGTTCGCAACACATCCATCGGATGCATGTTCGGCCGTACTGTCTTCATCCAATAGTGGATCGGATCGGGCAGGACCTGGCTGGCTGCAAGCATGGCGATGAAACCATCCAACTCATTTTTGGAGGGCAAGTGACCAATTAACAGGAGATGGGCGACCTCCTCGAAGCTGCTCCATTCAGCCAGATCCCCGATCGCGTAGCCACGATAGCGAAGACCCGCAACACCTTCATCCACAAGACACAAGGCCGATTCGCCGACGATCACGCCATCCAGGCCCGGACTGTAGCATGCCTGATCTGCCGTCTTAGTCCTGGGAGGACCGCCTATCGCCTGGGTCATAGAACCTCCGTTCTTGTGCGTCGTGTTCGTCATACTGCAGCAAGTCGTACAATTCCCGTCTGGTCATCATTCGGTCGAGCGAATCGCACTGCGACCCGGCCGTTCGCAGCTCCGCCAGTAACTTCTCGATCGCACGCATGGCCACCCGCAGCGTGCTGACCGGAAACAGCACGCCGCGATATCCTATCTCGCGGAACTGACTGACCGTCAAATAGGGAGTTTTTCCAAACTCCGTCATATTGGCGATCAAGGGGACCGTGATGCCAGCCTTCTTCATCTCCTGCGCAAACTGCCGAAACTCCTCGGCAGAACCGAGCGCCTCGGGAAAGAGCGCGTCCGCACCGGCCTCGACATAGGCCATTGCCCGATGAATCGCCACGTGCATCCCATCCACCGCACGTGCATCGGTGCGAGCAATGATCATGAAATCAGGATCGGACTTCGCCCGGACCGCCGCTTGGACCTTCGATACCATTTCTGCGATGGAGACCAATTGTTTTCCCGCAAGATGCCCGCACTTTTTGGGCATCTGTTGATCTTCGATCTGCATGCCTGCCAGCCCTGCCTGTTCGAACTCGCAGACAGCTCCTGCAACCGTCGAAACAGGACCGAATCCCGTGTCGGCATCGACAATCGTTGGAATAGACACGGCCTTGGCAATCGCTCCGGCTTCCTTCACCACTTCCTTCAACGACAGCAGGCCGGTGTCCGGCAACCCACGACTGGCCGAGAGGGCTGCTCCCGACAGGTACAGAGCCTCAAAGCCTGCCCGCTCGATTTGAATGGCCGTCAGCGGGTTGAACGCGCCGGGGATGGCTACTGTCTGTGTCGCTAGCAGATCCCGCAGGCGGCCCGCATTGGTCGCGACGCGCGGCTTAGGAACCATGCCTCCTCACCTTCAGGAGAGTGATCACTCCGGTGATGTCCTTCATGTGATCGAGTGTCCATACGACGTCGATCAGTTCGTTGATGCGCGATCGGTCGAGGTGCCCCGAAGCCAGGCGGAGGAGCTTGTTCTGCACATCCGAATCCGACATCGGTTGGCGGGGATGGCCCAATGGAATGTCCACCTGTTTGCAATATGACCGCCCTG
>JBEVJJ010000277.1:0-5229 GCA_040510255.1 Nitrospiraceae bacterium | reverse complement strand
CCGCGAAGGCCTCGGAGGAGGGAGTAGGTGAACAAGCCATGACGGAACGTGTCCGACTCAAGACTCTTTCCGAGTCCGCTGGTGCCAATCAGCCGAACCGTTGATTCGGTTGACCCGTGCCAAAGCGGTCCCTGCGTTTTGGGATGACGATCGCCATCGAGCTTCAAGATCGATCCATCGAATATGAACACCTTCTCCTTCGCTTTCAGGCGGGAAAGGGCGGCTTCAAGATCTTTCAGTGGGAACAAGCGGGACGTTGCAGCGGTGCTTCCATCGTATGGAATCAGGAACGTTTCACCGGTTGCCGTGACCAACGCCTGTCCTGAAAAATACAGAATGACGGTAGAGTTTTTTGTGATGCGAGCCGGAAGCCAGTCCAGAAGAGCTTCCTCCAAGTCGGATCGTAACGCCTTCCCATCCTGAAGCAAACGCATATTGGCCGTGGGAATTCCTCCGAGTGATTGAAAATACCGCGCGATCATTTGGGCATCGAGCGACGCATACTTCCTGGTTGGGACCGCGGGGTCTCGATACGTGCTTAGCCCTGCCGCGACCAGATAGTGGTCGGGTTGCTGAAAAGTGGTTCCCAGAGGGGGAATCTGATCGATGTCGTCGCTCTTCGTGCCCATCAGACCTAATGGTGCGACCAGGGTTTGACTCGGAGGTCCCGTTTTTGTGGCAGCCTCCACTACGGACACGTTTAATTCGGCCTGTTCGGCCCGTAGCGATTGCGGGAGCGTTGCGACGAAATCCAATGACTTCGACTCTCCCGGTTGCAACGTGCCGACCGGCAAGGTGGTGGCAGGAAACTGTGCCGTGAGCATGTCATGCCCGCTGATGGATGCCGCAATATTGGAAACCGCCTGGGTTCCACTGTTGACCACGTCGATGTGGATGCGGACACGCTCTCCTGCTTCCAGGATCATATTGCCGTTTTCGTCCAGAATCTTGGATTTAAATGAAAGCCCGGCGGCCGCAGAATGACCGTCCGAAAACGGAAGGGCCGGCAATACCTTCGTCTGAGACAGCTGGCCTCCCAGCACATCTGTCTGAGAGGCAGTCTCTCCGGCGGGTTCGAAAACGCTTCTGGTCTCTGCCGCATACTTAGCCGCAAACTCAACAATCGCATTCGAGCGGAACGGTTCAAAGATGTAATCACAGTACCTTTGCATCATCATGATGCGGAGACGCTCCTGGCGCGTCACGGCAATATCCGCTTCCCGTAAAAGCTTTCCTGACGCATCCTGAATCTTTGCCAATGCATTCAAACGCATTTCAGCCGGCGCGCGGTCGTACACGTTATCCGTTTGTATCTTCAAGGCCGAATCGACGAGATCTATCCGGATGATCACATCCGGGGGCACGTCCTGCTTCCCCTGATCGACAAGAACCGTCTTGAAGAGCCTGTGAGTCGTCTCGATCAGGGTATCCTCGAGGTCGGAGCCCATAGGAAGTGGGTGCATCTTCCCGCAGTTGTCGATGTAATCAAAGCTCGCTTCGGTGATCGAAGGAGCGATCTCAAGCTTAGCAGTATAGGGGAGCGGTGGGCCGATATCAGGCAGCTCCAAGTGTTTGGCGCATCCGGTGACGACGATCGTGACCAGACCGATCAGCACAGACGTATGGAACGTGGTCTCAAACGTGTGAATCATCTTGAATGGGAAAATGCCGGTTCCAGGCAGTCAGAGGGCACGGCTATGGTCGCTAACCGTAACGGATTCCTGATCGGAAAGCAACCGGACTAGCGCGACCTTGCGCGTCCCTACTCGCTCATTTATCCTATCGCCCCATGCTGGTTCTTGGTTTGTCCAACATGCGTGATGCGGCCGCCGCGGTGATCCATGATGGCCGTCTCGTAGCAGCGGCGGAGGAAGAACGATTTGTCCGTCAGAAACACGTGACGGCGTTGCCGGTTCATGCCATCCATTATTGTCTCCGCGAGGCCGGCGTGTCTTTCGACCAACTCGACGGCGTCGCTGTTCCCTGGAAATACTGGAAGATCGCACGCCGTGCCCGCTTGGCGCTCGGGTCCATGTTGCGGTCACCACAATTGTGTGTCGTCAAAGGCCGCCGGTCGATTGAGCGGTTGGGGCAGGAATGGAAGGAGCTGGTGGGCCTCAGGGGAGAACTCCGGCGCCGCGTAGGTTTCGGGGGACCGTCTCCGGTCTTTCTCGATCACCATCTCTGCCACGCTGCCAGTGCATTCTTTGCATCGCCCTTTGAACGGGCGGCAGTACTGGTGGTGGACGGGGCATCGGAAGCAGACACGACTCTGATGGCCATGGGCGAAGAAAGCCGGTTTACGACTCTCAAGCGAACGCCACTCCCGCATTCGCTCGGTCAATTCTATGCGTCCGTCACCAGCTATCTTGGATTTCGACCCGATCAGGACGAATATATCGTCATGGGGTTGGCTGCCTATGGAGAACCCTGCTATGCCGATGCGTTTCGCCGGCATATCCTGCGTCTCTTGCCTGAAGGGAGGTTCGAGCTCAATACCGACGTGTGGGATTTTCATCTCGCCCGGGTCGGCCTGTTCAGCCGGACATTTGTCACGCTCTTCGGTGCCCCTCGTCGCCCTTCTGATGAAATTACCGACCGGCATCGCGACATCGCGGCCAGTGCCCAACTGGTTCTGGAAGAAGCGTTGCTGCACTTGGGGCGCTATTTACGAACCAGGACGAAAGCTGATGCCCTATGCCTAGCCGGAGGGGTCGCCTACAATTGCGTGGCCAACAGCCGTTTGCGCGATGAGTTGGGATTTCGCGATGTCTACGTCCAGCCGGCAGCCGGTGATTCCGGTGCTGCATTGGGCGCGGCGCTCTGGTATGTGGCGCTACGCGGCTCCCAATTGGAACGGCCGGCGATGCAATCAGCCTATTGGGGACCGGCGTTTACCGACGATCAGTACCGGCAGGCCATCGATCTTGCAGGTCTTCAGGCGGAAACATTGGAGGAGGGCGAACTCTGCGATCGGATCGCGACCGAACTGATGCACGGGCGGCTGGTGTTCTGGTTTCAAGGACGAATGGAATGGGGGCCTCGTGCCTTGGGGAACAGAAGCCTGCTAGCCGATCCTCGCCGCGAAGACATTCGCGAATTGATTAACACGAAAGTGAAACTGCGCGAGCCCTTTCGCCCGTTTGCTCCCTCCGTCCTCGAGGATCGCGCCGCTGACTACTTCGAGCTTCGTACGGCATCCCCGTTCATGGCGTTTACCGCACGGGTTCGACATTCGGCCAAGGGGATAATTCCGGCCGTCACTCACGTCGATGGGACGTCTCGCGTGCAGACCGTCACCCGGGAGTCAAATCCAAAATTCCACCGATTGTTGGAGTCATTCGGCCGGAAAACCGGCGTGCCGGTCCTCTTGAATACGTCCTTCAACGTTCAGGAACCGATCGTATGCTCTCCCACTGAAGCCGTCGCCTGTTTCCTTCGGACACAAGTTGATTGGCTGGTTCTGGGCAATCTGCTGGTCGCAAGACCTCGCATCGAGCCGGGAACATGAGACAGCCGGTATGAAGGTGGAGTCCGAGCCGGCCCATCCCCCGGTGCGAGATCATGTTCCGCCCTCTGTTCTCGAGATGCTCCTGGCTCTCATGATGCTGAATCTGACGTTGCAACCCCCCGTCGAACCGGACTTTGGTTGGCATCTGCGAGCCGGATTGGATTTTTTCAAGAATGGCTGGCGATTGCCGGATCACGATCCCTACTCGCACACCATGCCCGATTGGCCGTGGGTCGAACATGCCTGGCTGACGGATGCCATCTTGGCGCTGATCTATCGAGGTTTGGGGATGGTTGGCGGACTCGGGATCGTCGGGTTTTTTGCGCTATTGACGATCGGCGCCTTCCTTGTGGCGTCGGCCCCGGCGCAAGCTGGTCGATCGTACCGTCTCGCCGCGATAACTGCCAGCCTGTGGGTGGCGCTTCCATTCCTTGGCGCGCGGACACAGTTGATCAGCCTGGCCGGCATCGGCATGACCCTTTGGTTGTACCACCGTATCGTTCGTGACCGGCCGTCTTTCCTCTGGTTGTATCCTCCTTTGTTTTTGTTGTGGGCCAACCTTCATGGAGGGTTCACGGCGGGCCTATTTTTCACCGGCCTGCTACTGGCGGTCTCGATCATCGTGCGAGCTGTCCTCGCGCGATGGCCTGCGGTCAGAGTCGACGAACCAGTGCTGTCCTGGGATCGGATCGGATTGCTGACCCTCTCTCTCGCGCTGTCCGCTCTGTTCACCCTCGTCAATCCCTATGGGTGGCGGCTCCACGTGGAGATCTATGAGTCATTGACCGACAGGTTCATGATCGAAACTCTTCGCGAGTGGCAGCCATTTTCCTTGAGCGGGTGGGCGGGGACAGCCTACGTGGCCTATCTGACAACGGTGGCGGGTCTCGTGCTCGGATGGTATCGGCGGGTGGAACCAATCCGTTGGACGCTGCTGCTCGTTTCGCTGGCTTTGTCGTTCTGGCATTGGCGAAATGTGATGATCTTTCTCGTGATCGCGGTTCCTCTGGTCGCGGAAATGTTTCAGACGTTCGGTGAGTGGCTCACGCGTGCGTTCGATCGTATTCGTACAGGCAGGCGATTTCCGAAGAGTACCGCTGAGCTGGCATTGGCCGGTACGCTGTTCTTACTAGGCCCTGATCATCTGCACCAAATAGCCTTATCCGGAACACGACCAGCCGAATTCTTCAAAGCCACCGAATATCCCATCGAAGCTGTCGCGTGGATACAGTCGCATCGCGATCTGGTCGGCGAAAAAATGTATAACGATTACGGCTACGGCGGGTTTCTATTGTGGTGGATGCCCGGCGAACGCCTCTTTATCGATGGCCGCATGCCGGCCTGGCGGATAGGCGCCCGCAGGATTTTCGCAGACTATATCAGACTTAACCATAGTGAACCGCCGGCGCTCGATGTCCTTGACAGGTATGCAGTGGAATGGGCGGTCGTACAGAAGGACACCCGTCTTGCCAGCATGTTGGTCGCCAACGCAGATTGGGAAGAGATCTATTCGGATACCAAGGTCATCATCGTCCGCCGGCGATTATGATGGGTGTCGTTATTGGAGTTGCGACCTGTGGATGTGTCTCAGGGCAGGATCGAAAGATGGCAAGGGGCGGCGTTCGAAATAGAGGCCTTGAGTCGCGCGGCGGCGCACGTCGAGCAATGAACGAAGCATGGAGATTCCGTCGCGGAGAGGGTGAACCTTGGAGCCTGGT
>JBEVJJ010000276.1:0-4787 GCA_040510255.1 Nitrospiraceae bacterium | reverse complement strand
GTTTGTGGACGCCGCCGAGGTGCACGGCGTCACGCCTAAGTGACGCCACGTCTGTGCACGCCCGCGAGATGTGAGCGGGCCGTGTCCCGTGAGGCGGCAGTCTCTTTGTCTCGGAGGTGATTCGTCCTACCGCTCACGATTCTTCACGAGATACGAGCGATGCTTCGCGAGCGACGAGATACGAGAGACGCTTCACTGTACTTGAGAATATGGAGATTAGACTACAAAAACTGATCGCCGGCACAGGTCTCGCCTCCAGGAGAAAAGCCGAAGCCATGATCGCCGAAGGCCGTGTCACTGTGAATGGCGCGATCGTGCGCGAACTCGGCACGAAGGTCGATGCCGTCAAAGACCATGTCAAGGTGGACGGGAAGCATCTGAGCTCTGCCCAGCCCTTTGTCTACGTCATGCTGCATAAGCCGAAGAATGTGATGTCGACGCTGCACGATCCCGGGGGTCGCCCGACCGTGAAGCAGCTCCTGCCCGGTGTGACGGTGCGAGTATTTCCCGTCGGCCGGTTGGACTTCGACAGCGAAGGATTGATGTTGCTGACCAATCACGGAGCCCTGGCGCAGGCCCTGCTGCATCCGAAGTATCACGTGGCCAAGACCTACCTCATCAAAGTGAAGGGGATGTTGGATGATGAGAAGATCGCACTCCTTGAGCGTGGCGTGAAACTGGACGATGGAATGACGGCGCCTGCGCATGTCAAGAAGGTGCGGAAGGCGCAGGCGAACTCCTGGCTGGAAGTGACGATCCATGAGGGACGCAAGCACCAAGTGAAACGTATGTTGGAAGTGGTCGGGCATCAAGTATTAAAGCTCGTACGGATCCGAATGGGAACCATGTCGCTCGGAGACCTCGGTCCGGGAGAATATCGGTTTCTGACGGATCGCGAGGCCAATAGCCTGCGTGAATTGGTCAAGAGGCGCACGGGCGCCGAGCCCGATGAACGGAAGCGCTTGGCCGGCGGCCATACTCGAACACGTGCACACTCAGCCCGGCGGAGAATGGAATGAAAAGTCGCACCCACCGATGCGGTGAATTGAACCGGAGTCACATCGGGCAGACGGTCGTGCTGAATGGATGGGTTCAGCGACGGCGTGACCATGGCACGGTGCTGTTCGTCGATGTGCGCGATCGGACCGGCATCACGCAGGTGGTCTTCAATGCCGAACGCAATGCAGGCGTGCACGAAACAGGACAGGCGCTGCGAAGTGAATGCGTGGTGTCGGTCACGGGAACCGTTGCGGCCCGCCCGGACGAATCGAGAAATGCCAATCTTGCAACCGGCGACGTCGAGGTCCTGGTCGATGGGCTTGAAGTTCTCAACGAAGCGAAGACTCCCCCCTTCGTCATCGAAGATGACGCGGACGTGACAGAAGCTCTCCGGCTGAAGCACCGCTATCTGGATTTACGCCGTCCCCGGATGCAACACCTGCTCGGCCTTCGTCATGCGGTAATGCAGGCCACTCGCAGTTTCCTCAACCGGGAAGGGTTTCTGGAAATCGAAACCCCTATCTTGACGAAGAGTACGCCGGAAGGCGCCCGCGACTATCTTGTACCCAGCCGGGTGAATGCCGGGACATTTTTTGCGTTGCCCCAATCTCCGCAACTGTTCAAACAGGTTCTGATGATCGGCGGGATGGACCGGTATTACCAGATCGCCAGATGTTTTCGCGACGAGGATCTGCGGAACGACCGCCAACCGGAGTTTACGCAGATCGATGTGGAGATGTCCTTCGTGGAGCGTGAGCAGGTCATGGCGCTGATGGAGCATATGATCGTCTCCGTGTTCAAGGAGGCAGCGAGCGTCGATCTTCCGACGCCGTTTCTCCGCATGACGTATGCCGAGGCGATGGGCCGGTACGGATCCGATAAGCCCGACTTGCGATTCGATATGCCTCTCCATGATCTGACCGCCTTTGCGGCGGCCAGTGAGTTCAAGGTGTTTAAGGACGCTGCGACAAGCGGAAAACTGGTCAAGGCCTTGATCGTGAAGGGTGGAGCCGGAACTGCGCGGAGCCGGATCGATGCGCTGGGTGAAACGGCGAAGAGCTTTGGCGCGAAAGGGTTGGCGTGGGTCAAGATCATCGGAGAGGGGCAGCTCGAGTCTGTCATTGCCAAATTTCTCAATGCGAAAGCCTTGCTTGCCGCCTTACCGGATGCAACAGTCGGGGATCTGATCCTGTTCGGCGCCGACAAAGCAGCGATCGTGCACGATGTTCTGGGACGCATTCGGCTATTGCTTGCCGAGGAACTCAATCTGATCGACAAGACCGCCTGGCGTCCATTGTGGGTGACCGAATTTCCTCTCTTGGACTATTCGCCGGAAGAACAGCGCTACATCTTCATGCATAACCCGTTTGCTGCGCCCCTGGACGAAGACCTTCCGATGCTCGACACGGAGCCATTGAAGGCCCGCGCCAAGGCCTACGATATGGTGCTCAACGGAAGTGAAATAGGGGGAGGGAGTATTCGCAACCACCGCAGTGAGGTTCAGTTGCGCATTCTGGATTTGCTGGGGATGACCAAGGAACAGGCTCATGCCAAGTTTGGCTTTCTTCTCGAAGCGCTCGATTACGGAGCGCCGCCGCACGGCGGGATTGCCTTCGGTCTCGATCGGCTCGTCATGTTGCTTGGGAGCGCCGATTCCATCCGCGATGTGATCGCGTTTCCGAAGACCCAAAAGGCGCAATGTCCTCTGACCGACGCGCCTTCCACGGTAGCAGCGGATCAGTTGAAAGAATTGCGCATCAAACTGGACCTCGTCGAGTAGACGGGCTGCCCTCTTCAATCCCCAATGGCACATTGCGGCGGACTGCCGATTGCGGACCCTTTCCTCGGACTCCACCGCACATCATGGTCCACGGGTGTCCTCTCGCTCGGATCTCTCATGGGATGGGCCTACCTTCCTCTCTTGAATTCATCACGCAGGCTCTACGGTCTCACGCGGACCGGTCGCCAGCCACAATCCGCTTTCCTCGCGGTTGCCGGGCTTCTGGTGATGTTCTCCGACGGGAGCTACAATAGGCTCATCTCCCACGGAAGGGTGTGGCTCATGAGAGAGGTGATGAGAGCACATGGCATCATGCTCTGTCTGCTCTCGGGCTGTGCGATCCTCACGGCGCCGGAAACCCGTTATCTGCAATCGGCGCAAGGACGGGCCAGTGAGGAGGAAGTGGCGCAGCGGTTGGGACGTCCGGCGGCCGCATCGACAAACCAGGCGGGCGAAACGGTCTGGGTCTACCAAGTCCGTGAGCAGGACGCCGCAAGCCGTTGGACTTCGAGCGGGCTGTGGTGCGACGAGTATGTCGTGACATTCGACCGGCACTCCGTTGTACGCAGTTGGACCCACCAATCGCACTTTCACGGGGGCGAGCTGATGCCGTCCTATTGTGTGCCGAATGGCTTCACGGGGTCCCGTCATGGGGAAGGTTAGGCTGACGACGGGAGCGGAGGTTTCCATGCCCACACTCTCTCGATTGGCTCTGGCCTGTTGTCTGCTGATGAGCGTCGGATGTTCACTGTTTATTTCCAAGGAGAGTTCGTATTTGCGTACGGCCACCAATCAGGCGACGCAGGAGGAAGTGCGGAAAAGTCTCGGCGAGCCGAAAAGGATCAAGACATCACAAACGGGGGACCCGGTTTGGGTGTATGAGGTCCGGGACCTCGAACCGAACAGCCAGAACTCATGGTCGGCGTTTGGGTCCTGGTGTGATGAGTATACACTCTTGTTCGACCAAGCCGGTGTGCTGCGCGATTGGACTCACGAATCCTATGCTCATGGCGGCGAGCTCATGCCCATATCCTGCAATTCATCCCTCGGGGTTCAGAAGCCGGCACTGTGACCATCATTGATATCCAGCACGCCGAAGTCTATCGCGGTGATCAGCAAGTCTTGGCCGATCTGACGCTGCAAATTGCTGCCGGCGTGGATACCGCTATCCTGGGACCAAATGGGGCGGGTAAATCTACGCTCCTCAAGCTACTATCTCTCGATATCCATCCGGTGCCGAGGAATAACAGCTCCCTCAGACTGTTCGGAAGAGATAAGTGGAATGTCTGGGAATTGCGCCGCCATTTGGGAGTCGTCTCGCACGATTTGCAGCACCGCTATCTCGATGCGGCGCACGGCATCAATGTGATTCTCTCCGGTTACTATGCCAGCGTGGATACATATGAGCACCAGGGGTTCGGCTATGGCGAGCTGGTACGAGCGGCCCACATCATGGAGGATATGGGTATTCTCCACCTGCAAGACAGGGCTTTCGGTGACATGTCGACAGGAGAACAGCGACGATTTCTGCTAGGTCGGGCGCTCATCCACGATCCAGAGGCTTTGGTCCTCGATGAACCCACCAGTGGATTGGACCTACTGGCCTGTTTTCACTATCTGGACATCATCCGTGGTCTGATGAGCAAAGGGAAGACGCTGATTCTTGTCACGCACCATATTCATGAAATTCCACCGGAGGTGTCGCGGGTCGTGCTTCTCAAGAGGGGCCGGATTATCGGAGATGGACCAAAGGAAGAGATGCTAACGGCTGCGCATCTCACCGGGCTGTTTGATACCCCTGTGCAGGTCGTCTGCGCAAACGATTGGTACCAGGTCTTGCCCGGAAGATAGGCGCCTGCCCGAGCCGAGAAAATCTTCGTCTCAGCCCCCGGCTAAGATGACGGGAAACGTCAAATCCACGTCGCCGCGGCGAACTCGCACCTTGACTTGCTGTCCCGGGGTTGTCCGCTCAATGAGATAATTCTTCAATTGGGCGGCATCCGCGATG
>JBEVJJ010000275.1:0-4640 GCA_040510255.1 Nitrospiraceae bacterium | reverse complement strand
CGCTGAAATCCGTCCGCGGGATGCACCATGCCGAACCCCTGGCACTCGACAAGGCCACGTCCAATCTCTTCCGGCACCGTGAACAGGAGCATGTCCGCCGGCTCGATCTGCGCGACTTCAGTCATGTGATTCGCGTTGATGAGAAGGAACAGTATGCGGAGGTGGAAGGCCTGACGACGTATGAAGAGCTGGTCAAGGAAACGCTCCCGTTCAACCTCATGCCTGCGGTCGTTCCCCAATTAAAGTCGATCACGATCGGCGGGGCCATTGCGGGGATCGGAATTGAATCGTCCTCGTTCAAGTACGGGTTCGTGCACGAAACGGTGCAGGAACTCGACGTCCTGCTCCCGGATGGACAGGTCGTGGTGGCCGCTCGGGAGAATGAATACAACGACCTGTTTGCAGGATTTCCCAACTCGTATGGCACGCTGGGGTATGCATTGAAGGCGACCGTGAAGCTCATTCCCGTCAAGCAGTTCGTCAAGCTGACGCATCATCGGTATTCGGACCTCGAAGAGTATTTCCAGGAAATCGCGCGAATCTGTCAGGAGCGGACTGTCGATTTCGTCGACGGGACCATGTTTCACGACAAAGAGCTCTATATCACCACGGGAGAGTTCGTCGACCATGCCGAGTGGCTCAGCGATTACACCTATCTGCAGATCTACTACCAATCGCTCCCGCGCAAGCGCACGGACTATCTGACAATCCATGATTATCTTTGGCGATGGGATACTGATTGGTTCTGGTGCTCCAAGCATTTTCTCCTGCAGTATCCCATGATGCGGCGACTCTGGGGTAAAGAGCGTCTTCGGTCCGCAACGTACTGGAAGGTGTGGAACAAGGTTCATCGTTCGCGCGTCGCGCAATGGATGCTCCGCGCGATCGAGGGGTCCCAGGAAGCCGTGATTCAGGACGTCGAGATTCCCATCGAGCAGGCGGCTCGTTTTGCTCGATTTCTACAGCAGGAGGTGGGAATCAAGCCGGTGTGGATCTGCCCGGTCGCTGCCTATGACCCATCGCTGTCATTCGCGTTGTATCCCATGGATTCCCGCAGGCACTACGTCAATTTCGGATTCTGGGACATTGTGAAGACTACGCACGAAGATGGATATTTCAATAAAGCCATCGAAGCCAAGGTGCGAGACCTCGATGGTCACAAATCGCTGTATTCAAACTCATACTATTCGAGGGAAGAGTTTGGACGGTTGTATAATGAAAGCGGCTATCGTCGGCTGAAGGCGCGCTACGATCCAACGGGTAAACTCAAAGAACTCTATGAAAAATGTGTCCTCAAGCAGTGAGGACATGTGACCGACCTCTTGTTCAGTTGCGGACCGGCAGTTCTGTCTGCCCTTGAGTGAATTCTAGACGTGGAGCGAACCATGTCAGGCTGTCGGCGATGAGAGGTCCGGTCCCAAAGACATGTGAGGCCTGCGGGCATGCATTCAGCTGTGGCGGCGATGGCTGCTGGTGCGGGCAGATCGGAATGACGGAAGAACAGATGGATTGGATCGCGGGACGATTTCACGATTGCCTTTGTCCGGACTGTCTGAGAAAGGTCAGTGAAGGCGATGTGAGTCTTGTTCGCAAGCGGGCCAGTCAGTCCGGCAATTAAACGGTCAATCTCATCGACGTGGTCGAGTCCCCGTCACTAGGAAAGGAACCAGGTGCTCGGGTAAAGAACAGGGGCTGCAGTTCCGCCTAGTGAGTCCCGCCGGAACACTCACCGTGGCGGCTTCAAAGGGCCGGCCCATTCACCCACCAGATGCTCGAGGAGACAATAGACGGTCTTGGTCATACAGATCCGGCGGTCTTCGATCCCTTCTGCCATCAAGGTCTCGCCATCTTTCCATACGATCACGGGAAAGGGAGCGCTCGTCGCCGCGTATCGAAACCAATACCATGCCGGTTCCGTCGGTCTCGTCATCGTCCACGTCATGGACTGGACTCCCGTTCTTCCGGAAACAATCCATCGCGATATTGGTCCTTGACCCCGTCGATCTTGAGCGTGAGGTTGCCCATTCCATCATGCGCGACAGTGATCGTGTCGAGGAGCCACGTGTCCTGACTGGTTGTTAAGAGCTGACGCAACGTCGCCAGTTGTTTGGGTGTAATCATGGATGAGCAACCTTCCCTGCAGTTGCCCCTCTCGCTATCGGACTTTCCTGAATGGTCTTCAATCCGACCTGCAGCTTGAATAGATTCAGACGCATGAGAGCGAGGATCGCCGATACGGGGCGGCAAAGACACTGGGCGCTCACCGCCTCGCGCCCGTGCGCAAACGTAACGCTCGTTCTTCCTCGCGTTGCGCACCTATCAAACCATTACAACCTAAAGACGGAAGCGAATGCAATATATCCGGTCAAGGTCACCATGCCTCTTCTGATCATTCTTCACCGCAGCGTTCATTTTGGATATGATCGTGAGCAACGGTGTTTGAACAAACCATGCCGCAAGCCTAGCATGACGGTGACCTCTGAGGAGCAGTCGCTGTCCCTGATCGTCTCATGCGGTGCATCCCAAGCGGATCCTCTTTGTCAAGACCATGATGTCGGGTGTGGAAGAAGACCAACTGATTGAGCCTGGGAGCTAATGTTCCTTCCGTTGTTCGATCGACCGGAGACCAGACGAGATGTCTGAAGCGACATTGATTCGTTGTCCATCCTGCGCCTCGACCAATCGAGTGCTGCGGGCGAAAATCGAAGAGGGGCTCAGGCCTGTGTGTGGGACCTGCAAGAAACCATTGCCCGTTTCCACTGCACCGCTGACGGTGACAGACGCGACGTTCGTGGCCAAAGTCGAGCGCTCCCCGTTGCCGGTACTCCTCGATCTATGGGCGGCGTGGTGTGGACCCTGTACCCTGGTGGCCCCGATGCTCGATGAACTGGCAACCGAGTTGGCCGGTCGTGTGCGCGTGGCCAAGCTGAATGTTGATGAGAATCCGGCGACAGCCGGTCGCTTCAATGTGGTCAGCATTCCGACATTGTTGGTGTTGAAGGAAGGACGGGAAGTTGACCGCATCGTAGGTGTGCAGCCCAAGGCTGAAATCGTACGGCGTTTGGCGCGCGTCCAGGCCTGAACCATCGATTCACTATTCTAGCCCCGGCTGGGGAGGAGATGATCATGGAAGACAATACAGCTGATCAGCCCATCTTGAGTCAGATCCAGCGTCTCGTCACGGAAGAGCACCAGCTGTACGAGCGGGGCGTCGCTTCCGATGCCGATGGCGAGCGATTGGAAAAACTCAAGGTTGAGTTGGATCAGTGCTGGGACCTCTTGCGCCAGCGCCGGGCGCTTCGCGATGCCGGGCGGGACCCCAACGAAGCCCATACCAGGCCGGCAGAGGTCGTTGAGAAATATGAGCAGTAGGTTCACGACGCGCCCTCCAAAGAAGCGCGTCAGATGTGTGAACGCCCGTCACGGCCACATCGCAGTCCTCCCCGTCATTCTCTAGAAGTGATTCAGCGCCGAGTTTTTGAGTGACGAACCGGTAACGGCTGGTTTTTCATGGGCATGGGATGAGTCTGAAAATCGCCGGTCTGACCATCGCTTCGTTGCTGTGCTTTGCCGGGAATTCCCTGATTTGCCGGGCCGCGATCGGAGGCGGAATGATCGGGCCCAGGGAGTTCACCTGGGTCCGCATGACATCCGGAGCAATCGTGCTCCTCGCGGCGGCGAGCCTGGACGACTCCCAGCCATTCCGGAACACGGGCAGTGCACTTTCCGCCCTTGCGCTTTCGGTCTATGCCTGCATGTTTTCGTTGGCCTATGTGAGACTTGATGCGGGCATAGGTGCTCTGGTTCTGTTCGGATCCGTGCAAGTTACGATGATTGGTTGGAACATCGTAAGAAAGCAGATTCCCGCCTTCCTTGTGTGGATTGGGCTGGTCATCGCGCTCGGTGGCCTGGCCTTTCTGACCATTCCCGGAAAAGACGCGCCTGACGGTGTCGGTTTGGCGTTCATGATGCTGTCCGGAGTTGGATGGGGCGCCTACAGCTTGAGGGGGCAAACGACCGCTCACCCTCTTGGCTCTACCGCGATGAACTTTCTCCTGGCGATCCCGCTGACGACGATTTTTCTCGCCTCCTCATTCCCATCCGGCCTGCAGTTCAACTCCTGGGGGCTGGGGCTCGCTGCGATTTCAGGAATCGTGACCTCGGGCTTAGGCTACACTCTCTGGTACGGAGCCATTCCTGAACTCGGTGCGGCCCGGGCTGGAGTGGTTCAGCTTGCCGTACCCCCCATCGCTCTGATCGCGTCATCAGCGGTTCTACACGAGCAACTCACGCAGCGAACGTTGTCCTCGACGGCGCTTATCCTTACAGGAATCGGCATCGTGTTCGCCTCGAAAAATCGAGCATCACCGCGTATCTAGATTTACTCACTGAGGATAAGGTGGGCCGTGTAGGGGCGAACCTACGGCCCGCTGATAAAGAGTCCCGCCGAATTCCTGACCTGATGCTGAGAAATCAGAAGTCAACAACGGGGATGAAGGGTCGTCGATTGTCTCGATGGGTCCATCGTGGTTCACCGTTCTGTGGCGCCACGCCGGCGCCATAACATCCGACATATCCCACGCCGCATTTCGATGCCCTGAAATTTGCAGTTAAACGTAACCCTGCCGCCAGTGCCACCT
>JBEVJJ010000274.1:0-5011 GCA_040510255.1 Nitrospiraceae bacterium | reverse complement strand
CTCTCTGTTCGACGCTGCTGTATGCACTGGCGCCGGGCCAACTGGCGGCAGGATAGTTGTTCACAGAGGGTTACGGGGAGGTTTTGCTGACGCAACGAAATCCGGTGTAACTGTTTCTCGTCCCTGGCGGAAGCTTGAATCGTCCATAGGTGAGCAGATATTTCGGCAGATCAGACCATGATCCTCCTCGCAGGACCTTGAACTGGCCATGCGAAGGACCGGCTGGATTGCGAGGAGGGCTTCTCTCATAATATGAGGTCTCGTACCAATCCTCTGTCCATTCCCACACGTTGCCTGCCATGTGATGGAGGCCGTGGGGGCTCCTACCACTCTCGTATTGATGGACGGGCATCAGCACTTGGCTATAACTGAATCTCGCGCCCAGCGCAAAATTCGCGCGCGCGTCGGTCGGATCCTGATTGCCCCATGGATATAGGCGACCATCGATCCCGCGTGCGGCTTTCTCCCATTCAGCCTCAGTCGGCAACCGTTTGCCTGCCCACCGGCAATAGGCGTCGGCATCGTGCCAATCCACACCAATGACCGGCCGGTCATGATGGATCGTCGGATCGACTGCTTCCCATTGCCAGGGCGTCGGGCGCGGCTGGTCGGCGAGAAACAAGGCGTACTGGGCCGTAGTCACTTCAAAAAGATCGATCAGAAACGTATCGAGCCACACATCGTGCCGGGGCCGCTCGTCTTCGAGCGCCTGGCTGTCGTCGGATCCCATCGAAAAAACTCCTTCCGGGACGGACGCCATAGGTGCTTCCGTTTTCGCCGACGCGGGAGGTATGGGCCTCTGCTTTCGCAGTCGTTCCAATTGTCCGTCAGAGGGCTGGTCTGGTAGCAGGATGGAGGCAAGCAACGGCAGCAGGAAAAAGCGAAGACGGCGCGGTGCAGTCAGGCCATGAAGTCTTGACACGGCGGTTAGTAGATGATCCCCCCTACGACCCAATGGCGGTCGTCCGGCACATCGATCAGCAAACGAGACAGATTCATTTCCGCCAATTGCGCTGCGACCTCATCTTCAGTGAAAGCCGCGAGCAGTGAGTTGTAAAAGTCCCGCCGCAGAATGGGAGGCTCGTCCGCTGCGTACTGCGAGACAATCGCCGCCGCCGCTTCCGCGGACTCAGGACGCAAAAGATCCATGACCAAGACGAACGAGCCGGGTTTGACAAGGTGCTTGAGCTTATACCAGAACTGAAGCGGATTCGGAACGTGATGCAGCAGACTATTGGAAATGGCTGCGTCGGCCGGCTCCTGGAGCAACACCTCTTGAAAGCGCTCACAGCGAAACCGGATGCGATCTTCCATTTTGGCGCTCTTGACCGCTTCTTCCGCCAATTGAATCATCGGGCGGCTGGCATCAATTCCGGTTACACGAGCGCCCGGAAATTTGCGCGCGAATCTGATCGGAATATCCCCCGGACCACACCCGAGGTCAATGACATGCCCCCCGGTCCATTCGGGACGAGATTCAGAGAACAAGTCGACGAACCCCTGATTCTCCTTCGCAAAATCGGCGCGCGCATAGACCAGCGCCTGCTCGGCGTCCTCCATCAGCTCCGGTTCCAATACTCGCTCCATCATTCTTTCCATCCCCCGTTATGAAGTCATGGGTCAACGCTGAGGCGGTCTCCCTGCTTGACCAGACCTTCGCGCAAGACCCGAGCATACATGCGACTCAAGCCCGGATGGAGCTTTTGCGAGATACGGCCGTAGTCACCGGTCGTAAACCATTGGGCATTAAACTGACAGGGGGCCGTATAGGTGGTCACTTCCACGCGTAAGGAGTCGCCGACCAACAGGATGGTCCCTGGTTGAATCCGCACCCAATCCACTTCCGCCAGAGTGAGATTTTCTCCCGCTGATCCAGGTGCAATCGTGTGACCTTCCGCACGAAGGGCCTGAATGACTTCCAGCGAGAACAGGCACACGGCTCGATCGACTCCTCCATGAACCTTCCGGTTCCGCTGGCGATCACCGACAAGGCCATTGTGAGTGACCTGAGCGTCCGGAACAGGAAGTTTTGGAACTCCGCCGTCCGATATATTGATCTGGTACAGATACGCATAGCCTAACCTGTTCATCACCGTCCCGTACTTATGCCTCACACGATTCCATGGCCGCCGCTTCAAACGCGATCCAACCGTCTTTTTCACGCACCCGGCTCATAGAGATGTCTTCGGTCGCCAAGGCGCTTTCGATCTCTGCCTTTTGCTCGATCAAAATCCCTGACACGAGTACCCTGGCGCCCTGCCGCGCATAGCCGGCGAGGACTGGTGCGGAATCAAGAACGGTTCCTCGGTCCAGATTCGCCAAAACCAGATGGTACGACGGCCCATTCTCGAGTGAAGGCGACGCTACCGTTCCCACCATCAAGGTAAGTTCCTTCCCGAATCCGTTTTGCGTCGCATAGTCCCGAGCACAATGGATCGCGACCGGATCAGAATCTACTCCAAGCGCCTGTTTGGCCCCAAGCCGGAGAGCAATCATCGCCAGAATGCCTGTACCGGTTCCGAGATCCAACACCATGTCTCCATCGGATACGACCTCCTCCAACCATTCGAGCAGAAGCTGCGTCGTCGCATGGCGGCCGGTGCCGAACGCTTGCTTGGGATCAATGATGAGATCGATCTCACCGGCTTCATGCTCATCGTGATGCCAGGATGGTCGGATAACAACACGGCGACCGACACGTACCGGTCGGACCAGCCGGGCCCATTGTTCATTCCAGTCACGATCGAACAAGCGACCGATGGTGATCGACTGCCCTGAACCGTGATCCCCTAATTCCCTCAATGCCGCTTTGAGACACACGATCGCATCAGGATTCCAGGTCGCCTCCGGCCAGTAAAGATGGAGAACACCCTCTTCCTCTTCCCAGGCGCCCGCCACCGCACCATCGTGCAGACGTGACAGCAATTCACCGGCGTCGATGGCTGTGCATAGGGACACGTCTACCCAATCCGATCGCATCTGATGTGACAGGCCGCCTCTCCGCGGATAACCGAGTGTTGACGCCATTCACCGCAACCGGTATCGTCGCCTGCATCGTGAGCAATTCTTCAGCCATCAGACGAGCACCATTCCGAGAACAACTGCTCCAACGGCTTCTTCGGCGGCTGGAGCGCAGCCTCGGTCATGGACGCGCGGCAAGCGATCGCTTCACCCGTTGGCGTCTTTTTGTCTTTGCCGCCGGTCTCATCGTCTGCATCGTATTGTATCGGCTCGGTTGGCATCAGACCGGCAATAGCGCCCTCCTCCTTTTCTTGGCTCTCTTCACCACGGTGGCCTGGTATCATAACAGGCTCGAAGACCGCATGCACCGGTTGCATCGCTGGCGAGCCCTCAAGAGCGCTCACTTCGCTCGTCTGCAGTTGGATTGGCAGAACATTCCGCCCCGTGTATGGTCTGCCGTTGAACACCATCCCTATGCCCGAGACCTAGATCTACTGGGGCCACACTCGTTACTGCATCTCATCGACACCACAGTCTCGACGCAAGGCCGTGAACGCCTGACTTCGTGGTTTCTCTCCCAACCGTCGCCACCTCGGTCCTGGGGAGTTCGACAGGCCCTGATCAGGGAACTCGCGCCCCTGTCCCTCTTGCGTGACCGGATTGCCCTGGAAGCCGCGCTAGTCGATCAGCAGGAGATCGATGGGTCTCGCTTGCTGGCGGTCTTGCATGCTCCGGTCGGCTATTCAGGCCTCACCATGTTGCTCCTTGTCGAAACTGCGCTGGCCGCGATGACGCTGGTGCTCGTGATCGCCGACCTCATGAACTGGTTGCCTTCCTATTGGATGCTACCCTTCGCCTTGTACGCCTTTATCTATCTACTTGTCAGAGGGCGGACAAAGGACGTGTTCGACCATGCTGTAGCCCTCCATGATCACCTGGAAAAAGTGGCTGTGGTCTTCATGCGTCTGGAACGGATGTCCATGCGTCACACCCCCACATTGAACGTGTTGTGCGCCCCTCTGCGCCAACACACACTCAAACCGTCTCATTCTCTGAAACAGGCGGCAGGGCTGCTCGCCCGGCTGAGTATCAAGGCTCATCCACTCGTGCATTACGCGCTCAACGCCATAGGCCCCTGGGACTTGTACTACACGTTTCGGCTTCACGAACTGCAACAGCGGATTTCGCAATCGGTACCCGCCTGGTTTGAGATTCTTGCAGAGTTTGAAGCCTCTTCCGCACTTGCAAACTTCGCCTATCTCCACTCTGACTATTCCTGGCCGACGTTGATCGCACCGGATACGTCATCATCTCACAACGGTGTGCCTGTCGCCTTCACGGCCGGCCGATTAGCCCACCCGCTGATCCCCAGGATTGCTCGTGTTGCCAACGACCTTCATCTTCAGGACGCGGGCCACATCCTGCTCGTCACCGGATCCAACATGTCCGGGAAAAGCACGTTTCTTCGAACTGTCGGGGTCAATCTCTGCCTGGCGCAAACAGGCGCGCCGGTCTGTGCCGAGCAGTTCGAGTGGGCATGGGCCCGACCCGCTTGCTGCATTCGAGTGGATGATTCGCTTGAGACGGGGTTGTCTTTCTTCTATGCTGAGGTGAAACGGCTCAAATCTATCCTGACAGCCACGGGCCGCCCTGATTTGCCACCTGTGTTGTTCCTGATTGATGAGGTCTTTCGCGGAACGAACAATCGAGAGCGGCTCTTGGGCGCGCGAGCTTTCATCGAAACATTGGCAAAAAGCCGCGGCTTCGGCCTGATCACGACGCACGACCTGGAATTGACCGAACTGGAACGACAGATTCCGACGTTGCAGAACATGCACTTTCAAGAAACCGTGCACAACGGCATGCTGCAATTTGATTACCGGCTTCGACCGGGACCTTGTCCAACAACTAATGCGCTGCGGATCATGGCTTTGGAGGGTCTACCCGTGCCAGCCCAGAATTCGTAGCGGAAAGCCGGCAAGACAACCGCAGGCGCTGACTGACATCGCGAATCTCATAGTCATACCCTGCATCACCTGACAGCGGAGGA
>JBEVJJ010000273.1:0-18329 GCA_040510255.1 Nitrospiraceae bacterium | reverse complement strand
GGTCCTGCATGCGTTTGAGCTTTGCCGCCGCCACCATTTTCATGGCTTTGGTGATCTTCTGGGTCTTCTTGACGGAATCAATCTTCCGCCTGACGGATTGGAGACTTGGCATGAGTGTCTAGTCCAACAGGGTGGGTGGATGGTTCACGGTGCGTCAGCGCAAACGGGTTGCGAGCCTAGCATCGGCAGTCACCCAAGTCAACCGGACTAGCGTCCCTAGAAGGAGTTGAAGCCGGAAAACAAGCTGGCTGTCGATTGCCGCTCGCAAAGAAGGCTGCTCCATCCGTTCCGTCATGACGGGAGTCCACAGGGAAACCATCCTGAACATCTTGGTGGAAGTCGGAATAAGGTGGGAACAGACGCAGAGCAGTACGGCCTGTTCTCAAGACAGTAGGACGCCTTCTTGGGAGCCTGTCATTTTTAACAGTGTGTTTCGCGTCACGCCACATGTATAAGACATCAGGTACGATAGGCAAGAGAGACCGGGTGTGAGCCAGCGATAACCGGGAGGGAGCAGCGTCATGTCTAAGAAGCCGAAAGAGGCGCCATCGAAATTCAAACGTAAGGAGTACGACAAGGAGTTGCGCAGGCTCCAGGGAGAACTGTGCGTACTCCAGGAGTGGGTGAAACACAAGGGCCTTCGGATCATGGTGATCTTTGAGGGACGCGATGGCGCCGGGAAGGGAGGCACGATACGCGCCATGACTGAGCGTGTCAGCCCCCGCGTATTCCGCGTTGTTGCCCTTCCAGCCCCGTCCGATCGCGAGAAATCGCAGATGTATATCCAGCGGTATATGCAGCACTTCCCGGCGGCTGGTGAGATCATCATCTTCGACCGCAGTTGGTATAACCGAGCGGGAGTCGAATATGTCATGGGGTTCTGCGACCAGGAACAGCACCGACGCTTTCTTAGACTTTGTCCCGAGGTCGAGAAGTATGTCGTGGATAATGGGATCATGCTGATCAAGTATTGGCTTGAAGTAAGCAACGAAGAGCAAGAGCGGCGCTTCGAGGCCCGCATCGAGGACCCGGTACGCCAGTGGAAACTCAGTCCGGTCGACCTTCCGTCGCGTGAAAAGTGGTACGAGTATTCGCAGGCCAGAGACATGATGCTGGAGGCGACGGACACCAAGCATGCACCATGGTATCTCGTGCGATCGGACGACAAGAAGCGCGCCCGCCTGAACTGCATCTCACATCTGCTGAGTCTGATTCCCTACAAGAAGCTGCGACGGGAGAAGGTCACGCTGCCCGGTCGATCGAAGAAACACAAGTATGATGACCAGGCGACGTTGAAGGGGAGAAGGTTTATTCCGGAGAAATATTGAACTGGACAGATGGCATGAGACGACGCGGGAGAGGCTCCCTTGCAGAGCAGGCAATGGGAACCCCTCAAGACAAGGCCATCGGGGTCGGAAACGCGCACAAGCCCGGATGTCGCATGGGGATTCGGGGTGGTCGTGGACCTGTCACTTCTGACAGTTCCCTACCCTGGGTGGAGTGTGAGACTATCCGATCGTTTCTTGTTTGCACCCAGAATCTTGCTGCCATGCCGGACGTCAGGTACAGGGTATGAGAGCGTGCGGCGGAAATCGCCTGGGCACGCGGGTTTATCTTTCAGACCTCCGATGGGCAGGAATGGCCGGATTGGTCGCTGCAATGCTGATCTTGAACGGTTGCTCGAGTTCTCTCTATGGCGGATGGCTCGTTCGGACCAATTCGACCCCCCTGGCTCCAGGGTTGGATCCGGACGATCTGGAAGAGCGACCGGTGGCCGTGTTCTCGGCCCTCGGCCCTCCCGCCTTTCGAGGAAATGAGATCGCGCTGACCTACTACCTCGACGATGTGCTTCATAAGGTCAGGCCGGACTGGAAGATTATTCCATCGCAGGAAACGGCGACACGCATTAATCGGCAGGGATTAGCGGCAGAATACAGCCGGATGCGGAGCGATTACGAACTGACCAGCATCCTCGATCGTGATTCTCTCCGAAAAATCGCTGCCGCCATTGGTGCAAGATATGTGTTCCAACCTCGCTTGGCGGATTTCCAACAAATGATGCAGGACCGCTGGATCTTTCCAGCGGCCAATGTGCGCGTGTCGCAGACACGTTCCAGTATCATGCGGCTGTCATTGTCGATGTGGGACACCGAGACCGGCGAACTGGTGTGGGCGTCCATGGGGGAGGCCACCATGGAAGGCGAGGCGGTGTCACAGGACCCTGTGTACCTGGAGGATATCTCCCGCGCTGCCTGGGGCAGTATCCTTTCGGATTTTATCCAGAGGAAGAAGGGCTCCAAATATACACCGCTGAATCAGTTCCTCAACAATCTAGTTCGGGAATCCGTTCCGGAGGAAGACAAGGAGGATGCAGGAAAAGCGGTGAGGCCGGGACCGGGTAAGGTGCAAAAGTAAGTGCTTGAGCGGAAAACGATACTCCTTCCATGGGGGAAAGGCGTATGAAACGGTTCGTTATAACCATAGGGTTTGCGGCACTCGCGATCCATCTGGCTCTGGTTTGTTCCGCTCAGGGGGCTGAATCCTACCGGAAGGGACGATGGGAATTTATCCTGTCGCCCCAGTATACCTTGTCGAAAAATCTTGGGTTCGAGGGAGGGACGACTGCCAAGATTGAGGACACATTCGGTTTTGCGTTTCAGTTTGGCTACAACCTGAATGACCATTGGAATCTGGCTGGCCTCTTCTCGTGGAGTCAGCCTGACTACCAGGCCCTCATCCAACCGGCCGCCGGCAATCCCTTGCCGGCCCGGTCGAGCAACGGGGAACTCCAAGTCAATACGTTCGCCTTTGCGGTGACCTACAACATTTTGAAAAATCCCCTGACCCCCTATGTCGATGCGAATATCGGCGGCACCTACGTCAATACGGATATCGCTGCGGGTCCCCCCGTGGTCGGGTGTTATTGGGATCCCTGGTTCGGCCAGATCTGCAGCGGATTTGTGCCGACCAAATCCGACACGTTTTTCAGTTTTGGGATAGGAGGAGGGTTACGGTGGGACGTCAACCGGCACTTCTTTCTCCGTGGCGGCGTGAGACAACAGTGGATCGACCTGTCCTACACTGGACTGCCCAGCTTTACAACGTTCAAACTCGATATCGGGTTCAAGTTCTGATCGGTCATTGGGAACCGTGGCATCCAAACGAAACAAACAACCAAGGAGGACACAATGCAACTGATGAGATGTGCAGTAATCGTCATGAGTGGGGTCTTATGCCAGGCCTGTGCGTCGGACACAGAGCAGGCCAAGCCCAGCAGCGCCTCGACAGCGGCGAGCAAGCCGACCGCAACGGCGAGCAGATCGAGCGCCTTGCCCAGCCAGCGTCCAGACAGTGCGAATATGCAGATCCTGATGGACAAGGTGAGAGCAGACAAGAAACTGCTCGTCGCGGAAAACATGCAACTGACGGATGCGGAGGCGGCAAGATTCTGGCCTCTGTACGAGGACTATCAGCGGGATCTGCATCAGATCAATCAACGCCTCGGGAGCACGATCGCGGATTATGCGGAGGCCTACCAGAAGGGGCCCATCCCCGATGAGACGGCGGCGAGACTGCTCGACCAAGCGTTGGTTGTGGACGAGGAAGAGGTGGCCTTGAAACGATCCTATGCCGACAAATTCAACGACATTCTGCCGGCAACGAAGGCGGCCCGGTATTTGCAGATCGAAACGAAGATCCGATCTATCTTGCGGTTCGAATTGGCCAAGAACATTCCGTTGGTCTCTTGAAACAATCGAAGGAGGCTCACGAGCGTTGGGAGACATGACATCCGGGAGGCCCAGGGTTTCGATGCGAGGTTTATGATGCTGCCTCGAAATCGCCTAGGCGCCTCCCGGTGATTTTTTCAATGACTTGGGGCAAGGTGACGGCACAGTATTTGGCGACGAATGCCGAGGCTCCTGCTTCCAGCATCGCGTCATTGATCATGGCGTGATCCAAGGCAGACATACCAATCACGCATGTCTGAGGGAGCGCACGCTTGATGCGTCTGGTGGCCTCAATGCCATCCAGTTCAGGCATCTGGACATCCATGATGATGATGTCGGGATGGAGGGTCAACGCCATCTCCACGGCGGAGAGCCCATCGGCAGCCTCACCGATCAGGCTGAGGGACGGAATGGGCTTGAGCATCCGCTCTATGGTCTTCCGGAAGGGTTGGAAATCGTCCACGAGCAAAATGCGCAGCGGTGTGGCCGCCCCTGGCAGGGCCTCAGCGGTCATAGACAGAACCTCTCGTCGAAAGTGTGGTCGCACTGGATATTCTCCATGTGAAGAACGTGAAGGCTTGCGTCCCAGCCTGAAGGGATGTTTCGTCCGACATCGGTCGTCGTACCTCATGATGGACGAGGGCTGAAATGCCGAAGGCATTTTTCCTGTAACAGAGAGCTGTTGAACGGCTTCACAATATAATCTCGGGCGCCCTTCCGAACCGCTTCTTCCAACTGCTCGCAATTTGGCACGGAGGACATAACAATCACAGGAATCTCGATACCCTGTTCGTGGAGCCTTTCGAGCACAACCATCCCAGGGTAATCCCGCATGTCAAAATTCAAGATGATGCCTTCAAATTTGGTTTTCTTGAGCCATTCATTCTCCAAGATAGCCAGAACGTTGACCCAAACCACATCAAACCCTATAGGAGTCAACCCTTCGCGCAACACGCCTGGGATCTCGCACTCATTGTCGATCACTAAGATGAGATGGCGCATTGCAGGTTGTCTCCTAGGCGAAATTACCAGGGGCATTTGTACATACATCGCAATATCCCTCCGAACTATTGACACGGTACATGAGAAAATCACGTAGTGACATCTGGCAAAAGAGGAGGTATCATCTTCGGCACAATCGGCAGAAGAGGAGGGAGGCATGAAATCAAGCTCTATCTCGCCGCTCCCGACCGCCACGTCAGGTCTTCAATCGCCTTCGCGGTCGAGGGAAGGTCGAGGAAGGCTTGGCCGCTCCTCTCCGTACGCAGTATCCCTCTTCGAGCTGAAAGCCGCCGCAACTCGATGCCGCTCACCGAAACAATTTCGTGAACTGCTCAAATCGTTACAGACCTTCATCCCTTACCGGAACCTCGTCTGCGGATGGGGGTATTCCTGGACTGTAAGCCTCGGGCTCATCTTCAATCACAGTTTTCCTATCGATTTCCTTCGCTGGTTTCTCACCAAGGACTTGGTGAAGAAGAGTCCGGTCTTAAAGGAGTGGCTCCGCACAAACAAGACTCAAGTCTGGCTCGACCACGCGAGGCGTCATAGAAAAGAGTTTGATCCTGAACTCTTCGAGCGTATCCACAGGGAGAATCTGCAGTATATGTTCTCTGGGGGGATACTCGCCCAGGACTTTTTCGTGAATTTTACGATCAACATGGCGTCCGAAGAAAGCTGTCGCGCGCACGTGAAGCGATTTGACACGATCGCGCCCTTTCTGGCACAGGCGCTCAGGCAAGCGTGCCCTCGGCCTCTGCTCACGGAGCGGGAACGAGCCATCGTCGAGCGGCGTGCCATGGGACAGATCATCAAGCAGATTGCCGCCGCGCAGGCTATCAGCGAGCGCACGGTGCGGATGCATCTGCAGCGCGTCAAAAAGAAACTCTACACCGATGATCTCGTGAATGCCGTCGTGATCGCTGTGAGAAGCGGCATGCTTGCTCCGTTGTGGAAGGACTGGCGTTGGAAGGTTCCTCCACAAGTGCAACGAACCGAGGCAAAACACTTGGCCATGTGACGGGCGTCGTGGCGTACTCGATTTCGAGCGCATGCTGGATCGCCAAGCAGCGCGGTGTTCACACACTGCACATCGTCAGCAGCATAATCCCGAGCAGGCAGACCCCCAGGTAGATGCGGACGAAGAGACGTTCGTATTCATCGGCCACGTGTATCATGGGTGCACTCTGCCTGACTGCGAGGGTGAAAGGCACGATGAGGCTGCCGGCGTCTGAAAATGTCGAAGGCACTTCTCCCGTAACACCTCGGTATCGAATGGGCTCTCAAGGTAATCACGGGCCCCCTTCCGAACCGCTTCTTCCAACCGCTCGCGAGTTGATGTGTGGGACACCACGATCATTGGGGTCTCCACACGCTGTTTGTGAAGGCCTTCGAGCACGGCCATTCCGTCATGATGCCGCATGTCGAAATTCAAAATGATGCCCTCGAAGTTGGATTTCTTTATCCATTGATTGCCTAGGATTGTGACCACATGCACCCAGACGACATAGAACCCTATCGTATTCAGCCGAGCGCGCAACACTCCGGGGATCTGGAAATCATCGTCGATGATCAAGATGAGACCACGCATCGAACCACTCGTCGGGATGACATCATCAGGGAATCTTCTCGCATTCATGAGGCGCTCACCTCCGAGTCTTGAGATTGCCATGACACGGTATCGGAGAAAATCGGCGAATGACATCTGTCAAAAGCGGAGGCATCCACTCCCGGCATCATGTCCTGTTCGACACAACTTCTTCGTGCCGAGGCGCCGTGACGTCCTCACCACTGCTCGTTCCAGGGGGTCAATCTGTCGGTGCTAAGGGACTGATCGGGATGAAAGGTCGTCTGCACCAGTCGGCAATGACCCGAACGGCTCACCCAAAGAATAGGTCTGTATAGCTCTTGTCGATTCCTCTTGGAGATTGGTATGGTGCACCTCGTGTATGCCTTGTGCAGCACATCACGTATTGCTGTGTCCTGTGACAAGATTGCCCATAAGACGATCGCGAACTAGGAAGGGATTGAGCAATGGACTACATGGTGGTCATTACGATGACCCTAAGCGCAGCTGCAGGCATTTTCTTAATCAAAAAGCTCTGGCCGTAATGAAGGCAGGAGATGTCCTCACTAACTTGAGGTTGACGCAACGCACGTACCAGATTCCTAGAACAGTGGAGCTCATCGTTCCCCTGAGATGCACTGACCGATCCTCTCATGCGCGCAATTCTTAATAGAGTCTGAGAGCAAGTGCCCGTCTGTAGCGCTCCGGTTACCATGCGACTACATGCTGACAACGGACCCGGTGTGATGCGGTAGCAGTTCGTCCCCACCTAGTGTGCTCCGGCACCAAGGTTTCCCGCCTATTTCCATGATGGACGCCGCCCATACGTGAAGATACGGGAGAATTTTTCAAATGGGTTTGGAGGGCGCCAGCTCGCAGGCGTCGTCATCGCGTAGCGGTGGTGGAATGCTGACAGGCCAGCCAGGGCAATTTGCGTGGTGATACGCTTCCATGCGGTGGGCGAAGTCAACAGATGATCGCAGTGGCCATGCAGGCGTCTGCATTTCGATGTCGGTGGTGACGTAGGGGTCGCCTCTGGCCACCTGTCAATTCTGACAGTTCCCCTCTGTGGCGATATGTGCACATAATAGATGCCCTAAATGGGTGGCGTTCACTATAACCGGTTGCCATGTGTAACCAGGAGGGATTTTCGATGCTCAGGAAACTATCACTGACACCTGCGGTGCTTCTCGTGGCATTCCTCTTTTCCGGCTGTGCGGAAATGATGGGTGGTGGATCGGATGCGATGGTAAAGATGTTCACAGACAAATTGGGAATAACGAATAATCAGGCGATGGGCGGGGCCGGGTCCGAACTCACGCTGGCGAAGGAAAAAATGTCGCGCATGGATTTCGACGCCCTGTCCAAGGCCGTTCCGGGATCGGATACCTTTATGAAAGCAGCCAAGGACCTGGGGGCCGTCACCGGGCCGATCGGCGACAAGGCCGGGTTACAGTCCGCCTTTCAGCGCTTGGGCATGGACGCCGGGATGATGGACAAGTTTACCAAGATGTTTTCGGACTACGCCGGCAAGAATGGAGGCGATGCGGTGAAGACTGCTCTGGCTGGGATGTTTAGGTAACCAGAGCATTCATCGGATACAGGGTGCATGGTGACGCCTGAAAGATGACGGAAGATGAACAAGCATTTGCGCACCGATAGGTTCTCCAGGGGGTCATTCTTCGTTGCGGGGCTGCTTCTGGCAGCCTGCGCGACGGTTCCCCCCGATATCGAGCCGCCGAAGATTTCTATTGCGAATATTGCGCCGAAGGAGTTCGCTATTTTTGAGCAGCGCTTCGATGTGCAGCTTCGCGTCCAAAATCCGAACGATAAGGATCTGGGCATCAAGGGGATGCGGTTCGATATCGACCTGAACGAGAAGGAATTTGCGAATGGGATGTCAGGGGAACGGGTCACTGTTCCTCGGTTTGGCTCGGAGGTGGTGAACGTCGAAGTGGTCACCGGCATCAACAGTTTCCTTCGCCAGGTTCAGGAAGTCAACAAGGGAGGGGTTAACAAGATTCGATATCGTCTCAAAGGGACCGCCTTCGTGGAGGCTCCCAGTTCCTTCAAGTTGCCGTTTGATGAGAAGGGAGAGGTCGATCTCAGCACTCTCGGGCAGCCGCAACAGTAAAGTATCTTGGAGGCCCGCTCCAGCGACTGAAGGTCCGATCGCGGTCATGAATAGGTCATGAATCATGGTCTCGTCGGGCTGATCGGTGAACCAAAGGAGAATTGCCATGCCATGTACTGGAAACATATTGCTGCGCATGATCGGCATTCTATTGGTGAGCGTCTCTCTCGGTGCGTGCACTGTCACAGAAACGGCGAAGGATATTCTGTCTTCAACCACCCCAGGTGACTGGTATGGCCGCGACGGGCTGCCCAAAGCGGAACACAAACTCAACGTGTTCGTCGCGATCAATATGGACAACCTGAAAGTCGATCTGGCGAGGGGACAGGGCGAATACCTTGACGCCCTGAGCGTTCTGCTCGCAATCTCTCCTGAGCGCCGGCAGGAGTTTTCGAGGATCGCGCAGAGGGAATACCCGCTTTTGGCAGGCCAGGATAAGCACGTGGTCGGTGCATCCTTGATCGCGTTAGCGCAACCGCTCCGTACCCCCTAAGACCCGTTATGCTGAGCGGGTGTTGAGGTAGCCCAGGCATTGGCGAAGTCCAAGGCTGTTCGTATCGAACGTCTTGGAGCACCTTCGGGAGACGAACCTCGCTGAAACACCTGTGCCAAAAAGCCAGTGGCTTTGCCCTGGCACCGTCGCCAAGTATGCCGAACTACATCCTGACCGGCGCGTCTCTTCACAAAATACCCCCTCACCTGTCAGATTTGACAGTAGTCGACTGCTTCGTCATGTGGTAATGACTCTGCAGATAGCCTGGAACCAATGATTAATTGTTAATGTACTTGGGCACCCGGCCAGTTGATGATCCGCGCCTGACTGAGGGTACCTGCAATGGACAGGTTCGTCGCAGATCCACATCAGTAATACTAACAGGGGAATGGGTGTGAGGGAGGTGTTGCATGGCACAGACGTCCGCCGAACATCGTCGTCTCGAGGAAAGCAAAATGCAGACAGCTGCGTGGAAGAAATGGGGTCCGTACCTGAGCGAGCGGCAGTGGGGGACGGTACGAGAGGATTATAGTGCAGACGGCAACGCCTGGGATTACTTCAGCCACGAACAGTCCCGATCTCGCGCCTATCGTTGGGGCGAAGATGGGCTGGGAGGGATCTCCGACGACCATCAAATTCTCTGCTTCGCCCTTGCGCTCTGGAACGGTAAGGACCCTATCCTTAAGGAGCGGATCTACGGCCTGACCAATAGCGAAGGCAATCATGGAGAGGACGTCAAGGAGTATTATTTTTATCTGGATAGTACACCGACGCATTCCTACATGAAGTTTCTGTACAAGTACCCGCAGGCCGCGTTTCCCTACGGGGACCTGGCCGCCACAAACCGGCGCCGATCGCGCCTCGAGATGGAATACGAACTGCTCGATACCGGCGTGTTCAACGAGGACCGATACTTCGATGTCTTTGTGGAATATGCCAAGGCTGCGCCGAACGATGTGCTGATTCAGGTGACGATCCACAACCGCGGTCCCGAGAAATCTGTGCTGCATGTCTTACCCACACTCTGGTTTCGCAACACCTGGTCCAGCGCCGAGGGCGGGACGAAGCCGGTGCTCCGATCGGTGAAGGGGACAAAAGGCGCTGTCGTGCATGCCCACCATACTGATCCGCTGTTCCAGGAATCCCTCCCTGACTATTATCTCTATTGCGAAGGGGCGGGTCCGCTGCTGTTTACCGAGAACGAAACCAACAATGCCCGCCTCTTTGGTGGGACGAATCACGTGCCCTACGTCAAGGATGGAATCAATGATTGCGTGGTCCATGGTCAAAAGGCTGCGGTGAATCCCGAGGCGACAGGGACAAAGGCCTCGGCTCATTACCAATTGGCCATCAATGCGCGCAGCCAGCAGACGATCCGCCTCCGGCTGACCGCAGCCGCGCCTACCGAACTGCGAGATCCATTCGGGGAGTTCGACGCCCAATTCAAAACACGTCAAAAGGAGGCGGATGAGTTCTATGACGCCGTAACTCCGGCCTCCGTGAAGGCAGACCCCGACCGGGCCAGCGTCATGCGCCAGGGACTCGCAGGAATGCTCTGGAGCAAGCAATACTATTATTTCGATGCCGACCGGTGGCTGGAAGAACACCAAGCGCATCCGTTACAACAGGGGACGAATCCAGTCCGGAACCGGGATTGGTTCCACATGGTGAACGATGACATCATCTCCATGCCGGACAAGTGGGAATATCCCTGGTATGCCGCATGGGACTTGGCGTTCCATACAACCGCGTTATCCGTCGTCGATCCTGACTTTGCCCGTGATCAGCTGAAACTCATGCTCACCGGCCATTACCAGCACCCCAACGGACAGGTTCCGGCATACGAATGGAATTTCAGCGATGTCAACCCTCCTGTCCATGCCTGGGCCACGCTCTTCCTTCACCGGCTTGATGTGGGACGTCGCGGCGAAGCGGACATCGAGTTTCTCAAGGCGGCCTTCTCAAAGCTGACGCTGAATTTCACCTGGTGGGTCAACCGCAAAGATCGCAACGGAAAAAACGTCTTCGAAGGCGGGTTTCTTGGCCTGGACAATATCGGCGTGTTCGATCGCAGCGCGCCGCTGCCGACGGGCGGCCATCTGGAACAGGCCGACGGCACGGCATGGATGGCGCTGTTCAGCCAGAATATGGCGGAACTGGCCGTGGAGTTGGCTGCTCATGATTCCATGTACGACGACATGGCCGCCAAGTTCTTCGAACATTTCCTGTGGATCGCCGCAGGCATGAATGGCGCCGGGCGGGATGGGATGTGGGATGAAAAGGACGGCTTCTACTATGATCTCCTCCGTCTCCCGGACGGGAGCGCGACCCACCTGAAAGTGCGGTCGATGGTCGGTCTGTTGCCGCTCTGCGCGACAACGGTTATCGAACCGTGGCAACGTGAGCGGGTACCGCGTGCGCGACGGCAAATCGGGGAGCGAGTGAAGAGGATGCCCGAGTTGTTGCGGTGGATTCATCCTACCGGAGAGGGACACCTCGGGGTGGGGGAGCGGGGAATCATGGCTCTCGTCACTCCGGAGCGCCTGCGCCGGATCCTCAGCATCATGCTCAGTGAAGACGAGTTCCTGGGCCCCTATGGGCTTCGTTCGATTTCAAAGCTCCATGATCAGAACCCCTATGTGTTTCACGTGAATGGCCAGGAGTACCGGGTCGGGTACTTACCGGCTGAATCCGACACGGGTATGTTCGGCGGCAACTCCAACTGGCGCGGACCGGTTTGGGTTCCGGTCAATGTGCTCATCATTCGAGCGCTCGTTCAGTTCTATTTGTATTATGGAGACACGTTCAAGGTGGAATGTCCCACCGGCTCCGGTCGTCTGATGAATCTGTTCGAGGTGGCCAAAGAGATTTCCGAGCGACTCACGCGGATCTTTCTCAAGGATGCCAAAGGTCACCGTCCGGTATTCGGCGGGGCGGAGAAATTTCAGACTGACCGTCACTGGCGTGACAACATCCTCTTCTATGAATACTTCCATGGAGACAATGGAGCGGGCCTGGGCGCAAGCCATCAGACCGGTTGGACCGGTTGCGTGGCGAAGCTTATCGAGATATTCGGCATGATCGACCCCAAGAAGTTTCTGGAAGGCGGAAAAACCTCTGCCTTTCATCAGGACCGCCCGAAAAGTTAAAGGGAGGGACGACGATGACTTGGTCTCCACATCCGCGCATCTATGAAATCAACACGTGGGTCTGGCTCGGTGAGCTGAGTCGCAAATCCGGCCGTTCCATCACGCTGAAGAACGTGCCGAAGCAGGAATGGGACGCAATTGCGCGCCTGCGCGTCGATGCCGTCTGGTTCATGGGCGTCTGGGAGCGGAGCCCTGCCGGTCTGGCGATCGCGCGGGCCAATCCTTCCCTGATGACTGATTGCCGCCGAGCGCTTCCGGATGTCGTGGACCGTGACATTGTGGGGTCCCCCTACTGCGTCCGTCGCTACGTGGTGGATCAGGCGCTGGGCGGGCCGGATGGGTTGGCCGAGGCGCGGAAGCAGCTTGCCGGACGGGGGCTCGGCCTTGTGCTCGATTTTGTGCCCAACCATGTGGCTCCCGATCATCCCTGGGCTGATGAGCACCCGGAATACTTCATACGCGGTGATCGGGAGGACCTGGCGAGGGAGCCGGCATCGTTTCTCGATCGGAACGGTCGTGTGTACGCGTGCGGTCGAGATCCCTACTTCCCGGCCTGGCCGGATGTCCTGCAGCTCAATGCGTTTGATCCGGGGTTGCGCCGGGCCGCGGTCGAGACCGTCGCGAGTCTCGCGGATCAATGTGACGGCGTGCGTTGCGATATGGCCATGCTGTTCATCAACTCGATTTTTGAACGGACCTGGGGAAAGCGGGCGGGCGCGAAACCTTCGACCGAGTATTGGATCGACCTCATTGCCACGGTGAAAAAAACGCATCGTCAGTTCGTCTTCATGGCCGAAGCCTACTGGGATCTCGAGTGGGAGCTGCAACAGCAAGGGTTCGACTATTGCTACGACAAGCGTCTCTACGACCGGATGGAGCATGGGGAGGTGGAACCGGTGCGGCAGCACTTGCAGGGTGATCCGGAGTTCGAGCGTCGGCTGGTGCGCTTTCTCGAAAATCACGACGAGCCTCGAGCCGCTGCGACGTTTCCGCCCCCCAAGCATCGCGCGGCGGCGGTGGTGATTCTTTCACTCCCCGGCGCCAAGCTGCTTCACGAAGGCCAATTCCAGGGGCGACAAACGAGAGTCACCGTGTTTCTCGCGCGACGGCCGGAGGAAACGCCGGATCTCGATCTGGAACGCTTCTACGAGACGCTTCTCCAGCAGACCGCAGAGGAGCCATTTCGGAGCGGCGAGTGGACGATGTGCGAATGTACCGGTTGGCCGGACAATATGAGTTGCAGGAATCTGCTGGCCTGGAGTTGGAAAAAACAGGACGCGCGGTGCCTCGTGATCGTCAACTTTTCCGGCGCCTCCGTCCAGGCGCGCGTCCGGGTTCCATGGTCCGAGGTGGCTGCAGGAACATGGCGTTTGACGGATGCGCTCTCAGAAGAGCGGTATGACCGAAGCGGGGAGGAAATGACCGGGTCTGGACTGTATGTCTCGCTCGACCCCTGGCGCTGGCACGTGTTCCATCTTGCAAAAAGTTGAAAATCTGAACCTGGGAAGGATTTGCAGAGTCCGTAGTCATAGTGAACGGGCCCGCCTCGCAAACGAGCATTGTTGAAGAAGCTCCCAAGAGGTCGAAATCGTCGCGCCATTCCTCTCATGATCGACGATTCATCGACCGTGTTCTCTTTCCGAAACTCCACGGTGGGCATAGACGAGGAGGTTCGTATCGACGGCGATCATCCGCCACGCCCTTCGTACGACATGTTGCGGATGCGTTCCCAGGGGGCCCCGGCAACTTCCGGCTGGAGGCCGGTTCCCTTGAAGGTCGCCTTCCGAAGTCGAAAGGCTCCGACGCGCCTGCGATCCACGATGATCCGCCGCAACCCCTCCACGATCAGGACCCGCAAGGTGGTGCCTTGCCTGGCCGCCAGCTTCCGGGCTTCTTTCAGGAGGATATCAGGAATCTCTACGGTTATCTTCATGTTGCTTTATGTATCTTGAATGCTGTCCGGCAATCAAGATGCCGCAAAACCGTCATCTGCAAGGATGCACAGGTTCAGTTTTAAAACAAGGGAGAGGGCGCATGAGTATCAAGCAAGCCGAGAGCAGTCGCAAAATTTTCACATGTCGCATGGCAAGTCTGATGGTTGCCATCTTCGCCATCGTGACGCTGAGTTCTGGGTCCGCGCAGGCGGAGCAGAAAAAGCCCAACATTCTGGTCATTTGGGGCGACGACATTGGCACCTGGAACATCAGCCACAACAACCGCGGCATGATGGGCTACAGGACGCCCAACATTGACCGCATCGCGAAGGAGGGCGTCGCCTTCACCGACTACTACGCGCAGCAGAGCTGCACGGCGGGCCGGGCGGCCTTCATCAGCGGCAGCGTGCCCGTGCGCTCAGGCATGACCAAGGTCGGCATGCCGGGCGCGAAGGAAGGCTGGCAGAAGACCGACGTGACGATGGCCACGGTGCTGAAAGGCCAGGGCTACACCACGGGCCAGTTCGGCAAGAATCACCAGGGCGATCGTGACGAACACCTGCCAACCATGCATGGGTTTGATGAGTTCCTCGGCAGCCTCTATCACCTCAACGCCGAGGAAGAGCCGGAGAACCGGGACTACCCGAGGGACATGAAACTACCCAACGGCAAGACCTTCCTCGAGCAGTTCGGTCCCCGCGGCATCATCAAGTCCAAGGCCGACAGCAAGGGTGGCCAGACCATCGAGAATCTCGGCCCTCTGACCAAGAAGCACATGGAGACGATTGACGATGAAACGCTGGACGCGGCCAAGGAGTTCATCACCCGCCAGGTCAAGGCCGGGAAGCCTTTCTTCTGCTGGTGGAACGGCACGCGGATGCACTTCCGCACTCACGTGAAAGCCGAGCACTACAACATTTCCGGTCAGGATGAATACGGTGACGGCATGGTCGAGCACGACATGCACGTGGGTGAACTGCTCAAGCTGATCGACGACCTTGGTCTCGCCAATGACACCATTGTCCAGTATTCAACGGACAACGGCCCGCACTACAACACCTGGCCCGACGCCGGCACCACGCCCTTCCGTGGCGAGAAGAACTCGAACTGGGAAGGCGGCTACCGCGTCCCGGCCTTCATCAAATGGCCCGGTCACTTCCTCGCGGGCGTGACGCTGAACGGCATCGTCTCGCACGAAGACTGGCTGCCCACCTTTGCCGCCGCCGCCGGCGCGCCCGACATCAAGGAGAAGCTGCTCAAGGGCATGGAACTCAACGGTCGCACCTACAAGAACCACATCGATGGCTACAACCAGCTCGACTACCTCAGTGGCAAGGTGAAGGACTCGCCGCGCAAGGAGTTCATTTACGTGGGCGACGACGGCGCCGTGGTCGCCATCCGCGTGGGCGACTGGAAGGCGGTCTACCTGGAGAACCGTGCGCATCAACTGAACGTCTGGCGCGAGCCCTTCGTCCACCTGCGTCTGCCGCTACTCTTCAACCTGCGCCGTGATCCGTTTGAGAAGTCGCAGCACAACTCCAACACCTACCACGATTGGATGATTGATCGCGCGTTTGTGTTGGTGCCACTCCAGGCGGTGGCCAGCCGGTTCCTCCTGACCATGAAGGAGTATCCGCCCAGCCAGAAGCCGGGCGATTGGAGCCTCGACTCGCTGGAGAAGCAGATCAAGAGCATGACTGCTGGCGGAGAGTAAACACATCACAGACACGGGCGCCGTCGGCAACGGCGGCGCCCCAGATTTCTCCAACACCTTATTCAACCGCTGTCCCACGGGCCACGGATTCGCCAACTTCTCTACGCCTTCCTAGCCGGTGAAACGTCGCAGTGGGAACGGCGGCTGTACGAAGACCTCAATGCCGTCGAGCCGACGAAGAGTGAGAAATATCACCTGACCGTTCTCTCTAGACAGGAGCGTCGATGGATGGCGAAGTTCATGACCCCCGTGTTGACCTTGCTCTGAGGCGTACCGAGTGGGCGCTGGAGCGGACGCAGCTCGCTTGGGTGCGGACGGCCTTTGTCATCATGACGACCGGGCTGACGCTCGACAAGGGCATCACCGCCTTGGCACGGGCCCAATTACTTGAAGGAAAACAGTGGGCCTTCGGCGGGCACGTCGGGGGCGTGCTCTTGGCAATGGCTGCATCGGCACTGCTTGCGATGGCCACGGTCGGCTACGTCCGGAACGTCCGTGAGCTTCAGCGGTCCAGCGACCACGGTTCGGAGCGCATCCCTTCCGTGCTGCCGCTCTCGATCCTGGTCGTGCTGCTCGGAGCCACCGTGGCGATCCTCCTGATTCTTTGGGGATGAGTGGCGATGCGCGATAGGCAAATGCTCGCTGTCGGGATTGGTGGCTGCCCTGCTCAATGCCGCGCGTGAGGAAAGGATTGAGGGACGGCACGTGGCGATCACGCGTAGAGGGAGCAGATGCGTATTCGCGAGCTGTGTTTCGGCATATTGATCAAAGCACTTCGCCAAGGTTAGCAGTACAACTGTTGACTTTGTTTCCTTCCGTCCGCCACGGCCGTATGACCTTCGTGAGCTGATTCAGGCTCAGGCCAATCAGGGAAGGCGGAACATGATGGTGCAAACCCTCCACTTCTACTCCACAGTCATTGATGTGCCTACTGTCAACTTTGACAGGTTTCTCTCTGCCGTCATGAGCATATGATGCCCTTCGTGCGCTGAAATTCTTTTTTCTGTTCATCGCAGTGGTCTCTCGATGCAGCCGGCATCAATCTCAAGGCGATGGGGGTTCCCTTCAAACGATTCCGGCAATCGACAGTCCTTCACTGTCGAGTAGCGGTGCGGCGTGAGGAGGTTCGAGAGTTTTTCATCGACACCGGAACTGGAATGAGAACTGCTCGTGAAGTCTTGGACAGCCGGCAGGGATATCAGAATGAAAAACGCTGGCCGGATGATCACAAGAGTGGCGAGGACAAGCATGGCTGAAGAAGCCAGAATAAGGAGGCGAAGATGCAGAGGCGTCACACATTAAAAATAGCCCGCACATCGCTGTTTCTTCTCCTGTTACTGTCTTGTTGCCAGGCATTCACCATGATGAACCCGGAATGTGCCTCAGCTCAGGACGCGGAGAAGGAAGCGCTTCCTAACCGCTTCATGGTACGCGGCGGTGCGAATTTCATCTGGAACGCCGAAACCAACATGAGGCTGAGCGGCCAGAGGGGAATCGGGGCAACGATCAACTACGGCGACACATTGAGAGGCGAACAGACAGATACGGTTCCCCGGGTCGATGCCTATTTCCGCTTCAATCCGCAGCACAGCATCGGGTTCACGTGGTATCGGGTGGGGCGAGACGGTCTCAATGCGATCGATAAGTCGATTGATTTCGGAAACGTGACGTTTCCGATCGGGGCCTCTGTTCAGAGCACTTTGGACATCGCCTTGTATCAGTTCTATTACAACTACTCTTTTTATCACAATGAGAAGGTCGAATTGGCGTTGTCCGCTGGATTCTATCTCACGGAGATCTCCGCCTCGTTGACCTCCCTCACGACTGTAGGGTCATTGATTAATACGGGAACCAAATCGGCGACGGATCTGCTGGCGCCGCTTCCGCAGATTGGATTTCTGATGCGGTACTACATTACGCCCCGATTGAATGCGGAGCTACGCGCAAACATTTTCTATCTCAGCGCCGGCGGCTGGCAGGGATCGCTCGCCGATCTCTATATCGGGTTTGAATATCGTCTCTTCAAGAACTTTGGTCTCGGCGCAGCTCTCAATCGTCTGAACGTGAATGTCGAAGGACCGGTAAAAGAATCGGCCACGTTTAAGGTTGATAATTCGTGGAACACGGCGTTTGTATATGGGTCGATCTATTTCTAGTCAGCACTAACGGAATCGCCGACAACCAAGTGAAAGGTGAGCGAGCATCAGAGGGCATACGACATGAAGCAACCGACTCCCGGGCTCTCCATTGCGATGTTTTGCAATGTGAATCTGCCGCGCCGAGTTTTCTGTCCTATGGAGGCCTGGTGAATCTGATCTTTGAGGCTCTACGTGCCGCCTGAGTCCTGGCGCCCATAACCTGTGAGTTATACGATCCTGGAATAGAATTCCTTCTCCTACCAGCCAGAGGAGAAACGTCTACGTCTCCACCTCGCCGGTGAAAATGATCCCTCCGAACTAGTGCGGTCTCGACGAAATGGTCGCAATGTGGGAGTAGACCGAAGACTGGCGCCTGCACGATACTACCCTTGCCAAGCGGTGAACGGTGTGGAAGCCACGATGGCCAACCGGCCGGGAGAGCAGCCGATCCCGTGGTCACCGAGCGTGAGCAC
>JBEVJJ010000272.1:0-3959 GCA_040510255.1 Nitrospiraceae bacterium | reverse complement strand
ACCGCTTGCCGACATTTCCGTCAGAATAGACGGACTCCGACACATCGATCATGCCTGCTTGAATCTCCTGGAATCATGGGAGAAACTACATTTGGGTACAGGGGGGAAGGTCAGTATGGACCGGACGAGCTTGCACAATCTTTCGCGTCATGCGGACAACACAAGAAATGAATCAGACGATTCGATAGCGCACCTCAAAGCCGGGTGACAGCTCCTGACATGGTATACCGGCGACGCCTCATGATGAATCAGATGGCGCACAACTGCCTGGCGGTACTTCTTTTCCTAGTCTCGGCCTGCGGGCAGGACCAGCCGGCACAGATGCTGGAAACGGCGCAATTCGAAGAACGTCAAAACAATATGGTCCATGCAAAACAGTTGTATGAAGACATCGTCCGCCAGTATCCGGATAGCGCAGCCGCGACAACAGCACGAACTCGCCTCGAAGAACTGGTGAAGAAAAACTAGACCGCAGAGGTCTGCTTATTCAGCGGCTATTCGGGGAGCGCCGCAACACATACGTACTCCACGTTTCATCACTTGCAATCACTAGCAGGGTGTTGAAAAAGAGCCGCCAGCATCGTTCTCGTAAGACACTGCCGCCTCACTATCTCGGCGGCGTTCACAAACGTGACGCGCTTTATTCAGCGCGTCGTGAACCTCAGAGGCTCAACGTACGGCGCAGAGTACGATTCGCCTCTTTGCTCGCTGCGGCCTCGCTGGACGGTCTTTTTGAACACCCTGCGGGCATCTCAATATGCACCACGGCCAGTTCCACCTTCCCTACCGAGTGGGTTCAAAATAGTTTTTCAACAGCCTGCTAGGAACATCGTGCGACTTGTTCGGCCAGCATCATCGCAACCAGATTGAGATCAAATGGCCAGGCATATCGCAGTGTGAGCGAAGAATATTTCTTGCGCAGATGAGCCAGAGTCTCTGGGATCTCGACCTCAGCGTGTGAGCCCCCCGGTGTGAACATCGTCGTGATCACCATGATGTCCGAAGTTCCCTGGCGAACGAGATCCGCAACTGCCTCTTCCAGCGTCGGCGCGCAGAACTCATTGTATGCGACTGTAAAGAGCACCCCATTCAACAAGGGCCGCAGTTCTAAAGCCAACGCTTCAAGACCGGTTCGATAGGGATCAGTCTTCGCGTCCCGCGGCCACTGGCGGATCTTCCTATCCAACTCGGCTTCTTCCGCTGAAATCGGTTGACCGCTCTGTCTGCGCTGTCCTTCCAATCGCTTGAGTTTCATCACGAGATCGCCCGGACAGTCTTTGGGGATCCCGCCATGACCGACAAGAATGACACCACGTGTGGTTTGCATCACGTCCTCATACTCGATTACGGAGCATCAGCTCCTTTGGATGTGGATTGAGGTACACCTGATCTTGAATATAGGTGATCTCAAATGTCTTGACGTAATGTTTGATGAGCGTGAGCGGCACGACCAAAGGGACGATCCCGTGATGATAATCCTCAATCACGCCTTCCAGCTCTGCACGTTCGTCCGGATTGAGGCGCACTTTGAAAAACCCAACGAGATGATGAAGCACGTTGACGTGCTTACGCACCGTGGCCTTGACCTTCAATGCCTCCATAAAAATTCGGCCGTATCGCTCCATCAAATCTTTCGGTCGATACCGATCTGATTGCGCCGTCAGACGTCCGAGCGCCTGATAGTGTGCCCTGCTATGGGCCAGCAGCGCATACTTATGCGCGGTGTGAAACTCGACCACAGCCTTCCTTGAGACCGGGCCCAACATCAACGAACGCCAGCGATGGTAGCTGAATACACGCTCGATAAAATTATCCCGGAGGACCGGATCGCACAGCCGTCCTTCTTCTTCGATCGGAATCAGAGGAAACTGCTCCATAAACGCTTTTGCGAATATCCCGATGCCGTTTCTAACAGGCATGCCTTGATGATTGAGGACACGGACCCTTTCCATCCCGCAACTTGGCGAGTCTTTTTTGAAGACATATCCGGACAGATCGTTGGCCTCCAACTCGGCCGCGCGGCGCACCGAGAAGGACCGCATGATTCTCGTCACATCCTGCCCACTCTTTACTGTAAGGAGCTGAGGCCTGCGTACATCGCCGACCAAACGAATCGCTTCGCGAGGCGTCTCCATCCCCGCTTCCACTTCGGGACATACCGGCACCCAATCGACGAAGGTCCCCAACACGTCCACGAGGAAGCCGTCCCGTTTGTGACCGCCGTCGTATCGCACCGCATCACCGAGGAGACACCGGCTGATTCCAACACGGACCGGCAGCCGGGGTTTCACGATGCTCTCCTTGCGGGCCCCTCTCATGAACGATTTACCTTTGCCTGTTGGTCTAATTCTAAATACTCGTTGCGCGCCTTTCAGATGATCAACGATCGGCAGAGGGTAATCGGTTCCGATTATGCAGCCCTGCCGACGTTGCTCGTGCTGACTCATCAGATGCGGTTCATGGATCAACGCCGCGGGAAGCGAGGCTAACTCTGGCACATAGGTCCTGATATACGTTCCGTCGGGATCGAACTTCTTACTTTGCAGCGCCGGGTTGAAGATTCGATAACCGCGCAGCGCATCTGTTCCGGTCGAGGCGCACCATTGCCAATTCCCATTGTTGGCGGCGATATCCGCATCCACGAGCCGCTGCATGAAATACTGCTCGCCCCTTTGCCAGTCCAGCCGGAGATCTTTGATCAGAAACGAGGCGACCACCATCCTCACCCGATTGTGCATCCAGCCGGTCTGATTGAGCTGTCGCATGCCTGCATCAACAATCGGGTATCCGGTTTTTCCGTTACACCAGGCCGTAAATAATCTCTCCCGTTCCGGGCCATTCTCCCTGGGCGCAGGCAGGGTGGCATCGGATCGAAATGGGCCTGATGCGACGCGGGGAAATGCCGACAGCACCTGCTGGAAAAACTCCCGCCAAATCAGTTCGTCGATCCATGTCAGCACATCTGCTCTCGATGCCCGCCCGTCTTTGCTTAACTGTGCCAGCGCCGCATGGACTGCCTGACGGGATGACAAGGTTCCGAATCGAAAATGGGGCGACAATTTCGCAGTGCCATCCACGCCAGGCAGATTGCGTCCGCTCACGTATTGATGGATCGGACCGTCCAAGAACCAGCGAAGCCGCTGGTGTGCCGCATGCTCTCCAGGCTGAATCCACAACGCCGCGGTGTGATATCCCAAGTGTTCCGCAGAAGGCCAGTCGACAGCGCCTTCCCCGAGCTTCTTGCCCCATCCAGCGCGAGCTCGCGGGACCGCGACGACTCGCGGCGCGCCGGCATGCCATTTGGCCCACCATCGATTCCGGTAGGCGCTGTATCGCTGCAGCGGACCGCCGGCCATGCCACAGACTTCATCAGACTCGAAAATCACATGATCTTTGAATGTCTGCACCATCACGTGGCGATCATTCATCAGACTTTGGACTCTCCGGTCTCGGTCCAGCGCTGCCGGCTCATAATCGCGATTCCAGTAGATTCGGCTGACACCAGTTTCTTCGACGGCCTGTTTCACCTCCTCTGCCTGATCGCCGCGTCTCCAGATCAGGTGAAGTCCGGATTGATTCAGGTTCTGCGAGAGTTCCCGGAGGCAGCCCAACATAAAGGTCACACATGCGGATCCGAACCGTCGCGAGTTCAGCAGCACGTCATCAAACACGAAGATCGGAACGACCTCGTCGCATTCTGCGCAGGCTGCGGAGAGAGCCGGGTTATCGCGCACACGAAGGTCGCGCCGAAACCATACTAACCCCCGCATTACCGCACCTCGTGTGAGGCCGGCCTTACCGACCGGCCGCGGGAAGAATCGTCCGCGAAGAACCCGCGCCGCCAGACGAGATAACAGAGGAAGAGTATCGTGGTGCTCATGAAGCTGGTGCGCATGACATGAAACCCAAACGTGAGCCGGTTCATCAGTTCGCTCACGATGCCGAACGCGCCGTACACC
>JBEVJJ010000271.1:0-29338 GCA_040510255.1 Nitrospiraceae bacterium | reverse complement strand
GCAAAGACGGCAACTATGCTAGCGTGAGTCCAGAGTGATTGGGTATTTTGAACCCCAAACCAACAAACTTCCGTGACGGTTCATGGCAACAACTAATCACTGCGAAACGAGCACTTTCACCCACGTCCGCAGTGTTCATTTCCTGATCGCAATAATAGATTCGGCGCTATTATATAGATAGCAACATGCGTCATTGACTAGACTACGACTCACCCGTTAGATTGCCCAGGCCATGCCAAAAAGAAAGCCATCGGGCCAGCGAAAACACTACGGTCTGAGCCTGGATCCACAGATCATGCAGGAAATTCAGCATCTGGCCATTGATCAGGATAGGTATGTGAATGATCTGATCGAAGAGGGCATGTTGGAGTTATTGAAGAAGCATCGCGGGAAGAAAGGCGAGACGGGCCATCATTCGTAGCCTATTCGCAAGGCTGCTACCGAAGGGGAAGTGAGAGAGCCACCGGCCTCAACGTATCAAGCAGGCATTCGAGGGAAAGCCGCAGCACAGTTTCATGTACCGGAAAATGAGATTGTGATTGGAGAAATGACCGTGGGTTATTATTCAGAAATCAATGGCACAATTCGAGGATGGGAGGCGAAGGCGCCAGTTGTGGAAAGGTCATGCGGCAGTAAGAAATGACCTCCAAACTGACCTGGACGTTTGACAAACCAACGATACCTGGCTTCTATTGGATGAAGGCCAGCGGTGCGAGAGATCGCATCATCGAGATTGGACATGATGGACGGCACGGACTGTATGTCGTGCATCTGGGCCGCCCGCTCGGTGAGATGCCGGAAGACTTTGCCTGGTCCGGTCCCATTGAGCACCCACGATGATCCCCACGCACTCACCACTCGGATGGGTCGTTAAGCGAAAGAGACTGTGATGTCGGAGCAGTTTTTCATACCGAGTAACATTGTAGTAAGGGGGGCCCGTATGATTGGCTTCACCCCTCTGAGATAATACGGAGCATACCAATGCGACTCCCATTCATGCTGACGGTGTTTTTATTCCTCTCCGGCTGCATGTATCATCCCATCGCTCTCCAGCCATCCACGAAACCACTTTCACAGAACGGGTACACGGTTTTAGGAAAAGTCCATGGCGAGGACTGCGTCTATCACCTGTTCGCGATTATCCCCTTATCGGGTGGCAATGAACTGCATACGGCGGTCGAGGAGGCGATGAAATTGAAGCCTTACGGGGATGCGATGATCGAGGTGACGGTGGACTATTACTTCCAGTGGTGGATTCTGTTTAGCCGGGCCTGTACCCAAGTCCATGGGACAGCGGTGCAAAGCAAATAATCTGGACCACCGACAAACCCTCTAGGCCCGGCTGGTATCAAGCCGCGCGTTCAACGGGCGCGAGTGGTGGTCGTCTATGAGTCGCAAGCAAGATGTTGTACGTCACCCAACCCGGCGCAGTCGTGGATAAGCTGAAAGGGTCAGTTTAAATGACAAAGCGGCGCACCATCAAGAGACAAGCCCCCTTCAAGATAAGGCCTGGGCTCAGTGCAAAGGGTTCGTCCATGTCCCGGGCGAGATGAAAGCCGATGCTGTTGCACCGGGCGCTGGCCCAAGGTCCCGAACCGGCTTGAGGAACGAGAAACTCCGGCCTGTCGAACGAGGACGCCCCAAATCATGCGAAGGCCGCCCTCGTTGTCTCACCAACTCGCACACCAATCCCGCACATTGCCAGCCATATCATGACAGCCATACGTGCTCACGTCGTTGGGATAGTTGCTGACAGGCGAGGTGCTTCCACGGTTCGATTTGACACTATTGTATAAGCTTGTGTCGCTCTCGTCACCACAAGGGTACGTCCGGCCATCCGTGCCCCTCGCCGCCATTCCCACTCCTGTTCCGTCGGTAACCGTTTGCCTGCCCATTTTGCATAGGCCTCACCTCCATAATAGTTCGTGCCAACGACAGGCTGATCGGAGTTGTTCCAGGTGGCGTCATTTCAATATTTCGGCGACCCGATGTTTGTAGGTAGTTTTCTATCTCCCACCCCTCTTGAGACCAGTACTGCTGAGTGTGGTACCCCTGCGCCGAGATGACGGTTCAAAATTCCTCGTCGTCACAGGGTACGTGCTGATCCGACCCCTGGGCCTGCCCCGTCCCAACATCAGAATTACCCACCAGATAAAGCCGCATAACCAGAGCGTGCGCGTCCATCACGGGAGATCGGAATAATGCGACCGTGAGCAGTATTCCACCGTGTTCTCTGTTTCGCTTCCTGAATAGCCTCATTCAGTTGGTCAATGATGCTTCCAGACGTCCGGCGATGACTTTGGGAGGTCAGCCATCACCAGCGGTATCCCCTGCCGCTCGTTCTTCCTCGTCTGGCAACGCGTGACAGATGCTGCTTGTCTTTGCTGCAGGGTTTCTGACTGGACAGTTCTCTCTGATTGTCGTGTTAGGAAGAGAGGCGCGGTTCTCCAACGAGTCAGCCTCATGGACGGCGTAGAGGCGTCGTTTTCACAGGCAGTGTAGGCGAGTCATGGTCGGCAGATATTTGCAGAACCGGAACCGGATATGACAGGGTTACCTTACCGTATCGCATTGGGACTCATCAGAAACTATGGAAACGCTCTCATTCGGCGAAATTTGCGAAGCAGCAGCGACGCTCAAAGGCATCGCACATGTGACGCCGGTCATGACCAGTGACCAGCTCAACGAAACATCAGGCGCAAGAGTGTTCCTGAAGTGTGAAAATTTCCAGCGTGTCGGCGCGTTTAAGTTTCGCGGAGCGTATTACGCCATTTCGCGAATAGCGGTTGAAGCGCCACATAAGCCCGTCGTCACTCTTTCTTCCGGAAACCACGCACAAGGTGTCGCTCTGGCGTGCCGACTTTATGGTCTAGAGGCACATGTCGTGATGCCATCGCCGGTGAATCGGTTGAAGAGGCAGGCGACGATGGACTACGGGGCAATTGTTCACGAGGCTTCGGATCGCCGGCACGCTGAGCAGATTGCCGCTTCGCTCTGTGAAAACCTGCATGGTGTTCTCGTTCATCCGTTCAATGACCTGGCTGTAATGGCAGGACAGGGCACAACCATGCTGGAATTATTCGACCAGGTGCCGAACATGGATGCCATTCTCGCTCCCGTCAGCGGAGGCGGACTGTTATCGGGCGTGTGTGTCGCGGCACACGCGCTCGACGAGAGCCTCAAAATCTATGCCTGTGAACCGGCCGGCGCCTTGGATGCCATGTATTCGGTACAAGAGAATCGGATCGTCCCGATGACGGATCCTCATACTATCGCGGACGGGCTGCGGGCATCTCTTGGAACCCGGACCCTCCCTATTCTTCGGGAACATGTGGCGGGATTTTTTGTTGCAGAAGAGCATGAAATTATCGAAGCGATGCGGTTTGCCCATGAACGGCTCAAACTGGTCATCGAACCGTCGAGCGCTGTTGCGCTGGCGCCGCTGTTGCGCCGGGAACCCTTCTTACTCGGGAAAAGGGTCGGTGTGATCATAACCGGCGGGAATGTCGACCTCTCTGCCCTTTGGCAGTCACTAGAGGGGGCGACGAATGACGATATCGGTCGGAGCGTGAGGAAAAAGTAGCGGGGCCTACTTATCCCAAGTTCTGAAGTTGGTCGAGAAGGTGTTGCGCGGCAGTGACATCCTCTGATGTGACCGGATGCTGGCCAAAGCGCACGCGACAATAGAGATCGGTCAACTTCCGCACACAGAAGGATCCTGCCGCCCATTCGCGTTCCACGTGTCGTACGAATTCAGCAGGTGTTTCATGAGCAGACCTCCGAATGCCGCGGGTCTCTAAGAAGGCCGTCATCTGGCCATAGACTCGTACCGCGAACACCTGATGTGCCGGCGCCCGTTCTCCACGAAGATTCTTCCATGGCTTCTTGAGAAGGATGGCTGCCAGCAAAAGCAGCCCGGTCATCATGAACACCAGCATGAACGCCGCCTGTTTGACGTTCACGGGGGCCATAGCGGTAGAAGTCGTCCTGAATCGATCCAGGAGGAGACCGAGTCGTGAGGCCAACGACTCAGAGAGGCTATTCCTTAGGACATCGCCCCCCTCTCGCACACCTTGCAACACCGCGAGCTGATCTGTGGCGCTGTATTGAATGAAGACCCGGTCCCATTGCAATCGAATGGAGTCTACGAGTCCTTCGACCGATTGCCACCACCTATTGGTTTGGGCCAGGGCTACAGGCGGAGTGGGGTCGAAGGTAATCCAGCCAGAATGAGGGAAATAGACCTCCACCCACGCATGAGCATCCCGCTGGCGGACCGTATAGTAGTTCCCGAATTTATTCCATTCGGATGCCAGAAATCCTGTGACAAGACGGGAAGGAATCCCGATGGACCGCAGCATCAGGATCATGGCAGTTGCGTAGTGTTCGCAGTATCCCGTCTTGCGAATGAACAGAAAATCTTCGACTGGTGTGTTGGATTGCGTGGCCTCAAGATCCAAGCTGTATCGATAGGTTGTCAGGAGATGGTCCCTTACAAGAGTGACGATCTCATAGGGGGTGTGACCGTCTTGCGCGACACCATGAGTCAGTTCGGCAACTTGTGGGCTGAGAGGCGGGAGTTGGAGGTAATGTTGTCGGACAAACTCCGGATAGGTCAACAGGGTGGCTGATTGCTCCTGCAACTCGAGGAGCGCGGACCTCGAACGAATCGTGTATTCCGTGCGATTCGAAGGCGGAAACGGTAGGAAGAGGGCGCCCATCGAATCGGACTGGACTCCCATGAGATCCCCTGTAATAGATGACGCCCCGGGCGCGCCGAACAGGACCGGCGTGTCGAGGGGTTCGAGGACGATGTCCTGTCGGATCTCAGGCGACGACTTCTTACTGTGCTGCGAACCGCCGGGTCTGATGGTAAATGTGCCTTGCGGTTTCTCGTTGAGTGGCCGACGTGTCGATAGATGTGTGCTCCACGATCTCCCGTTATAGTGGTCATACGCCATTCCGCGAAGATAGAAGTTGCCTTTCGGGAGCTTGCTATCGGGCAGTTCCACACGCATGACGATGCTGGGATCCTCTTTGATTGAGCCCATGACGCCCAGGTCCACCCTTTCGCTGAATCCCGTTGTGCGCAGGCCTTCTCCTCGATTCTTTTGCAGGAGGCCGACTCCCACGCGAGGGATGATGAAGAAAATGGACAGGGTCAGACAGACCGCGCAGACAGCCATGCCATTTGTGGTCCAGAAGAAACGGGACGTAATCTGTCCTCCATCCTGCGTGGTACCGGAAGCGATGTGCGACGTTCCTGTCGCCGCGTCTTCTCGTTCCTTGGTGAGATGGTACAGCAGTAACGTCCAGATGCCCGCGAAGAGATATGCGAGAAAAATGGGGGCATACCAGACCTGCGTTGTCAGTGAAGCGGAGGCAAGGACGGCCATCAGGCTGATGGCATACAAGTGCAGAAAGTCCCGGCGCTGTTGCAGATTGAACAGTTTATTGATCATCAGGACGATCAGGAAGCGAATGCCTGCGGACAAGAGTTCCTGAGAGATCCATAGAACGTCGATCCAAAATTCGGCAAAGGCCGTGAGCAATATGATGTTCCATGCCACGGGAGAGAGGCGTACTGCCGCGAGCCAGGGCCGTTGTTCGGTTCCGGTCACAATCCTGACGAGGCACACGGTGTAGGTTACGGCACCAAGCGCGAGCAGCCATGTCGGCACATCGGCTGTGAGAGCCAGGCTACCGAACGCTGCGCCGGCCAGCAGGATTGAACTAAGGTAGAACGCGCGATCGAGACTCATAGACGACCTGTTTGTTTCCGTCGAGCGTAATGATGCAGTCTGCGTCCGAGAACTGTTCTTTGACTCCGAGATCAGCCCACGGAAGAATTGCAATACATAGACTGTCCTCCGCTGATGGCCTCGGTCCGTGAACAGTCGCTTCAGACCTGAGAGGTTCCCGAGACCGGCACAATGCGAGTGAGCGGAGAATTTCAGTGTAATGGTCCTCGCCGGTGGCAAAGAAGAACGTGTCGTCACCGATCACGGCTTGGATGAAATAGTTGCGTTGGTGGAAGAGCGTGAGAAGCGAAGCCGCCACGGAGACGGCGTGCTCGAAGTTATCTTCATCGGTTTCCGGTGAGAACAACGACAGCAAGATCGTTACGCGTTGTTGATCCTCCGCCTCTGTTTCCTTGATCATGAGCTTTGATGTCCGTGCGGTCGTCATCCAGTGGATGGCCCGAGAATCGTCGCCGGGGTGATACTCCCGCAGATTGTACAGTGCCATGCCGGGACCACGCCGGATAAGTCCCTGTTCTTGCCCGAGTGCGGAAAAGACATGCGAGAGAGCGGCGGGAAGGGGGATGAGTTCGGGGCAAACTGTGATGGTGGCGTCCAGAGGGATCAGGGTCTTTTTCTGAAACAGCCCGAAGGGAAAAGGAGTTGCGACTCGAAGACCAGTAAGCCGGTAGATGCCGCGATGTCGCGCAACCAATGAATAGGTGACGAGGATCGACGAACACGGCGCCATATGCGCCACAGATATCTTGCGATCGATATCGTGACCGTCGACGACATCAAAGAAGTGCAGTGAAAAGCTGGGTAGATACCGTTTTCGATTGACCACAAAGAGGGAAACCGGGGCAGAGGTGTTGGCGAAGACGTACGTGGGTAGTTGGCGGCGTACTTCCAGACGACGAAGGCATATTTCAGACAAGAGACCGGACATCACGGTCAAACTCAGCATCATGGCCAGCAAGAGGTAGAACAAATTGTTTCCCGTGTTGACGGCGGCCACACCGACGGCCAGAGTAAAGATGAGAAAGCGGATACCTTCAGGTGTGAAGAGAAGAGAGCGGTTACGAAACAGCCAGGAGAAGAATGGTGAGGAGTTTCGCCACATGCTTGAACGGTCGCTGAATCACGCAGACGCGTTGATAATGCTGTCCGTGGAACGTCGATTCCCTACACTGGGACGGGAAGGCTTTCGAGAATGTCATGGATGATTTGTTCGGTCTGGTCAAAACTTCGAGTCCTCATCCCTTGCGACCGATTCAACATCACGCGATGAGAAATGATGACCGGGGCCAACTCCTTGATATCGTCAGGTAAACAATAATCTCGGTGACGGACCAGTGCCAGTGCTTTGGCCGCCTTGCACAATGCAAGAGCTCCACGAGTGCTTACACCGAGCGACAACAACTCGCTTCGCCTGGTTGCAAGTACAATCGACAGCAAATAATCCATCAAGCTTTCTTCGAGCCGTACCTTTTCCACTCGATCCTGCAGATCCAAAATATCCTGAACGGAGAGGACAGCCTGAATCTCATGCGCTGGATGTAGAGATTGGGGACGATCGAGCACTTTCTTTTCCTCTTCCGGGGCTGGATAGCCGATGCTGACCCGCATCAGGAAGCGATCGAGTTGGGATTCAGGGAGTGGAAAGGTTCCGTGATATTCGGCCGGATTCTGAGTGGCGATGACCATAAAGGGTTGTCTTAATGGATAGGTCTGATTGTCGACGGAGATCTGGGCCTCGCTCATGGCTTCGAGCAAACTACTTTGTGTTTTCGGTGTCGTCCGGTTGATTTCGTCGGCCAGAACGATATTTGCGAAGATGGGACCAGGCATGAATTCAAAAGCCTGTTTCTGTCTGTTAAATACCGAGATGCCGACGATATCGGATGGAAGAAGGTCGCTCGTGAACTGGATCCGTTTGAAGGAACAATCCAGAGAGCGCGCCACGCTATGAGCCAGCGTGGTCTTGCCCACTCCGGGAACATCTTCAATCAGCAGATGTCCTCGTGCCAGAAGACACACGATGGCCATCTCAATGACCCGAGGTTTGCCCTTGATGACCCGGGCAATGTTGTCCTGTAGTGCGTAGATAGATTGTGTTGAATTCACGATGGGATTTCACCGAAGGGGGCCAGGTTCGCGGCCTGGCTGGCTACGCTCGAAGTCTAACAGAGGGTCCGGAGAGCGTCAATTTTTCCAGGTAATCCGGTTGTCGCAGTGGTAATCGATATTTCAACTGGCTGATTCAGGACTCAGGTGTGACTTCCGGCACAAGGGTGAGAAACCATGGCGGACTTTCCTCGGCCATGTGTTGAAACGCTCTTGCGGTGCTGCTTGCGGGAATGCCTGGAAAAATAGCGCCATGACGAACGACCACGTAGCGAAAGTGAAATGGCTTAGGATACTGAGCCAGCACCGCAGGAAACTCATGCCGCAGTTCCGTGACATCCGAGAGATCTAAGGAACTGCCGATGGGCAGATTGTCTAGGTGCTGGTAGACGGTTCCCAAAGATTCCGATAGTACAGACGGTGTAAGCAGACGATCGGGCGGTCGGGCACGGGGATCCTCGATGAGTTGTACAAGAATTTCCCAGAACACCTGTGAATCCACCGCTCCAAGAACGCACAGGCTTCCTCGCATAGCCACGAGCTGTAAGAGGGCGAGAGGGCCCCGAATGTCAAACTTCCATGGGGGAAAGAGTAATGTCCGATCACGATGTCGGACTTCCAGGGCCGGTTCACCCTCCGCTTGCACCTGTCGAAATGCGCCCTTTGTCTGTCGCAGGTCGTCTTGAATGATAGATGCCGCAAGCCGTGAAGGCTCATAGGCAAAGGTCGGCGTGGCAGGCGCCCAGCACGTTGCAATGGCATAGCGTCGCGCGATGGACCGGGCGTGGTCCAGGTCGGACAGATCGAACATGTCTCGGTCTCTTAGATAACGGAATTGTACGTTTTTCTGAGAACGAAGACGGTCAAGCCTGGGTGGATCGGGATGCAACGGACCGCCGAGTTGAGAATTCGGACGCAGACGGTCCAGGCAGTGCAGCACAAACGGGGTTCCTTTTTCAGAGAGTTTGCCGCCATAGTGAAGAACCAATTCGTCCGCGAATGAGAGGTCACCGGCTCCCAGATCGAGCAGCGAGGCCACATCGGAGACCAACAAAAGGTCAAACGGGTTCGGATGCTCACGAACTGTACGTTCGACGTCAGCAGAAGAAAGGTTCGGTGTCTTGTATGCGGACGAAGTCAGGTCAAACAACAGACAGAGCGCTCTGACGGCTTTTGTCGGTGGCAGACCGGTCAGTTGACGTAACTCTTCGCCGGGGAGATCCTTGACCCGACGGACTGTCGCGTGACCCAACACTTTGCCGATCATGTGTTTGACGGGCGTCGGCAATGAAGACTTCACCGCTGCATCGACGAGTTGCTGCATCGTAGCTGGCAGATGCATCTCGTCTACAAGGTGGCGGGATGCTTCCCATCCTTCATGAGCGGTGCGCAGGGACAAGAGCTGGTAGCGAAATGCGGCCAGTTGCTCCGAATCGAGACTCATCTCTACGGGCGGGCCTTAGCGGTACACATGGTCCAGATGCGAAGCCGTCTGATACGAACAGATTAATTGGCCAATTTGGTCAGAGTCAAGGCAGGAGACTTGTCGCTTGGATATCCGTGTGATAGGTACTTTCTCAAGGCCATGACATTCGTGTCTGTCAATCGAAGGCAAGTCTTACGGTGGAAAGGGCAATCCTTCCTGTGTCTTTTCATAGCGATGATTTCCTGCCAGGTTATCGATAGCTCCGTTCCGCAGAGCGCTTCAACAGAGGTGCGTGTCGATTCCCGGCGTGGATGGGGAGTCTGGCAAGTCCTAGATGCGAACACAGGTGTCTCGGTGGATTATGAAGAGTGGCTCAAACGGCTGGCTTCCTATGACATCGTGTATGTGGGTGAAGAGCATTACAACCAGTATCATGTCGAAGCCGCTCTAAAAGTATTGGACTCCCTCGTGAGTCATGGAGCACGGCCCGTGATTGCCATGGAGATGTTCGGTTGGGATGGCCAGGCGGCGCTGGATCACTATCTCAAGACAGAGGATCGGGACAGAACCCGGTTCATCCAGGAGTCACAATGGATGCAGAATTGGGGCGGAGCGTATGAGGATTATGAGCCGCTGGTGCAGTTTGCCCAACAACATCGACTGGTCCTTCGCGCGCTCAACCCTCCAAAGGCGCTGGTCCGGAACGTCGTAAAACTGGGGCTGGCCAAAGCTAAAGAAGAACCGCTGTGGAGCCAATGGAGCATGCGAGATGAGACAATCGTGGACGATCCAGCCTATCGCGACAAGATTTTGCGTCAACTCCAGGAATGTCACGGCGGTGGGAGTCCGGAGGATTACGAGACCATGTATGAGGCCTCAATGGTCAGGGACGAGGCGATGGCGAAGGCGTTGGTGACCTTACTCACTGAGGAAGGGGCCGGTCTTGAGAAAGCCGGGCCCATCCTGAGCTATACGGGTGGAGGGCATATTCAGTACCGGTTGCCGGTTCCCAAGCGGGTCGCACGCCGCAAGAACGATGAAGTCAGACAAGTAACTGTGTACCTGACGTCGTTCGAGGCATCACGGACTGAAGAGATCCGACATCTCATGGCAGAGGGTATTGCCGACTACGTTTGGTTGACACCCGTGAGCGAGAAAGGCCCCCCACGCCGATGCCGGTGAACTATCGGGACGAATATTGGAGTGAGGTCTCTCCAGAATCGTCGCGGCTCTACGCTCCTAAACGGCCTCTGGTAAGGTCGATAGGTTGATCCCCCTTGAATTGCTTACGTCGTGCACCTATGTACCTATGGCGTAGCCTTTCTGCCTGGATCTTCAGAAGAGGGTCTTGCTCACAAAATGAAAAGGGATTCGGTTCACATACCCGTCACGTATTTCGCACATCTGCTTGACACATTGAAGGTCCGTGGTCACACTAGGATAGCGAGTTCATGAAGCCACTTCATCAAATCCACGTCTACCATACGCTGGCCGTTTATGAAGGGAAAGATAGCCTGTTCAGCATCACGCCTGGGGTTACTCGAACCGTCCATGGTGCAATCGGTGGTTGATGCCAACGCCTTTCAGATAGGAAAGCAATACAGCTCGGACAATAGAGTGCGCATTACTGAGGCCAACGATCTGCTTCTGACCTCGGCTGTGATGGGCAATTCAGGACTCTATGAACAGACGATCGAACTAAAGGACGGATTTCTAGACGCACGGTGCACATGTACCTTGTCGGAGCAGCCTTTGTGCCGGCATGGTGTGGCAGCGTTGCTTGAGTACCATCGGTGGTCCAAACCACGTCCAGGCCGCAAGGACGCTGAAATCAAGAAGAACCCTGAGCCCAAGACTGCCATGGTGGCAGACCATGCCGCGCTTCCGGACAGGTCTCCCGACCTGAAACTCGGCGAACTCACAGTATTCATTGAATGGATGCAACAGGCGGTTCGATCAATTGAGCGCGGGCAATCCGTTCCTGCTCTGCCGAATTCCGGGTCCGGTGAAATTTCCTCGTGGATCCGTGCTGTCCGTCATCTGGATGACCGGAGGCGTGAAGGCGAGGAGATACAGGTCGGGCTAGAAGCTGATCTGAGGAACCGCGAGGCCGCTTTGGCTCGCCTTACCCAGCAGTTAGAGGCGTCCATTGAGGAATCAAAGGCTCTGCAGCACACCTGTAAGGATCTCCAGCGGGAGCTGACTTCCTATAGGGGGCTGGTGACAAAAGCGGGAGATGTGGCCAAACAGTTCGAACAATTCGATGCTGAGGTGAAAGCTGTTGCCGGAGATCTCGCGGAGAAGAGTACAAAGTTGGAAGCGCTGGCCGAAAGCGTCAAACAGGTGACTGCGGCCTTGAAGCGCATGGACAAGAAATAACAGTTCCCGCCCCGCCGATCAGCGGACTCGTCCCGTTCTCGATGTAGCCGAACCCATACTTCTTTTCAGCGACACGTACTGATCCCCCTTGCGCCCAATGTCGTCCTTCAGTACAATACGTCCCTATTTTCAGCATTTGTTATCTACAAGGGGGTGAGTCGATGAACAGGTTGTTCTTAACCATCGTCAGTGCAATGACGGCGCTGCACGCAACCCTTGCGTTCGCCAACGTCAGTGAAGGTCCAGTCGACTACAGCGGAATCACCGGTATGTATTACACGCTGATCGGCCTCATCCTGGCGTACGGCGTATATGACACCTTTTTCAAGAAAAGCTGACGCCGCCCTGCTAGGCCTGTCATGTCAGCGCTTGTCCGCTCTAGACGGAGCGGATGAGCGCTGAATAGTCTTTGTGTGAGTGGTCAGATTCACTCCTTACGAGCCATCTCCTGGAGAATCGGCTCAAGAACCTTCAAGACATTATCCACAATCCGCGTATAACCCTCCCCGGTGGGGTGGATGCCATCGGCTTGATTCAAATGGGCCCGGCCCCCGACATCGGCTAGAAAAAATGGAATGAGCGCCAGCTGATGACGCACGGCTACCTCGCGGTACATCGCCTCAAAGCGAGAGGTGTAGTCTGCACCATAATTAGGTGGCAGCTTCATCCCTGCCAGGACAACGGCTACGCCGGCTTGCTTCATTGTGCGAACTATCTCTTCTAGATTGGCGCGAGTCTGTTCAACGGTGAAACCTCTGAGCCCGTCGTTCGCGCCAAGTTCTAGAATCACGAGACGAGGCCGGTTCTTCAATACCCACGACACACGACGCACGCCCCCCGCAGTTGTATCTCCACTGACCCCCGCATTGATCACCCGGTAGCGGTAACCCAACTTGTCAAGACGTTCCTGCAGTTGCGCCGGATAGCTATCCTGTGATGCTACTCCCAGCCCGGCTGTCAAACTGTTCCCGAAAGCGACGATGTGAGGAAGGCTTTCCGTCTGGGAAGTGGTGGAATCGGAGGAGGCACGAGGTATTGATGTCCCCGTCGTGCGATATCCGGCGGATCCATCTTGCGAAGACACGGTTGCTGAAGGGGTGACCGGAGAGGGTGCGGAGGGTCCGTCGCATCCGAACGAGACGAAACCAATCCACGTGCATAAAAGTAGCAGGATGTGGCACGCAGAATATGGACGGGCATTCCACCGATAGAGCATCTTCGTACAGTATAATATGAAATCAATGCTCGTCGAAGAGGAAGGACCTAGACAGATATGATCGCGATTCAGCACCTCACCATGAGGCTTCCTGCCGCGGGTCATGAAGTGACCATTTTGGAGGATATCACGTTCGACATTCCTGAGAAGCAGATGGTGGCCATTGTCGGGCCTTCCGGCAGTGGGAAATCGACACTGTTGGGACTGGTCGCAGGTTTGGACCGCCCGACGTCAGGATCTATCCGGCTGGATGGTATCGACATCACCACCCTCTCTGAGGATGCGATGGCGCGCTGGCGTCGTGACAAGATTGGTTATATCTTCCAATCTTTTCATCTCATTCCTACCCTAACCGCGGTGGAGAATGTGGCCGTTCCTCTGGAACTGACCGGCAATTCCAGCGCGCGGTCAAATGCCGAAGCGTTGCTGCGGTCTGTAGGACTTGCGGAACGGCTTGACCATTACCCGGTTCAGTTGTCGGGGGGAGAGCAACAGCGGGTTGCGATCGCTCGGGCATTTGCCTGCCGACCGCCTATCCTACTGGCCGATGAGCCGACCGGGAATCTCGATTCTGCAACCGGCCACCAGGTGATTGATCTATTGACCGGCCTGCATCGGGATTTCGGCACAACGTTGGTGCTTGTGACGCACGATCAAGATTTGGCGCGGTTGGCAGAACGGGTGATTGTATTGCGTGATGGGCGAGTGGAGTCGGATTCCGAGATAGCAGGCCAAGGACGCTGACTGGAGCGAGGGTGCTCAGCATGTTCCCTCTTAAAATGGCGTGGCGAGAGACGCGGGCTGGGTGGAGGCACTTTCTCTATTTCTTTGCCTGCATTGCGGTCGGTGTCGGGGGAGTGGTGGGCGTATCGCTATTTGCCAGCAATGTTGAACGTGCAGTGAGCCGTGAGTCTCGTGGGTTGTTGGGAGGCGATCTTGAAATCAGATTGTCTCACCCTCTCAGTGCAGAAGGGGGTGAGACGTTACAGTCACTGGAGAAACGGGGAGTGGTTGTTCGTCATATCAGCGAGCTTGTGGCGATGGCCACCGCTATTCACCATGATGATGGGCGCTCTCCTTCTACCACCCAATTGATCGAATTGAAAGCCGTTGAGGCTGACTACCCGCTTTACGGGAACCTGGTCGTTGAGCCGGCTCGTCCTCTCCAAGAACTCATTGAGCCCATTCGGGGGCCGGGCTGTGCTCCAGTCTGTTACGGAGCGGTCGTTCATGAATCCCTCTTGATCCGCATGGGATTGACCGATGGCGGCCGGATCAAAATCGGCGATGCCGTGTTCACCATTACTGCGGTCATACGAAAGGAACCCGATCGTAGCGCAAACATGTTCAGCTTGGGGCCTCGGGTCATGATATCGCAAGAAGGTCTGGTTGGAGCCGGGTTGGTAAAACCAGGGAGTCGGGTTCGTGAACGATATCTGCTGAAGGTGTCCGGCTCCGTACCTCCGGAGCCATTACTGTATGAATTGAGAGGCCGATTGGCCCATGACTCGGCCAGGATTTCTTCCTATCGCGACGCGCAACCTCAATTGAAGCGGTTTCTCCATCAACTCGCCCAATATCTCGGGTTGGTCGGGCTGACCGCACTCTTTGTCGGGGGTATCGGGGTTGCGTCCTCCGTGCAGGCGTTTATTCGAGAGAAGTTTCTCAGCATCGCCACATTGAAGATGTTAGGCGCCGAGACACACACAATTATTCACACGTATTTGGGGCAAGCATTGGGACTAGGCATGCTGGGTAGCGCTGCCGGGGTGGGTATGGGCATTGTCCTTCAAGACGTCTTTCCGTTCGCTGTGTCGCGGGTGATCGATCCTGATTTGTTGAACCAGCTCGCATTTTCATCTGCTCTGGAAGCGCGATCGCTTATCCCAATCTTGAAAGGAGTAAGTCTCGGCCTGCTGACGACGCTGCTGTTCAGTGTCTGGCCCCTGTTGACGATTCGCAGCATCAGGCCGGCGGGTCTACTTCGTCGGGACGTGGACGTTACCGAGGCGAGCGTCTCCCACGGTGTGATATTTCGTTGGAAATCCTGGATCCTCAGTCTGCAACGGGATCGTCCGAGACTCATCGCGGCGGCCGGCATCGCAGCCGGGTTGACGGGGTTATCGATGTGGCAGGCCGGTTCACTCAAGGTGGGATCGTTGTTTATGGGCGGTCTCGTGCTGGCCATCGTGCTCCTGGCTCTGTCGGCGGAAGCGTTGTTGATTGTCCTGCGGCTCATCCCTATTCCTCACACCATCAGCCTGCGGCAGGCGGTTCGAAACATCATTCGACCTGGTAGCCAGGCGGTCAGCGTCATGATGTCGATCGGCGTCGGCGTGATGGTCATCATGACGGTCGGCTTGCTAGAAGACGCGTTCATCCGACAGGTGAGCGAAAATCGTCCTTCCGACGCTCCCACGTTCTTCTTTATCGACATACAGCCTGATCAGGCCGACGCATTTGCTCATCTGTTACATGAGAAGACGGGGGATCCTTCGCCGCAAATGACCCCGCTTGTACGATCCCGGCTTCATGGGATCGATGGAAATATTGTCAAAGCGGAGGCAGAAGAAGAGAAATCATCTGCAGGTCAACGTGATGACAAACGGAAAGGATGGTACCTGACGCGTGAATACGTGTTGACGTTCCTGGACCGCTTGCCCAAGGACAATATTCTGGTTCAGGGAGAATGGTGGCAACCAGGGCAACATTTCCCACGACCGCTGGTTTCGGTCGAAGAGGAAGCAGCCAAGAATCTTGGATTGAAGATCGGATCCACGGTTGATCTTGATATTCAGGGGTCCATCCTGTCGGCAATCGTGAGCAGTATCCGGAGAGTGGACTGGGGAAATTTTTCGACCAATTTCTACATGATCGTCTCTCCGGGGTCCCTTGAAGGGGCTCCATTCACCTACGTGGCGACGGTCCGGGTCCCGCCTTCCGATGAAGTGCCCTTGCAACAAGCAGTAGTCGCGGCGTTTCCTAACGTCACGGCGTTGAATATCGGCGATGTAATGGATAGCTTTACCCGTGTGCTCGATCGGCTCGCATTGGCGGTTCGAGCGGTCGCATTATTTTGCATACTGGCGGGCGCCCTTGTGATGGCCACCGCCCTGACAGCTACGCGTTATAGACGATTGTATGAGTCGGTAGTTCTCAAGGCGTTAGGTGCGACTCGCGGGGTGATCGCCCGATCTTTTGCGGCAGAATATGTGATGATGGGCGTCATAGCCGGTATCATCGGAATGGTTCTGGCCAGCCTCTTGTCCTGGGCGGTTCTCTACTTTGTTCTCGATCTACCGTGGTCGATACGGCCAGGCATTCTCACTACGGGACTCGTGTTGACGGTCGCGCTCACGCTTAGCGTGGGGTTTCTGAGTACATTTCGGATTCTTGGCCAACGGCCATTGGCCGTTCTGCGCCAGGAGTAGGGCGTTCAGGGTGTTTAAGTAGAGGAGAGGTGTGAACTGTGAACGCAAGTGGAGGAGAGTCTAGGTAGGTTCAAGGTCCGGTAAACGCAAATTGAGGATATGCCCGATTCGACGTTCTTCTGCATGCAAGATGGCTATGAAGCGAAGTCCGATTACATTGTCGCGCCGCGAGCGGACGATCGCACCATCGATCGTGATCGGGAAACTTTGGTGAGAGGAAAGAAACTCTAGACGTACCCGTGTGCCGACGGGAAAGGCTTTGTTGGTGCGAATGCGACACCCGCGTATGGAGAGATTCTCGATCATGCCCTGAAAAGTCAGTCGCTCGGTAGGAAGTGCGCTCAGCTGAAACCATACCGGATATTTCACAGACAAACGATCATATGCCCGCCCTGGATTGGCGGCACGTTTCCCGATGAGGCTGCGAAAGCGTCTTGCACAGAGCTGGCATCGGAAGGGATGGACGGTCAAGAAGGCGAACGCGCGATCTGATAGGGAACGTCGCGGAGCCGGCCTAACCTTGAGAGTTCCGCATCGAGGACATTTCGGAGTGGGCATGGTCAACCTTCCGAATGGTTGATCGAAGCTCAGGGGATCACCGTAGCGGCAGCGATGCTGGGGCGTCAATCCCCTCGAAGGGTGGGACAGCGTGGAGCGGAGCCATTCGGACAACCGCAGAATATGAGAAAATTCGGAAGGTCTGGGGAGGGGTCTCGGCCGCACCGTACCGCGACACTCAATATCATCTGAGAAGAGATCATCTGTCGACCGGACTGAGCGGCGCAAGGAGAAACGACCCCAGTGGTCCTGCAAGAACGGGTGCAAGGAGAACACCAAATTGCAGGATGTGTTCTTCAAGGGACAGTCCAAGACCGTGCTTCTTGAGCCATGCGTCGGGGTCGGGAATAGTCTTGGCGTATGGTTCGCTCATGAGCAGATCGTGCGCTCTCCTTGCCAGATGAATGGCAGCAGGCAGGTAGGTGACGATCAACATGAGGGTAAATGTCGCCCCCCAGAATATCGTAATTGAGAGTGCTGCTCCCAGCAGGGCTTCCTGCGATCCCTTGTCCGATACAAGCGAGGCCGGCCACCTGAGCCATGCGCCCATATGCAGGATGCCTGAGACCAGGATGGCTGATCCCCCGTAGAGGACTTCGTTAAGCAGTCGCATCTGTGTCGCGACAAAGTTTGGGTCCACCCGTCGGGACTTCGGAGGAGGAGCAAGAATACTGCACACCGCCAATACGGCGAAGACAGGGACAACGACCGCCAGGATATTGATCAGAGTCACAATCCCACGGGCGAATTGCAAGAGTTGGCCATCAATAATTCGCGATTGCGCCAGCGTCAGATAGGCAAATCCGTAGACGGCCTGATAGAGGGCATGGTGCTCATTCTGCATGGCGAGAAAGGTAAGTCCTGCCAGGCAGAGCATTAATCCGATTCCACACACGACGGTCAGACGCCACCGAGAATGGGCTCGATAGATGATCAGTCCGCAGGTGAGACCGACATAGAGTGGGATGACGATGTTGAGCAGAGCAGTCGCCAGCCAGATATACCGCGCTTTGATTTCGGTGAAGACCAGACGGGGTGCGGAGATTTTACGAGTCGTGGCCGAATCACCGAGCTGCGCTGGCTCGCTTGATCCTGATTGATCCGGCTGCCGCAAGGACGCAAGGCTTTGCTTGAACTCATAGATATCCATGTTCGTGCTCGATTCAAACAGAACAATGGCGAGGGATAACACAAGGAAACCTGGAAGGGCGAGGAAGAGATACCCGTGACGGCTCAAAAAAGTATGTGGCTCAGCTTGCATGGTGATGTGGATGACGGACCTCATTCTCGAGAGAAGTGCGCAGCACTGTGAGGCTTCGTTCGCGAAAAATCACGAGAAGGTGGAGTCGCTCGAGATATTGAGCCAAGGTTTGTCCCCCGAGATCGATGTTGCGGGAAGTGAAGAAGGCGCGCACATCCGCTTCGAGCTCAGGTGTAGGTAAGGCCACAACCCCTCCACACATCCGCCGCAACCCGTTCTTGGGAAAGGTCCGGTCCAAGTAGTCCCAGTTCTGTTTGATAAATTCCCACGCGTCCTCTCGTCCGTACACGTTGTTCAGTAGCGCATACAGGAGAAACGGCGCATCTTGTGTTCGAATCTCGCTCGTCATCGTTTTTTCCAGGGTCCGCCGGAGAAGTGGGCGCGTCTTGAAAGCAGCGAGCGCATACAAATAGCGCCGTTCCTCCTGTGGCGTGGTTGCGGCGTGAAGTCGTTCGACAAACTCGTCATAGCGAGCCTCGTTTCCCGTGAAGGCTAAGATGGAAATCAGCGCCGACACGACGTTGGGATCGACCAGACCAGGCGTATCCCGATCTAGATCGTAGTACTGAATGGCCCGGTGTTGTGTCTCCTTGGCATTTCCCAGGGTGCCGAGCGCGAGGATCAGATCTCCTCGCAATTGCTTGATCAGATCGGACTCATCGGGTCGGGGCGACCAGCCGAGGGTGGTCACAGCCTCTCGGAGCCGGTTCTGGACGAAGTGCTCGAACAGCGGTCGATCGGATGATTCGAGAATCTGATTCAGCGTCGAGAATGAGTTGAGCAAAGCAGCCCATACATTGTGATTTCGTTCTGTTGTGAAATGAGCTGTGAACGACAGATAGTCGGCGGGAGACATCATCAAAGCCAGGGTTGATGCCCACGCATCGTTGACGAGGTTAAAGCGATCGATCGACGCAAGGCGTTCGACCCCGCCCTTCAACAACCGATTCATTAAGGTCGGCGCATAGTGCACACGATAAAACCCATGTCCTCCCTCGTTGAGCAGGACCGAGGTCCAGTTACTCGGTAAGGATAGAGAGGTCTCGCGTTGCGAAAGCAGAAGCGTACGTGATCCGGACTGGTCGCCACAGGCGATGTTGATATGGACGGGGACTTGCCACTGCTGGTCAGCACCGTGCGTCAGTCCGTTATCGCCGATGGGCTTCGGGAGGTATGTGAACTTCTGTTGGGAGATGACCAGATTGGAAGATCCATTGAGGCTTGCAGTCAGGAGTGGATATCCTGGTGCAAAGATCCACGCATTTAACATGCCGTCAATATCTTGGCGTGCAGCGCGACCCAGTGACAGCCACAGATCCTTCGTGTCGGCATTGGCATAAGCATGACGCTGAAGATAGTCGCGGACTCCTTGACGAAAGACGGCCGGGCCGACGTATTGCTCCAACATGCGTAAGACGGCTGCGCCCTTTTCGTAGGTCAGGACGTCGAACATCGCTTCGGCGTCTTTGGGCGCATGCACTTGGTACTCGATGGGTCGCGTACTATGAAGGCCATCGACGGACAAAGCCGCGGCGCGCGAAACCCCGAATGCTGTCCATCGATCCCACTCTGGTTTCCAAACATCCACGATCAGTATTTCCATGAATGTGGCAAAGGCTTCATTTAACCACAAGCCATTCCACCAGGACATCGTCACCAGATCGCCGAACCACATGTGAGCATTTTCATGCGAGACCACGTCTGCGACGCGCTCGAGTTCGGCCCGGGTCGCACGGCTCTGATCGAGCAAGAGCGCGGACTCGCGAAATGTGATGGCTCCCAGATTTTCCATCGCGCCGGAAGCGAAATCGGGTATCGCAATCAGATCGAGCTTGTCGCCAGGATAAGGAATACCGTAATAGTTCGATAGGTAAGACAGGGAAAAGCGGGCGATATCCTGGCCGAATGATGCCAGGTGCCGTTTACCCGGTACGGTCCATAGGCGGAGAGGTGTGGGTCCGATCATCACCGGATCGGTCGCCTCCAGATTCCCCACGATAAAAGCCACCAAATAGGTCGACATCTTGATGGTGTCGGCAAACCGCAGCACTTTCTTTCCGGCATGGCTGTCTTCGGATTGAACAGCAGTATTGGAAACGGCGGTCAAGTTCGGATCGATGACCATGGTGATGGCAAAGATCGCTTTGAAGTCCGGCTCGTCCCAGCAGGGAAAGGCGCGACGTGCGTCCGTGGCTTCAAACTGAGTTGCAGCCAGGATGTGATTGACACCGTTCCCGTCTTTATACGTGCTGCGATAGAACCCCCGCAGCTGGTCGTTGAGCGTGCCGTTGAACGACAGGATAAGCAGCCAGGTTCCCGCTTCGCGCGTTGTGGCGAAGCGAATGCAGCAGCGTTGGCGCTCCGGTTGAGGGTGGATCGATCCCTTCGCGGTGATTCCACAAACTTCCGTCATCTCCGCTGACGTGACCTCCAGTTCCGCAACATTCAACAGAATCTCCGAAGTGGGCTCGTGCACATTCACTGTGATCGTGACGTGTCCGGCGAACGTCCTGTTCTCTAGATCCGGCTCCAGCGTGAGCTCATATCGTGTGGGCGTGACCTGCCGGGGAAGCCGATAGGGGTTGTCGGTGATGTGCGTGGCGGGTAATGTCATACGGCTAGCCGGCACTATTCATACTGATGGCGTAGGAACCAAATGACCGTTAACACATCCAAGGATAAGCCGAAGGAGTAGCCCCGCGCTTTCATGAACGAGCGTCATCGACTGGCTTGCCACTCGACGGTCGAGGTGAATTCATGGTGTGGCGGATGTGAGGCGCACACCATCCGGAGTGCCGACGATCAGCAGGCTGGTTCGTCCCACAAACAGACCGGTTTCTACGATGCCTGGCACTCGGTTCAAGTCGTTTTCCAACTGCGCCGGTTGATCGATGGATCCGATATGGACATCAAGAATGTAATGACCGGATTCTGTGGTCACCACTCGACCGTGCCGTTCGCGAAGGAGGACCTTGGCGCCGGTCAGCTTTTCTATGTGCCGGGCTGTATTCCCCCAGCCAAATGGAACCACTTCGATTGGCAACGGGAAGGATGTTCCGAGGATCGGAACACATTTACTGTAATCGACCATGACGATAAATTGTCTGGCCGCCGCCGCCACGATTTTTTCTTTAAGCAGCGCTCCGCCGCCGCCTTTTATCAAATTAAGATGGGGATCCACCTGGTCCGCCCCATCGATCGCCACATCGATCGGCCAGGCGTCGTCTGTTTCGATCAAAGGGATGCCGTGTTTCCGAGCCAGTTCTTGGGTATGTCGCGAGGTCGGCACGCCGCGAATTGACATCCCTTCCCGAACTTTCCCCCCCAAGATCACGATCAGATGCTCCGCGGTTGAACCTGTCCCTAGCCCGACAACCATCCCTGGCTGGACAAACTCCACGGCCTTGACTGCCGCCTGCTGTTTCAATGCATTGAGCTGTGCAGGGGACGTCATGATTTGTCCGCTGCTGCCAGCCGGCCTGCAACCGATGCGGCTCCCAAAAGAGCGGTCTGGTTGTTCAGGATGACTTTCACCGGGATGGAATTCATCAGCCGCTTGTACCGGCCCTTGTTCGTAAAGCCACGCATAAAGGTCCCATCTCTGAGTTTGGCGAGTAGTTTGGGAGCGATTCCTCCGCCAAGGTACACCCCGCCCAGCGCCAGGGCTTTCAACGCGAGATTGCCGGCTTCGGCGCCGTAGATCGAGGCGAACAATTCGAGGGCTTGTTTCGCGATTTCCGCCTCGCCTTTCAGCCCGGCTTGGGCAATGGTGGCGGCCGGATCCTCGATTTTAATTTTTTCGGCGAGCCATGTCGGTTCGTTCTTCTTCGTATCGCGCAGGTATTCATAGATCGCATGGAGGCCGGGACCTGAAACAACACGCTCGTAGCTGACATGGAGATAGCTGCCACGAAGATGGCGGAGCAAGTCGATTTCGATGTCGCTGTTGGGAGCAAAGTCGCTGTGTCCCCCTTCGGACGGCATCGGTTGATAACGGGTTCCATCCCAGAAGAGGATCGATTCACCCAGTCCGGTTCCAGCTGCAATCAACGCCATCGCTTGCTTGCCCTTGGGCGGGCTTCCGGCGTTCAGCACAAATAGTTCCTCTGCCCGTAACAGGAAGAGGCCGTACGCTGTCGCTTCTAGATCGTTCAAAAGTTGCACTTGGGGGATATCGAACCGTTGTCCTATGGTCGCGCCATCGATGACCCACGGTAGATTGGTCGTACGGGACTGGTTGTTGATGACTGGCCCGGCCACACCGATGCAGGCGGCGTCGATGGTAAGGGCTTCGGATGCTGCGCTTGTTTCCCGCTCTTCCATTGCGGCAGATGGCACTGTGTCCTCGTCCGTTGGATTTCGTTCGGCCTCCGATGCAGCCGGCCGATGCAGGAACTCATCAAGAATGTCCTCGAGTGCCTTATAATCGGCACTATGAAACCTTTCCTGGCGTATGGGGTCCACACGTTCAGTCGTCCATTCAAAAAGAGCCAGGCTCGTGTTCGTCCCACCAATGTCTGCTGCCAGAATCATTTATTCCTCGCGCGATGAAAGTTTCTGTTTGGATATGGCCAACTCGCTTGAGGCGGCCTCGTCGAGAAACCAGAGTGCCCGGCCCTGCTCAGGTCGCACCAAGGACGCTGGATACGTGGAGGTGTCGGCCGTCGCAGGTTCAAGAATGGCGCGGGTAACGGGAGCTTTATCCGGTCCCGCCACCAGAAACAGTATCACAGCGGCATGGTTGATCACTTTCAGCGTCAATGTCAGTCGCGCGTGGATTCCCGAGGGCGATCTTCCAGGGACGACCCATCGTTGCCCGCCGTTGACCGCAACCGTTCCCGGAAAGAGTGATGCGGTATGGCCATCTTGACCCAACCCCAGGAGAATGAGGTCGAATCTCGGGAGTTGGTCATGCGAAACATTGAACACGGTGGCAAGGGTCTTTTCATACTCGCGCGCTGCGGTGTCTGGGTTCTCCTCGCCATTCATGGGGTGGATGTGAGCCGGAGGGATTTGGAGCGGCAAGAACAGAGAGGCATTGGCTCGCCCAAAGTTACTCTCGGAATGGGAGGCTGGAACGCAACGCTCGTCCCCGAAGAAAAAGTGCACCTTGGACCAATCCACCTGTGGGCCATGGCCTGTCACAAGAGTCGAATAGAGTGTCTCTGGCGTGGATCCTCCCGAGAGGGCCACATGAAATCTGCCGGTTTTCGAGATAGCCTGTCCTCCGAGCCAGGCAAAAAGATCTGCGGCCTCGAGGGCAAGCTCCCTTAGGTCCTGAAAAATGTGAACTTCAGGAGTGGCGACCATGTCATCGTCCGGAGCGACGCCGTCGGTTTGAGCGACGAAAGCGTAAGGGGGGGCGTCGCATGAGTGCAGGTTGAAGCGCCGCAGCAAGAGCCTGCAGTGTCATTGCAGGTGTACGTCCCAGGTTTACACGGACCGCTTCGCGTCCGTGCGCCAATAACGATTGCAAATCTCCTATGGCCTGGGCTTGAGCCAGTATCCCGAAGGTGTGGGGTTTGTCCGGTATAGGTAGGTCGGGCTTCATTGATTCCACCACTTCCAGAAACAGCCCTGAATTCGGTCCACCCTTGTGAAGTTGGCCCGTGGAGTGCAGATAGCGCGGACCATAACCCGCGGTCGTGGGAAGCTGGTATCGGACGAGGATCGACTTCCGCAACGCGGCCAACGCCCGCTCGCATTCAGCGGAAGGTGTCATATATCCTAAGATGGCGAGATAACCGGTTGGCCTAGCATGGGCCAGTAATCGAGCGAGCCCGGCTTTGGGCGACAGGTGCGGGACGGTGGGCAGTGCGCCGGTCGCTTCGGTTTCCTGCAAGACGTGATTGGTCTTGTCCTTACTCTCTTGCACGTTGGGCTGATCGAAGGGGTGAATCCCTAACAGATGCCCCGCCACCGCCGTGGCAAATTCCCAGCGGAAGAACTCAGCTCCAAGATCGAAGCGGTCTTTCAAATCTAGGGTCAGGATCGCGTGTCCTGCTTGCTGGAGCGCTTTGACGTGTTTGTCGGACCGTTCGTTCGCGTCGCCTTTGAGCCGTAGATACACGAATAGTCGATCAGGCCCATAGGCGGCGGGTGGTCCCATCGGCTCTCCCGCTATGGGAATCAGCCCCTTGCCTTCCTTTCCGGTGCTTTCAGCGAGGAGCTGCTCGACCCACAGCCCAAACGCGCCGATTCTGGGCGATGTAATCAACGTCACCTTGTCGTGGTCGGCCAATGCGTGGCTACCCATGACGGCACCCAGGTAGGCGCCAGGATTCTCACTAACCGGGGTTGAAGTGTGGCAGAGGTGAGTCATTGACTCCGCTCGCGCGATGAGCGTGCCCACATCGATGCCGGACAGTGCGGCTGGAATCAAGCCAAAATGGGAAAGCACCGAATACCGTCCTCCGATATCCGGTTGATTCGTGAAGATCTGCCAAAAGTGATGTTCAGTTGCGAGCCGTTCAAGACCCGTTCCGGGATCGGTAATTGCGACGAATTGAGCTCCGCCGCGACCCTGTTTTGTTCTTGCGACAAGTGCCCAAAAATGAGCAAACAGGGACATGACCTCAATCGTTCCTCCTGACTTGCTGGCTACGATAAATAATGTTCTGGCCGGAGTGATGGCCTTCGTCACCTGTCGAATCCATCCTGGTACTGTAGAATCGAGTACCCAGAGGCGCGGAAATTCCTTCGCTGTGCCAAATGCAGAGCGCAAGACTTCCGGTCCCAGACTGCTTCCACCCATTCCCAATAACACCACGTCGTGTATTCCAGTCTCGCACACCGAGCGAGTGAACGTCCGAATGCTCCCGACCTGATCTTTCATTCGGTCAGGGACGGTGAGCCATCCCAGGCGATTGTCGATCTCAGTCGGATCAGGCTTCCAGAGGGTATGATCCTTTGCCCAGAGACGTTCGACAACACGGTCAACAGCCATTTTCTCTAAGGTACGACCCACATCATCTGAAAAAGGCCCTGAGTAGCTTCCCGAAGCCATCTTTCTCATCTGGACACCCAAATAGAGTTGGACACGTAACGATGAATAATACTGCTCATCGAAACAAAAAAAGGGATTCTGTATCTTAGGTTGCAGGGATGGAAAACGCAAACCGGTGCGGGAAGAACAGGAGAGTGGAACTATCGAGTTTTGAGCTGAGGAGATATGAACAGGTAACGACCGGAGTTGGTATCCGGCTGTTTGGGGTCAGGTTTCCTCTTCATGACCGCCGAGGTCGGCCAGCACGAGCGAAACGGAATTTTGAGATTCCAGCGCGCCTACGATCGTCACTGGCGTGGGAACGGACACACGGTTATACAATTCTACGATCTCTTGGTTATCGAGCACAATACTACCAAACGGCTGGTCGGAGATTCCTTGCGCAATACCATGTATCTCAATAGATCCAGTCATGAGCGACGATGCGCTGATCTCTCCTGCTTTTCTAGCGTTTTCGAAACGTCTTCGATCGTCGGCATTGGGATAATCGAGCACCAGCGAGCGGAAGAAAGGCGTGCGTCCTTGTCCCCGTTTGCGAACGATGCGGTATTCTCCCTCCGGTGTGGCACCGTCGCCATAGTGACGTTTTGCTCGGATGCCACGGGAGCCCAGGTGAATGGGAAGAGTCAACACTTTTCGACCGTTCTTGTACAGCATGAGGAGCCGGTCAGCCTTACTGATGACGATCGCCTGAGCTCGATGGGAGTGAGACCAGTCTATTGTCCGTCGCACAGCATCTTTCCACGTGGTGATCAATTCTTCATCCGCATATCGTCCGAGTTCGTTATTGAGCGTCACGGCCTGGGCGAGCAAAATCTTGGCCGCCTGATCCGAGGCCTGGATAGAGCGTTCGGATTGGCCATCTTCCAGCAGCGCACGTGCCTGTCGGATCCATAATTCCGCCTCGACATGTTGTTCTCCAGGCACAAGACGGCTTCCGATGGCGCCTACGCTGTTATTGATCAATCTCAGGCGCTGTTCGATGCGGGACAGTTTCGCCACGGCGGAGGCACGTTGACTCGCCCGTTGTTGCTTCACCGAAGCGACGAGGTGGCTGCCTTCCTCCTGTAGTTGTTCCAGATCGGTTTCGAGGCCGTTTTCCTCCCACGGCCACCGTACGACGTTTTCTTCCGATTGAACACGGGACTTGAGCGCGATCCAGTTATGGACAAAATGCGAATACTCCTCCGACAATGAATCGCCTGCGCGAAGGCTGACCAGATCGCGATCAATGGCCTCGATTGATTCGACGAGCTCATCCGGAACTGTTTCCATGCAGCCGGTGAGCATCGTCGGCAATACGCAGAGCAGAAGAGCAAAGATTCCCGAATGTCCGATAATAGATAATTTACCCATGTCCACCATTAGAGTATGCTGGGTGCTTCAAAACCGCGAGCATTGTTCACTTTCCAGCCTAGAAAACGCTGAATCCTGCATACTTCTCGAGCCCTTCCACCATCGAACGAGAAGAGCCCCAATCAACTACGCAACCTCAATGCCAGACAAGCGGCATTCGGTGAAAGGGCGAGTTGTGCAGATTTGATATATGGTTACGTTAGGTGCGAAAGGAATTGGGCTTGCGAAAATCTGTGGCGTGAATGTTACACGCGGGCAAAAGTGCCTCAAGAAGCATGCATGGAGATGTCTCTACCAGAATACTGCAGGGATATGGTCCAAGAGCAGGGAGGACGACAGTGATCACATTGACACCCTTCCACCCCGTCCATATAATGACGATTCTTCAATTGATCGATCTGTAGACAAAAGGAGAGTGTGATGTCGTTCACCTTTAGGCAGCCCTCTAACCTCAAGCGCAAGCGGGAACATGGATTTCGAAAGCGCATGAGCACCAAGAATGGTCGAAAAGTCTTAGCCCGCCGACGGGCCAAGGGTCGTGCCCGCCTGACCGTGTAAGTCTTTTCCCTGTCACGAGCCGTCCACGAGGTTTTACCCGGTACATCGGGTCTCAGGTCGAAGACCATTGCGACACACTGCCTTGACGATGAGGCGGATGACATGCAGGTGAGCGTCAAGCCGGTGTCGTCCTAAGGAGATGCCAGCCCAGACGCTTCCAGGTCCCAGTCTATCTGATGTCACAATGCATGATTGATTGGGTCTTTCTGAGGCATGAGGTGACGACCGTACGAAGAAAGTCTTCCTTATTCCTGCGGCGTTCGAGTGAGATCGAGCGGGTGAAACGAGTCGGCCGAAGGGTATCGACGACGCTGTTCAACCTTCTCATTCGCACATGTGAGGACGACAAGGAGAGTAAGCTGGGAATTGTGTTGGGAAGGCGATTTGGAACAGCAGTGAGTAGGAATAGAGCGAAGCGACTCTTCCGAGAGCTTGCCCGGGAGGTCCACGGAAACTTGCTGCCGGGCCGACAGTTCTTAGTCTTTCCCAAACGGGAATGTTTGATTCAGCCATTTCCCGTATTGCGTGACGCGTGGAAGGTGGCCTTGCAGCGATGCCGGTTGGGAATTTTCAACGGAGATCTTCCGTGAAGATGATATGCCTGTGGCTTATCGCCGCCTACCGGGTCTGTGTCTCTCCGCACCTAGGACCTACCTGCCGGTTTCACCCGAGCTGTTCAGCCTATGCCCGGGAGGCCATAACCAGGTTCGGAGTGATCCGGGGGATCTGGATGGCAACTATCCGTCTCTCCAAGTGCCATCCCTTTCATCCGGGTGGCCTGGATCCTGTGCAATAGCCTGTAACGTAGGAACGAGACACGGAGCCAATGGAAAAACGAGTCATTGTATTTCTGCTCATTTCCCTCGCGGTGATTGTGGGGTATGACTATCTGTTGAAGGAGTTTGGACTCTCTCCTCAGTCGAGCCAGCAGCAGGTAGAGACAGATCCATCTGAAAAGGGGGAAGAGAGTACTCGCCAGCAAGCTCCCCCATCATTTCCTGAACGCACGCTACAGTCTCCTTCGACCCAGCCGGCCCCACCTCAATCTGACAAGTTAGCCGGAAAGGCAAAGGGAGAGGAAAAGGCCCACCGTGCGGTAAGTGCTCAGGACGAACAGACTATAGAAATAGAGACTCCTCTATATCGTGCGCGTCTGAGTAATCGCGGCGCAGTCATCAAGGCCTGGGAGTTGAAACGGTACACGACTTCAGGTCCAACAGGTTCCCAGCCGATTCAGTTGGTCTATGAAGGAGGAACGTTCAAAGCCCCACTGAGTCTGACCGTTTCGGATCAAGGCAAGACCGATGCGTTACAGCAGGGACTCTATCGGGTCTCCCAGGATCGAACGTACCTTGATGCGTCGAATCCGACCGGTCAAGTCATCTTTCAGTATGAGGATCCGGTCAACCACGTGATGGTTCGGAAGCAGTTGACGTTTCACCATGACAGTTATCTGGTAGATATTCGGGTGGCATCTGAGGGTCTCCCCGCGTCGATTGACGTGAATTTGGGTACCAACTTTGGCATTGTTGAGTGGGGTGAAGGGTTCATTGGACTGATGGGTGCGGCTTTCCTCGTCGATGACAAGGTGGTGAAAGACACGCCCGATACGGAAATCGAGCGAAAAGGCGACGTGAAATGGGTTGCGCTGCAAGACAAATATTTTCTGAGCGTCTTGATTCCGTCCGGCGCGTCGGCGGCGATCGCAAAAAAAGAGGGAGACAAATTAGCCTCATCAGCGGTCCGGTTTGGTCCTCCTCCTCCGGAGGCGGATCTTTCCCTCCAACTCTTCGCTGGTCCCAAAGAATACGACACACTCAAGTCGTTCAATATCGGTTTGGAAGACACGATCGATTTTGGCTGGTTCATTTTTGGAAGTTGGAATTTCGTCAAGGTAGTCGCCAAGCCGATCTTCTACGTTCTCCGCTATCTCTATGAGTTTACGCACAACTATGGCTTGGCGATTATTCTTCTGACCATTGCCATCAAGCTGATGTTCTCTCCCCTGCAATACAAGAGCTACAAGTCCATGAAGCAGATGCAGGTGATTCAACCAAAAGTAGCCGCAGTGCAGGCCAAGTTCAAGGATGATCGAGACCGATTGAACAAGGAACTGATCAAACTCTATCGCGATCACAAGGTGAATCCAGTCGGGGGCTGCCTGCCCATGGTTCTCCAGATGCCGGTGTTCGTGGCGCTCTTTAATATCCTGTTCATGACGATTGACTTGAGAGGAGCTCCATTTGTCATGTGGATCAAAGATTTATCCGTTCAGGATC
>JBEVJJ010000270.1:0-16477 GCA_040510255.1 Nitrospiraceae bacterium | reverse complement strand
ACCAGTGAACAGATCGATGGGAGTTTCCGCTCCCAACCAGCCGCGCCCAACACTGGCATCTTCAAAAGTCTCGATTTTGGAGTGACCGGATGGTTTTCTCAGGGGCAGACCGTATGGAGCCAAAATGCGTCCGACCTCGATCCCAATCTAGGGAATCCAACGTCCCGGTTGACCTACAAGGACGTCGGAACCAATGTGCTGGAACTCAATGGGAAATTGGAATTTCACAATCGTATCTTCCTCCGGGGGAGCTTTGGATTCTCCGCTATCGGCGGTGGGCGATTGACGGATGACGATTATCTGAGCGCTCAAGGCGCCGCTACGTTTAACGCCGATGTCAGCGGAGCGCAACGCTTTTCTCGGACCTTCAGCGATCTTGGCGGAAGCAATCTGACGGACATGTGGTATGTTGCGGGCGATGTGGGACTTCTGACCCATGATTTTCAGAACAGCAAGGGATTCCTGGACCTGTTCGTCGGATTTCAATATTGGCGTGAAAAGCAAGTTGGGAGGGGAATCAGGCAGGTCGAGTGTACCACGAGCGTCCTGTGCAATCCTCCCAATACGACGGGTTTCAACGGAGAGCCCGTCATTACCAATAGACTAGAATGGTACTCCTTACGACTCGGCAGCGATGTCGAGTACCGGATCACTCGGCGGGTGAGCGTGGATGCCAAGCTGGTCTTCCTGCTATCCCGGATGCACAATGAGGATATCCATAATTTACGCACCGACCTCGCTCAGAACCCGAGTTTTGAGATGAGCGGCGCCGGTGTGGGCGCAAATGCGGATGTGAGTGTGAAAGTCATGTTGCTTCAGGGATTGTATCTCTCGGGAGGCTATCGAGTGTGGTTCAACAGTGTCTTGTGGGATAAGGACTGGAAGATCTATGGCGCCGATGGAACCAGCGTGACCGCACCACTGAACGAGTTGTATACGCTTCGGTACGGCCCGACGGTCAGTCTCAGTTATATCTTCTGATGTCGTGCTCTGTGTCTATCTGCCACGCGAAGGCAGGGTCTCCTCCTCGTATTCAGCAAATAATCGGTGGGCTTCCGGATGGAGCAAGTGCGGTTGCCCGTAGGGGATAGCGGCCGTCCTGAAGAGAGGCGTTAGCTTGCCGTTAGGATGCAAGTATCCGGCGCGCAGTGGGACGGACCGGCGCGTATGCCGGATCAAATGACAGGGTGTGGATCGAATCGATGTCAACCAATCCGCAATGTCCTGCGGGTTGCCGATGGAAGCCGACAGTAGGAGTAGGCGGGCTTGGCTCGGACAAAATATCAAGGTCTCTTCCCACACCACGCCGCGTTCGGGGTCGGCGAGGTACTGTGATTCGTCGAGAATTACCAATCCCATGGTGTCCAAGCGCACGTCGATCTCTCCTCCCGCTGCATCGTAGAGCAGGTTCCGTAGGATCTCGGTCGTCATGATCAGCAACGGGGCCTGTGCATTCTCGCGCCTGTCTCCCGTGAGAATACCGACCCGGTCGGCCCCGAACAATTTTGAAAATTCCGTATATTTCGTATTTGAGAGCGCCTTGAGAGGAGATGTGTAGATGACCGTACGGTTGTCCTGCATCGCTCTCCGGGCCGCTTCGATCGCGACATATGTCTTGCCGCTTCCTGTGGGAACGCTCACGATCACATCGGTGTCCGCGAGTCGCGCCAGCGCATCGAGTTGCCAGGGATCGGGGACGAAGGGCTGAGGCGGTGGTACCCCGATCCCCTCGATCCAGCTATGGAGAGAGACCGGAGGCTCATGATGATCCGGCTCAGCGGGCTTGCCTGGCCGGTGGTACTTCTCCGAAGAAAGCGGGCGAGATCGAAGGTCACGATGCGTGTCCGACCGTGGAGACGTCTTCCGGTTGCCATGCTCCTGCATGACAGCCCGAAGATCGCACTCCAAACCGGGAAGATTATGAACCGAGCGCTGCAGGAGCAGGTCGATGAGTCGTCGTTTTCCTGCTCGAAAATGGCGCGGGACGCGTCCACGCGCCAGGCGGTGCAAGAGGGACACGGGCTGTTGAGCGAGTAGTCGCTCCAGTTCTTCAGTCGTCACGGCAACTCCTCTAACACACCCCTTCGCATCGCGATCATTGCCCGTTCAGCCGTGTCGGCCAACGCCGGATGGCTGGTCTTGAGCGTGTGCAGTTGCGACAGGAATTCAAGGGTTCTCGCGAAGAGTCGATACATGTCTCCTTCAGCCATCGTCGTCGAACGCGCCAGACCGATCCACGTCAGTGACGGATCGGCGACCCAGCGTTCGGTCAACGAGGCGACATCCGCGCGCAGGAGCGGCGGGTCTTCATGCGGAATCAAGGATTCGGCCAGCTTTCGCACCTGGAAGAGTAGCGAAAGCAGGCCGGAGGTTCCTCGTGGAAACGAGCCGGGTCGGTCGTCATCATGGGCGATACTCCCCATGATGGCTGCGAGGAGGGCTGGATCGACGCCGCTGAACGCTTCTGCCCTAATGAGTTCGGTGATCAACAGCGAGTGATCGATGCGGATCAACCTCGCCCACTCTCCATCCTCAGTCAGGCGGGCTGTGGGTGACAGGTAACCGAAATGCTGAAGGACCTCCATGCGTTCTTGAAAACGATGCCACAAGCTGGTTTGCAGCGCCTGAATCGCCTTGGTGTGACGGTGCATATCCTGCCGCATGCGCTGAGCTACCGCGTAGTCCTTTTGGCAGGCATACCGTGACGGACAAGTCGGGCAGGGAAAATCTCCCAGCGTTTGGACGATCGATCCGTCAATGGCCTCCTCAGGCTCCTCACGTGCGATAATCGGCAGAAGGGGAAGACGGGGTGGAAGGTCGGCCAGCTGGTGCGTCAGCTGCTCGAAGCTGTCATGCGTGCACCAGGGATAGGTGGACGATTCGACGCATTCCAATGTCCGATCAAAGATGTGGGTGATGTGAGTCGCTGGACATTCGGTCACGCCTCCGTCCGGGCGGAGCAATGTCACCATGGGGGCGCGTTGGCTTTTGCTGCGATAGTGGCGAAGGACGATACCCCGTCCCTTGGCGAGGCCCACGACCCTCCCGGGAGTCAGGAACTGCAGCCGTGAAATCAGCAGAGGGGATTCCGGAGGTCGAGTCGTCGTTCGCGGTGGCTTGTGCTTCCGGGCATGGTCGAACACCTGCCACTGGGTAATCCAATCCGAACAGACGCGAGGGCCATAGGGTTCCATCTCTGCGCGCAAGCTGTCCAGTTTCTGTTCGAGGACCTCGGCCCGCTGGTTCAATTGAAACTGCGCAAAACTCTTGGCGAGAATCGGTTGAATCTGTTCGAGTGGATGAGCTTTCAAGAGATTGAGGACCATCGGATAGGAAATGACGAATTGGCTGTCGATGGCTTCCGGTTGGCCGGTCAGCCCCTTTGCGATCGCAGTCAGGTCGATATACGGAGAAGGGGTCACCACGGCGAAGCCGACCAGGTCCTTGCCGCGCCGGCCGGCGCGCCCCGCCAACTGCTGGATCTCGCTGTTCGTCAAATCGGTAAAGTCTCTGGATTTGCGGATGCTCGATTGCGTGACGACGACGGTGCGCGCAGGAAAATCAACGCCTGCAGCAAGGGTCGTCGTGGCAAAGACTGCGTCGAGACAGCCATTGCGCATGAGTTCTTCGACCGCGATCTTCCAAGAAGGAAGGTGACCGGCATGATGCGCCGCTACGCCGATCCGTTGAACAGTCTCCAAGAGGGGATGCTCGGCGATGCTGGGGTATTGTTGGATGACCTCTTTCAAAACGCGGTTGATCTGTTCCTGCCGTGACGCCGGCAAGGTGATCTGACTGTGTTCAAAGGCCTGCATGGCCTCGTCGCATGCGCGCCGGGACGTCAGGAACACGATGGCAGGGGTCAGATGTCTATTGCGGAGGGTCGAAATCAGATCAACCGGATGAATGGAGGGAGGCATGGAGCTTCATTCCCTTTGAGATGACCACGAGCCCAGACTCGGTCACGTTGAAGCGCTGACGGTCCGCGGTCTGGTCATATCCGATTTCGGTCTTCGGCGGGATTACGACATCCTTGTCGATGATGGCTCGCTGGACTCGGGCGTTCGCGCCGATCACGACGTTTTCCATGACGACCGACTCGCGGACCTCGGCATGATCGTGGACTCTGACATCGGGCGACAAGACGGAATTCTGCACGCGTCCTCCCGAAATGATGCAGCCGCCGCAGACGATCGAATCGAGTGCCACGCCCATGCGACCCCCCTGATAGTCCTGCGCGAACACGAACTTCGCCGGCGGAAATTGACCTTGATAGGTACGGATCGCCCAATCCTGGTCATAGAGGTTGAACAACGGATCCACGGCGACCAGATCCATATTCGCTTCCCAGTATGCGTCCAACGTGCCGATGTCACGCCAATATTTCACGGCCTTCTTGTTTTCATCCTGGAACTTGAACGCATACACGTTGCACCCTTCGATCATGCGAGGAATGATATTCCTGCCGAAATCGTGCTTCGTGCCTTCCTTGGCATCGTGTATGAGCTGCTCACGGATGACCTCCGTGCGGAACAGGTAGATGCCCATCGACACGAACGCCTGGGAAGGATCGCCGGGGATCGGCTTCGGCTGGGCCGGTTTTTCATCGAACCGGAGAATCCGACCGTCCTCATCCACGGTGATCACCCCGAACCTGCTGGCGTCCGCGAGGGGAGTTTCGATCGCGCCCACGACCGCATCGGCCTGCTTCGACAGGAGAAAGTGATACATGTCGTCGTAGTTCATCTTGTAGATATGATCTCCTGCTAGAATCAGCAAGTACTCGGGACGGTCATAGTCCAACAGGAAGAGATTCTGATACACCGCGTCGGCCGTACCCTTGTACCAATCTTCACTGATGCGTTGTTGCGGCGGGACCGATGCGATGTACTCACCGAGTTCGGGATTCAAAATGTTCCATCCGGTCCGGATGTGTCGGTCCAACGAATGGGATTTGTACTGAATCAGGACGACGATTTGTCGCAGGCCAGAGTTCAAGCAGTTGCTGAGGGTGAAATCGATGATGCGATACTTGCCGCCGAAAGGGACGGCTGGTTTGGCGCGATGTTCGGTCAGCGGATAGAGCCGCTCGCCTTTTCCGCCGGCCAGGATCATCGTGAAGATCTTGCCCATCGGGGCGGATTGTAACAGGACCTTTGGCAAATAGAAAGGAAGCGGAACGTTGACTTCCCTCCCACCGCGGACGATACTACGAACGGTTGAAGAATGTTGGAGGTCGCGCGAGGAACCAGCCGTAACGTCGCGATGAAGGAGTGTGTATGAAACGTCAGACCGCTGCTCAACCTGTGATCAAGGCGCGGGCCAATGCAAATCCTATGAAAGACATCGTCTGGAGGCTTGAACGTTTGGAACGACAGGTCCAGAGACTCTCGGAGTTGGTGCGGGATCATGCCGAAGATATCGATCGACTGGTTCGGATTGTCGCCGAAGATCGGGATGTGATTAGACGGGAGTTGGTGCGCAAGCATGAACACAAAGTGCGGGTCAGACGCCACTTACGCGACGTCAGTTCGAAAGTCGGTTTGGACAGCTGAGTTCGCCGTCTGCATCCACGAGAGATGACGGAGTCATTCTCCTCCAGATCTCTTCCTTCCTCGGGATTATCTTCAGAACGCTGCAGCATTGAAGCCTCACAGCTGGTGAAGCGGTACGGGAATGTGACGGCGGCGGATCACGTCAGTTTCCAAGTGTACCGCGGTGAATTTTTTTCTCTGCTTGGCCCGAGTGGAGCCGGCAAGACCTCCATTCTGCGGATCTTGGCAGGATTCGAGACGGCCGACGCAGGAACGCTGCTCATTGAAGGGCAATTGATGGACAACGTGCCTCCCAATCTTCGACCGGTCAACCTGGTCTTTCAATCGTATGCGCTCTTTCCGCACTTGCGGGTCGGAGAAAATGTGTCATTCGGTCTGGAAATGAAACGGGTGGCCCGCTCCGAGATACAGGCTCGCGTGAACAGCGCGTTGGAGATGGTCAAGTTGCTGGGCAAGGAGAAGCGCTGGCCGCACGAACTATCGGGAGGGGAGCAGCAACGGGTGGCATTGGCTCGCGCACTGGTCAACCGGCCCGCGGTACTGCTTCTCGATGAACCTCTATCCGCGCTGGATCAGCAGTTGCGACAGGAAATGCAGATCGAATTGAAAACGATTCAAGAGCAGGTCGGCAGTACTTTCGTGTGTGTCACACATCATCAGCACGAAGCCATGACCATGTCGGACCGGATCGGTGTGATGCATCAGGGGCGCATGCTTCAGATAGGAACTCCGCGGGCAATCTATGAACATCCGGCGAATCTGTTCGTCGCCCGATTCGTCGGCACGTCCAATGAAATCACGGGGTGGATCGAAACGGTCACGAATGGCACGGGTGTCATGGTGTCCGAACTGAAGAAGCCAATTGTGATTCAGGTTTCCTGCCCAGAATCCATCAGACGGCCGCAACGAGTGATTCTTTCGCTGCGGCCTGAACACTTGGTGTTGTCTTCCGACGAGTGTCAGGTTCCCGCAGTTGCGAATGTTGTAACGGGACGCGTGGACAAAGTCCTGTACGGCGGACATGAGACGGAGTATGTGATTCGTCTGTCTGAAACTGTTATCTGGAGAGTGCATCTCAACAACGCGGAACGAACGCGAAAACCATTCGTGTCTGGGCAATCAGTGCGTATCGGCTGGCACGCCGGTGAGGGGACGATTTTTCCGAGTGAACCGCCAGAATAAGAGCAACTCAACTCCGACGTCAGGATGGTCGGACGCGCGTCAACCGCGATGGCTCCTGCTGCCTGCTCTTCTCTGGATGGGAATGCTGTTTGTTGTTCCCCTGTTCATCGTGCTGGCGGTGAGTTTCGCCACTCGCGGCACATATGGAGGAATCATCTGGGATTTCACGTTGGCTAATTATCTTGATCTCATCCATCCGTTATATGGCAGGATTCTTGGTCAATCGTTGCTCTTTGCGACGATGACGACGATGCTTTGTCTGCTGGTCGGATTTCCATTTGCCTACTACATTGCCCGTGCCCCGCGCCGGCAGCAGTCCGTCTGGCTGATGCTCGTCCTCATTCCGTTCTGGACGAATTTTCTCGTTCGGACATACGCCTGGATGCTCATTCTCAGGACAGAAGGACTGGTCAACACTCTTTTAGTGAACTGGGGGATGATCGACCAACCGGTGCAGCTACTCTATTCATCGTCCGCGGTGCTGCTCGGGTTGGTCTACGGATACCTGCCCTTCATGATTCTCCCACTCTATGTCGCCTGCGAACGCCTGGATCCCGCGCTGATCGAGGCCGCGCGTGATCTGTACGCGTCACGCGTCGCGGTCTTCTGGCGAGTGATTCTTCCCCTGGCCAAACCCGGCGTGATTGCGGGCTCGATCCTTGTGTTTATCCCCACGGTCGGCGCATTCATTACTCCCGATCTCCTCGGCGGAGCACGCACCATGATGATCGGCAATTTAATTCAGCATGAGTATCTCGTGGTCCGGGATTGGCCATTGGGGTCCGCCTTGTCCTTTGTCCTGATCAGCGTGGTGACCATCTTGTTGACCATCTACGCCACAGGCGGCCGCCATCTGCGTCTGGATGAGGTCACGAGATGAGAGCGCGGTGGTCCTGGTTACGCTGCGCGGCATGGACGACCATTCTATTCTTGTACCTACCGATCGGCGTGTTGATCCTGTTCTCCTTCAATGCATCGCGACTCTCGGCCTCGTGGCAGGGATTTACGCTCGACTGGTACTGGATGCTGGCGCACGATCGCAGCCTGATCACCGCCGCCCTGAATAGTTGTCTTATTGCCGCGGTGTCCACTGGCCTCGCTCTCTGTCTGGGTGTGAGTGGCGTTCTGGGGCTGGAGGGACTTCGCGCTCGTCAACAGGATGTCATCGAAAGCGCGATCATGCTGCCTCTGGTGATTCCGGAAGTCATGATGGGCGTGGCGCTCATGCTGTTCTTTGTGACGATCAAGATGCCGCTGACTGTAACGACGGTGATCCTGGCCCATGTGGTATTTAATGTCCCCCTTGTGATGGTCATTGTGCGGTCGAGACTGAGGAAGCTTGATCGTCGCTTGACCGAGGCGGCTCGAGATCTTGGGGCAAGCCGTTGGCAAGTGTTCCGTCGTGTGACGGAACCCCTGCTTCGGCCTGCTATTGTGGGGGCTGGGCTCATCGCCTTTACCGTATCGTTGGATGATTTTATTGTGACGTTCTTCGTGGCGGGCCCCGGCGCCACGACGTTGCCGCTCAAGGTGTATTCGATGATCAAAGCCGGGATTACCCCGGAGATCAATGCCCTATCCACGATGGTTGTGCTGGCCTCGATGGGCTTGGTCGGTTTGTCTCTCCTGCTGCAACGAAAATTCGCCTAGCATAGGTGATTGTGAAGCGATCCGCCTGGCCGCGTGTCACGTCATGTCTGGCAGTAGTCGCGGTGGTGTTGTCGTCCTGTGGGCAGGCAGCCGACCCCGGTAGCCATACTTCCGGCACAGCAGAGGTGCAGATTCTTCATTATTTCACATGGTCGGACTATGTCGGGCCGGAAATCCTCGCGGAGTTTGAACGACGCGAACAGGCCAAGGTGATCGTCGATGTGTTCAGCAGCAATGAGGAACTGTTGGCAAAACTCCAAAGCGGAGCGACGGGGTACGACGTCGCAGTTCCCTCGGATTTCATGGTTGCGATCATGCGGCAGGAAGGATTGTTGGCAGAGTTGGACGCCGCCAAGATCCCGAACGCGGTGTTACTCAGAGAGCACCTTCAACACCTGGCGTTCGATCCCGAACAGCGGTACTCCGTTCCCTATCTGTGGGGAACGGTCGGGATTGGCTACGATTCACAATTCATCACCACTCCTCCGGATAGCTGGTCCGTGCTCTGGGATTCCCGTTATGCCGGACGAATCAGCATGTTGAATGATCAGCGTGAAGTGTTTGGCGCGACCCTCCGATGGCTCGGTCATTCCTTGAACGAGACAGATCCCCGCGTCATCGAGCAGGCGAAGCGCAAGCTTATGGAACAGAAGGTTTTGGTGAAAACGTATACCAGCGACCATTACGACCAGTTGCTTGCCTCCGGTGAGGTGGTCCTCGCGCAGGGGTGGGGTGGTCCTGTGGCACGTGCCATGAAAGATCGTCCGTCGATCCGCTATGTGGTGCCTAAAGAGGGCGGCACGATTTGGGCCGATTGCCTGGTGATATTGGGATCCGCTCCTCAGAAAGATCTCGCCCATCGATTCATCAATTTTTTGCTCGATCCGGAGGTTGCGGCCCGCACGTCGGAACGTCTTCTCTTTGCGGCATCTCCCCGGTCCGTTGCAAGCCTGGTGAAACCTGCAATCCTGAACAATCCGGCCGTTTATCCACCAGACGAACTGCTGGGGAGGTTGGAATGGATGCGGGATGTCGGTCAAGCTGTCCGAGCCTATGACCGGGCCTGGACGGAGCTAAAGATGCACTGAATCACTCGGGAGTGGACATTGTTTCAAAAGCCCATGAGAATCAGTATACTAGTGGCACGTCCTGGTAAGATCACCGTGCCTGTCCAGGTATATCCACTCGTCATGAACGTACAGTCCAAGTGAGATCAACCGGATGAATGCGTGTGGAAGGGTTGTGCGGGCGGCGATAACGGTCGGCCTCGTGACCTGGTGGACGGTTCCTGTCGAGATGTCTCCGGCGGCGCAACGTTCAGAGCCGCCTATCAGGGTTTCTCCGGTTCCACCGGGAACGGTACGTCTGAGTCTTGCCGATGCGCTATCACTGTTCCTAAAACAGAATCTTGATGTATTGATTGCTAGGTACGGTATCGATTACAGCAAAGGGCAGCAGATTACCGCAAAGCTGTTTCCGAATCCACTCCTGCTGGTCGGCACTCAGAGTTCGTGGACACAAGGTAATACCTTGGTCAAGAGCGGCGAAGTTCAGACACAAGTGCAGCAACTTTTCGAAGTGGCCGGCAAGCGCGGGTATCGAATCGAAAGCGCCGGCTTTGGGGCCCAATCGTCGGAAGCAGGATTCGAGGATGTCATACGGCAACTCAGTTTTACATTGAAGGACGCCTACTATCGCGTTCAGCTCGCACAACGGCGGCTGGCGCTGGCCGAAGAGAATCGGGACCGTTTCGCGCGAATCATGGAAATCAACACGATCCGCTTCAAGAAGGGCTACATCGCGGAGATCGATCTGATTCGCATCCGCCTGCAGGTTGTCGACTTCCAAGCACAGGTGATCGAGTCCCTGCAGGAAGCGGAATCCGCTCGTTCGGATATGCGTCAACTCCTCCGGCTCTCCCCGGCTTCGCGTCTAGAACTGACCACGGAGCTGGACTATAGACGTGTCGATCCCGATATCGACAAGTTGCGGTCTGTCGCCATGGAGGCACGGCCTGACCTTCGAGCAAAGCGGGCCGCCTATTCCCAGCGGGCGGCCGATCTGAAACTGGCAAGAGCCTATCGATATCCAGACGTCACCATCGGAGCGGGGTATTCGGTCCAGGGTCCTCAAGGACCGGATATTCCGCAGATGGGAATCTTGAATTTCGGGGTGCCGCTTCCCCTCTTCAATAGAAATCAGGGTGGGGTTGTACAGGCCGAAGTGGCCGCACAATCGGCCCAGGCGGATCTGGACAAGACCGTCAATCAGGTGGAGAATCAAGTCGATGTGGCGTATCAAAACCTGCTACAGAGCCGGAGATTGGTCGAGGCCTATTTGGCGGGAGTGTTGGATGATGCGCGATCGACCTTCACCATCGTTGAACGGGCCTACGAGCGGGGAGGTGCGACGATTCTCGACTTGCTAGACGCGGCACGAACGTCGCGCACCATTCAACAAAACTACATCGAAGCGCTCTTCGCCTATCAACATAATCTCTTTCAACTTGAAAACTCAGTCGGACAGGAGATTTCCTCGTGAGCCGGCCACGTGCTGTGATCGTGCTTCTTCTTGCGTCCATGAGTCTGATCGGCTGCGGCAAGACTCAAGAACCTGCTGCTTCCGATACCGCCACGGCGCTCACCGGTCCCAAGGCGGAAGGACTTGCTCAGCCGATCAGCCAGATCGAAACGGCGTTGGTCGACGTCAAACCCGTTCAGCCGGAACTCACGCTTGCAGGAAAGGTGGCATACGGAGAAGATCGATACTCAAAGATTTCTTCTCCTTTGCAGGGTCGGGTTGTCGAAGTCCGTGCGCACCTCGGAGATCGCGTGAAAGCCGGTGATACCTTGGTGATCATCGATAGCCAGGACATCACCATAGCCTACTCGGATTTTGTCAAAGAAGCGTCCGAGCTCGAGTATGCAACCCGCGCCAGCGAGCTTGCGAAGGAACTGTACCAGAACAAAGCGCTGGCGTTAAAAGATCTGAAGCAGGCTGAAAACGATTTGATCAAGGCGCGAGCGGAATTCCGGCGGGCAAAGGAGCGGCTGCTCTCCCTCAGGATTCAGGCATCCGAGCTCGAGAAGCCGCTCGCGCAGCAACGGATCACTTCGCGGTTCGACATGAAAAGCTCATTGACCGGGACGGTGGTGGAACGGTCCGTGACACCCGGCCAGTCAGTCGGAGGGGATGCCTCTCAGGTTCTGTTTACCGTTGCCGATCTGGACCGGCTGCAGGTCGTGGCTGATGTCTACGAGCGCGACCTCGCGCTGGTCAAAGTCAGTCAGGTTGCGCGCGTGAATGTCGAGGCCTATCCGGATGTTGATTTTGCCGCCGTCGTCGCGTCTATCGGTGACGTGGTCGATCCCAATACGAGGACGATCAAGGTACGCGCCTGGGTGGATAATCAGGACCACCGCTTGAAACCGGAAATGTTTGTAAGGCTGCGCGTGGATGTCGGAGACGCCGGTCCCTTGCTGACCATCCCTAGGGAGGCCGTCGTCGAGGTTGACGGAAAGCATTTCGTCTATCTGGTCGAGTCTGCGGATAAGTATGTGCGCCGCGCAGTGAGAGTAACCAGTATCTCGCCCGATCTCGTTCGGGTGTTGGAAGGCCTGTCTCCTGGCCAACGCATCGTTACCAAAGGAGCGGTGTTGGTGAAAGGCCAGGAGGCCAGAGGGTGATCGACCTCCAGCATCCGCATGCCTCCGTTGGCGATCCTCGATCCAAAAGATGATCGCGCGTATCGTCGAGATCTCCCTCGTACAGCGGTTTCTCTTGTGCGCACTCGGCTTCGCGCTGTTCTTCGGCGGTCTCTACGCCTTTAATCTCCTCGACATCGTCGCCTATCCCGATCCTTCTCCTCCCATGGTCGAGGTCATTACCCAGTATCCCGGGTGGTCCGCCGAAGAAATCGAGCGACAGATTACGATTCCGATCGAGGTCATGCTGAACGGCATGCCGGGGCTCACCGATATCCGGTCTCTCTCGATTTTTGGCCTCAGCGACATCAAGATCTATTTCGATTTCGGCACCGACTACTTTCGCGACCGGCAGGAAGTGGTCAATCGATTGGCGACCGTGACTCTTCCGCCCAGCGCGCAGCCGACATTGTCTCCATGGTGGGCGATCGCCGAAATTTACCGCTATGAACTGGCCGGTACCGGCCAGAATCTCACAGACCTTAAGACCATTCAGGATTGGCAGGTGCGGCGGGAATTCAAGCGCGTCCCGGGCGTGATTGACGTCACGGCCTTTGGGGGAACGACCAAGGAGTATCACGTCGATATCGATCCGGGGAAATTGATCAGCTATGGGGTCAGCCTCTCTCAGGTCATGCAGGCGCTGAACAACAGCAATGCGAATGTGGGGGGGAACTATCTGACGATCGGCGCACAAAATTTCAATATTCGGGGACTGGGGCTCATCAACAGCCTGCAGGATATCGAGCACGTCATGGTGGCGGAAAAAGAAGGCACGCCGATCTTCGTAAGGACTCTGGGGACGGTTTCCGTCGGTCATCGGGTCCGTCTGGGCAAGGTGGGAATTGATGACAACGATGATGTCGTAGAAGGGGTCATTCTGCTGCAGCGCGGATACAAGGCCTTGTCCGTGCTTGATCGTGTGCGGGAGAAAGTGGATGAGCTGAACAAATGGAAGCTGCCGGATGGCGTGAAGGTAAAAACATTCTATGACCGGACCGCCCTTATCCATACGACGGTAGAAACGGTGACGGATATTCTGATCAGTGGAATGGTGCTGGTCTTCATCATCTTGTTTGTCTTCTTAGGACATTTTCGTGCGGCTATGATCGTTGCGCTGACGATTCCACTGTCTTTGCTGTTCACCTTTACCATGATGGTGTTTGTCGGGCAGTCGGCAAACTTGATTTCATTAGGATCGATCGATTTCGGGATTATCGTGGACGCAACGTTGATCATGGTCGAAAGCATTTTCAGTCATCTCGCGCATGATCGCCGTGTCGCTCTGACGGTGCCACAGCAGATCGTCAGAGCGGCGCGCCAGGTCGGTCAGCCGATTTTCTTCTCGACAGCCATCATCGTCGTCGCCTTTATTCCCTTGTTCACGATGACCGGGGTGCCGGGGAAAATTTTTGCGCCGATGTCGATTACCTATGGATTTGCATTGCTCGGCGCGCTGCTGATGGCATTCACGCTGGCTCCGGTGCTGTGCTCACTCCTTCTGAACGGCCCGATTCGCGAAGAGGACACGGCAGTTGTTCGCGCCACGCGCCGCATCCACCAGGCTGCGTTGCGCTGGGCCTTGTCGAACAGGACGATCGTCATTGGCATCTCATTGGTTGTCCTGATATTCGCCGGCGTAACGCTGCAATTTGTGGGCGGGGAGTTCATGCCGGCCTTGGAAGAGGGAAATCTCTGGGTGCGGGCCACGATGCCCGTCGACATCTCCTTCGATCAAGCGGCTCGGCTCACGGGACAGATTCGTCAGAGTTTTCGACAGTCTCCGGAGGTCTCGACGATCGTGTCGCAACTCGGCCGGCCTGACGACGGCACCGATCCCACCAGTTTTTTTAATGCAGAATTCTTAGCGAACTTGAAGCCGGTGGGGGAATGGCGTTCGGGAATGACGAAGGATCGACTGATCGAGGAAATCGAAGAGCGGTTGAAATCTATTCCCGGGGTCATCTTTAATTTTTCGCAGGTCATTCAAGATAACGTCGAAGAAGCAATGTCCGGAGTCAAAGGCGAAAACTCGATCAAGTTGTTCGGGAGCGATTTGAAACTCATGGAGGCAAAGGCTGCTGATATTGAGAAAATCATGGGAGGCATTCAGGGCGTGAAGGATCTTGGTATCTTCAAATTGATGGGGCAGCCGAACCTCCTTATACAGGTCGATCGAGAAGCGAGTGCGCGCTACGGCTTACAGGTGTCGGATGTCAATGCCGTCGTCCAGGCTGCAATCGGCGGACAGGCGGTCACTCAGGTTTATGAAGGCGAGCGGTTATTCGATCTCATCGTCCGTTTTCTGCCGGAATACCGGCAGGACCCCGAAACAATCGGGAATATCCTGGTCAACACCCCGGACGGCGCGCGCATTCCTCTGAAACAAGTGGCCTCCATCACTACCCAAACAGGAGCGTTTATTATCTACCGTGAAAATAATGAACGGTATATTCCGATCAAATTTAGCGTTCGTGATCGCGACCTTGAAAGCACGGTCAAGGAGGCGCAAGGGAAGCTGGCGAAAGCGGTGGTACTTCCTGAACGCTACCGCATGGAATGGGCGGGGCAATATGATCAGTTGAGAGACGAGCAAAAGCGGTTGGCGAAAATTGTACCGTTGAGTCTGGTGGTCATCCTGTTTCTTTTATATACAGCCTTCGGTTCAATCAAAAATGCCTTACTGGTTCTGGTCACGGTCCCGTTTGCGTTGATTGGGGGAATTCTGGCCCTCGCCCTCACTGGAACCCATTTCAGCATTTCGGCCGCAGTCGGCGTGATTTCCACCCTGGGAGTCGCCATTCTTGGTGGCGTCCTGCTTATTTCACGGATCGAGGATTATCGGGTCGGTGGCATGTCCATAAGAGACGCCATCATTAAGGGGGCAGACACACAGATGCGTCCGATCCTCATGGCGACACTGGCGGCTGCAATTGGTCTTCTGCCAGCGGCGGTAGCGACCGGTATCGGGTCACAAGCCCAGAAGCCACTCGCACGCGTGGTGGTGGGCGGGATGCTGACTGCCGCAGTCTTGATTCTTGTCGTACTGCCCGTTCTGTATGAAGTGGTGCATCGGCGGGAAGAGCCACCGTCTTCCGGCACAAAGGAGCAGGGAAGCTAGCGCATTCGTAGGATGAGTTGGTAGGATAGACTGACAAGATGAATTGGGTAGGTTGAAAAGGGGTGTGTCAATGCTGACTCGATCCGCAATTGTTGCCCTCTGTCTCCCGATGCTGTTCGGCTTCATTCTGCCGTCTTCTGCCGATGTGACGGGGAGGTCCGACGGTTGGGTCAGACTGGCTCAGATACCGTATGAGGCTCCGCCACCCAGGGCTCAGCCGGTTCCCGATGTGTCCGTCCCTCAAAATACGTTGCCGCTTACGCCCGAAGAACTTCAGCGGGCAGAGGCCCTGCTGCCCCTTCTCGAAGGGAAGCAGGAATTCTGGGCCATGGGGGAATTCGTCCACTTGGGGGAACCCGTCGTCCCGGTCGTCATGAAGGCGCTGACCATGCCAGGTCCTCGCATCCGGTACAATGCCATCGAGACGCTTGCCATGCTGAAGTCTCCGACAGCCGCGCCGGCCTTGATCGAGACAGCAAAACAGGCGAATGAATTACCCCGTATTCGCGAACACGCCTTGCGAGTGGCGATTCGTCTCGATCCTAGTGAGGCGCCCAGCGCAATCGAAGTCATGGCAAAAGATGCCAACTCGGTCATTCGAAAATCTGCGGCGTTCGAAGCCCGCTATGTTCGACACAAGGGAGTGATCCAACCGCTCATTGATCTGGTTGCGGACGACGAGCGGTATGTCTCCATCTCCGCATTGCAATCATTGTGGATGTTGACCCGCCATGAGACGGATTTTCATGATTGGGAGAACTCGAGCAAGCAGGACCGCCAGCACTGGGTTCAGGAATGGACGGACTGGTGGAGTGGTGCGAAGGATTCTTTCGAGATTCCTGAAGTGAAACGGCGTCGTTCATCGTAGAAGGCCACAGGTATCCTTCGATATCTTGCAGCACCGAGGAAGGCTGTGTTACATACAGACGAGAGGTGGTTTCGGATTGGTTCTGAACGGTTATTGTTGAGTTCTGCTCATGGCCTTGATCAAGGTGATCAAACTAGGACATCCCATGCTTAGGCAGCAGGCGCTGCCCATTGAGCTGTCCGAAATCAAGAAATCGTCCGTTCAACAGCTCGTCGACGACATGTTCGAGACCATGTATGATGAACCAGGCATCGGGCTTGCTGCGCCACAGGTCGGTCGCTCGCAGCAGCTGGTCGTCATGGATTGTCCTGGAGAAGGCGGATTTCCCGCCACGGTCTTGATTAATCCGCACATTGCGTTTTATGGACCTGAACAGACCGAATCCTGGGAAGGTTGC
>JBEVJJ010000269.1:0-5952 GCA_040510255.1 Nitrospiraceae bacterium | reverse complement strand
TTCTTCCCGTTCGAGCCTGCTGGCAGCCAACAGGAACTAGCGCTTAGAGATAGTCGGTTTGCAGTACCAATGACTTTGCAGTCAAGCGTAAATATCGGGATGGCACGAGGTTTGCGAACCGACGAGGCGAACTGATCTCCTCTCCAAAGGGGTTCGCCCGTGCAAAAATGCCAATATCGCATCATTTACCTAGGTAGCACCTATCTCTCCTGGATCATTGCCCTCTCGAACATGCCTGCATGCACTCAGCCGCAGCTGATCGCTAACTCGCAACTCGATCAGAGTCGTATCCACGACACGGTGGATCGAGCGAGTTACGCGTCTGGGTTGTCGGTGAACCATCCCCTGGCCGTCACATTGGTCAATCGAGCCGAGTTGCATGAGATTTTTCGTGAGCAGGCGGCTGCCATTCATCAGTCTGATGCCTGGAGAGTGAGGCAGGCTGCGTATCAAACCATGGGATTGTTTCCCGAGGGAGGAGAAGTCAGTTATGAGAATATCGGACTGCTGTCACGATCAGCGGCCGGAGTCTACATGCCCCGCCAGCAAACGTTGTATATCGTCAGCGAGCCTGCACGATCAGAGAAAGGTGGGATTTATCTCAACTCACTTGGCAACCTCGGCGATGAGCTTACCCTCGCCCATGAGATCGTTCACGCACTCCAACATCAGCACTTTCCGGAGGTGTTCAAGGATGCCCCAGTGTGGCAACAACAGGCAGACGCCAACACGGCACTCCAAGCTGCGATAGAGGGCGATGCCAACCTACGCGCAGCACAATCCATGGGTCTACTTGGCACGGCAAGAGATCCCGAAGAGGTCATCGAGTTTTCTCGTGACAGGAAGTTCCAACCATTGAGTGACGAGTCAGCGCTGGTTCACGAGCGCGTCGTCTTTCCCTATACCTATGGCTATCGCTTCGCCTATCACGAAGGCAAAAACGGGTTGAAGACTCTTCCCGCATCCACGGAGCAGATCATTCATATCAAGACCAAAGGAAGGACCCCATTTCTCGCTATCGACCTCACTGAGTTTTCCGGGATGGTTGAGACGATCGGATGTCGGGTGATGTTCCAGGACACCATGGGCGAGCTGCTCGTCTCTTTGTGGCTGCGCAGTCTAAATTCAAACATCGACCAAGCTGCTTGGAACGGCTGGGATGGAGACCGCTGGGTCGTTGCCAATTGCGGGCAATCCCGAGAGGTCGCTTGGCTGACGAGTTGGGATACGGAGCAAGACGCCCGTGAATTCGAACGAGCCGTTGCAAAGGTTGCAGCCGAGTGGCAGTGGCGTGCCACCTTAAAATCCGACATAGCAATCGACCTGCGAGGGAGAGATGTCATCGTATCGACGAGTGGTCTGCGGCTACAGAATGATGAGCTGATCCAATTGGCAAAGCGAAAACGAGTCTCGACCCGCGAGGAACTTGCGGCGCATTTTACCGCTCCCGTCCTTCACGGCCCCCACCGCTGAATCTCCGTACATTGTTCTCTTAGGACCACTTCGGGTTGCGACCACGTTGTCGGACTCGTATGATGAGCGCATGAATCAGGTGACACGCATCAAGACGAAGATGCCCGCGCCTTACGAGCTGACGGCGATGCATCAAGACACGCATGACACAAAGACGTTTTGCTTCGCGCTGCCCGAGGATGCCATGTTGGACATGCTCCCCGGCGATCATCTCTACGTGCATGCCACGATCAACGACAAAGCGGTCAAGCGGCCGTATACACCGTCGTCCGTGCCCGGCACGACGGGATATTTCGATCTCACCGTGAAGCGGTACGAAAACGGTCTGGTGTCCAAGTATTTGCATGACCGGGAAGTCGGTGACTCCGTGCTGATGAGCGGGCCGAACACGGGTGGTCACTGGGTGGACGGGAGGGCCAAGCAGGTCGGGTTTGTGGCCGGCGGCACCGGCATCACCCCGATGATCTCCATTATCCGCTGGATCCTGGCGAAAGGCCTCAATGTGGAGATGTTCTTGGTCTTTGCCAACAAAACCGAGGCCGACATCATCTTCCGCGACGAATGGGACGCAAATGCTCGCGAGCACGCGACCTTCCATGTCCATCACGTACTGGAGCAGCCGCCGGCCGGCTGGGCGCACGGTACGGGACGCATCACCGACGACATCTTGCGCCGGCACCTGCCTGCTCCTGGTCCTGAGGTGGCCGTTTACCTGTGCGGTCCGCCCCTGATGGTGGACGCCTTGGAAGGTACGCTCAGGGACATTGGCTATTCAGAACAATCCATCGTGGTTCCCTAGGCGCCATCCGACCTTCTCTACGCGAAGCCGTTTGTCGTGACGACCCCAAAAAGCCGCGACGACCTCCGGTGAAGTCAAAGACGTCCGCGTCTATTCGCGCGTGGGGTTCGTCGTTATTCGATGGTGAAGTTCAACACCATGCCTTTGGCGGCATGGGATTGACTGATGTGGGGATTGGAAAACAAACACATGATGGTATAGCGGCCGGGAGACAACTCCGCCGTAAAGGTCCCGTCGCGTCCCGGCTCGAGACCGCTCATGCCGCCGATGAGTGTCCCCGGCAGACGCGAAGGATTGTCCTGGTCCAACGCAGTGAGCACATCATCCACCGATGCGTCCGGATGCAGACGGATGATACTCGCCTGATGAATTTGATGGCCCCGATTGATGACGTAGAAGCTATGGCGGCCTTTTCTCAGCGGTTGGACCACGACAAACTCATACTCGAACATGGCCATGTGGAAGTTGCCTTTGAACTCAGGAGGAGCTGGCTTCGTGTCCCGGATCCGCAGCGCCTTCTGCATACCGAGCGACGCATGGCTTTGATGGTTTTTGCCGGGAATACCGCAGATGATGACGTAGGAACCGGGCTCCAGGTACAGCGTCGCTTCCGACGCTTGGCCGGCATCGACCCCGTTCGGACCTCCCATGTGTTTCGCCCAGGACGGGATGATGCGACTGTCTGATTTGAGAGCCGCCGTCAGATCGGCGGGAGTCTTGCCTTCCTCGAGCTTAAGGAATTGCAGTTGATGCGGTTCTTTTCCACGATTGCGCAAGCGGATCGTCGTTTGACCGGCCGGCAGCTGCTCGGGACCATCGAACCTGTGTTCCCAGGCAGAGAATGTGACAACGCTCGACGGTGGAGGAGGGGCGGCCGCTGAGATCGTCCAGAACGCAGCAATCGCGAGACAGGCGCCTACGCTCTGGAACACGAACCAATGACTCATCCGCATGGTGTCCTTCCTGTGGTCAACCTCAGTAGGTCACGAGGCATCGAAGGACCGGCCGCTCTATTCATAACTTTACCTACACGATTTAGCAATAGGGCCATTTGGATCAATGGACGACTCTAGGCCATGGAATCGCGGCCGTGCGGCGCAGCGAGGTCTTGCAGCGGGCCGAGAGGAACGATCCGCGTGGGATTGATGTCGTCGTGCGTGACGTAATAATGTCGTTTGATGTGGTCGAAGTTGACCGTGTCGGCAATACCGTCGATCTGGTAGAGATCTCTCAGGTACCCGAACAGGTTGGGATAGTCGGCGATGCGCCGCAGGTTGCACTTGAAGTGACCGTGATAGACGGCATCGAAGCGGACCAGCGTCACAAAGAGCCGCCAGTCCGTCTCGGTGACCTGCGTGCCGAAGAGATAGCGGCGATCGGCCAGCCGATGCTCCAACCGCTCGAGCGCCTCGAAAAGCCGGCGCACGGCCTTCTCGTAGGCGGCCTGAGATGTTGCAAACCCCGCGCGGTACACCCCGTCGTTCACATGCTCATATAACAAGCCGTTCCACTCGTCGATCTGCCGGCGCAGAGGTTGCGGATACAGATCGACGCGGCTGTATGTAAATTGATTGAACTCGTGATTGAACATGCGCATGAGATCGTCGTCGGAGTTCGAGACGATGCGCTTGGTCACGGTATCCCACAACACCGGCACGGTGACGCGTCCGCGATACGTGGGAGCGGTCGCATGATAGGCCTCGCTGAGAAACCGGAAGCCATTGAGCGCATCCTGCGAATGACCCGGTCCGTCGCGAAAGGCCCAGCCCCGTTCATCGCGGATTGGATCGACGACGGTCATGCCGATAACCGACTCGAGGTGTTTCAATTTTCGGACAATGATCGTTCGGTGCGCCCAGGGACAGGCCCAGGAGACGTAGAGGTGATAGCGTCCTGAAGTGGCCGGAAAGCCGGAGCGTCCGTCGGCCGTGACCCACTGGCGGAAGGCATCGTCTTGGCGTCTAAACTCGCCCGCCGCCGATTGCTCCAATGGAAATTGCGCCTCCGCCATCCGAGGTCCTCTCTTCGCAGTTCAGTATGGCACAGGGCTGGCTGCTGAAAACAGACGAGCCCGTGACGTTCGACGACCAGCAACGCACGCTGGCGTGGAATCACGAGTGCGAACGGATGACGGGATACCAGGTGCAGGAGATGATCGGTAAGCCGGATGCCTATCAACTGCTGTTCGGCGTTGGATCCAAGGCCGACGGCACTGCACTAGGGAAGCGCCCTGTTCAAGAGCGGCCCATTGCTTGCAAAGATAGATCCGTACGGCATGTCGCGTGGTTCATGTCGCGAGAGCTGACGCTGCCCGGCTGGTCGCAGTGTGGGTTGGCCTCGAGTGACCGATCATCGCCAGGCGGTCGAACGGGTCCGGGGGTTGTTTGATTCCTCAGTGGGCGCCCTCGCTTTCACGACACTCCAGGGTGCCTTCCGGGAGGCGAACCGGGCCTTCCTGGCACTGACGGGTCGCACACGGGAAGAAATCCTGGACATGACTTACCAGTCGCTGACGCAGGCGGAGTATCGGGCGCGAAATGCCGACGTCGTGGATCAGTTGGTCAGGACCGGCCGGCCGGTCGAGTTCGACAAGGAATATATTGTGAAGGATGGGGCACGCATCAATGTCTCGATACGACTGTTCTGGTTTCGCGGATCAGACGGGAAGCAAATCGGTATTGGCAGCATCGTCAAACCGTCGGCGAAGAACATCGGGCAACCTCAGGAGTAGCTCATGGGGTTACAACCATCGGATCTGGCCCGGTTGCGTGAAAAGGCAGAACAGCTGAACCGGCGGTCCTTGCACGCGCTGCCCAAGGTGACCCCGCAAAATGTGGAGTCGCTCGTGCACGAACTGCGCGTGCACCAGGTCGAATTGGAGCTGCAATGTCAGGAACTCCACCGCTTGCAGGCCGAGGCAGAAGAGAGCCGGAACCGCTACCGTGAATTGTACGAATCCATACCGATCGGCTATGCCACGATCGATGTGACGGGAAAAATCCACGATGTGAATCCCGCCGGCGCCGCGCTGCTGGGTCTCGACCCGACGCGGGAGATGAAAAACCTCTATGCCTGTTTCGCCGACGGCGACGGAGATGCAGCCCTCCTCTTCTTTCGTAGAGTGTTGAACGATGAGACGGCCGGTTCCTGTGACTTGAGGATGAGGAAGCCGGACGGAGGGACGTTCCTTGCCGCGGTGCAGGCTGCTCTCGTCAAGAGCGGGGAAGGCAAACGGGAGCGGCTCAGGATCGCATTCAAAGACATCACCAGACGGAAGCAGGTCGAGGAATCGTTGCGACAGCATCAACTCGAGCTGGAAGCCAATCGGATCGAACTTCAGGAACTAATGGCCAAGCTCTTTACCGCGCAGGAGGAGGAACGTCGTCGCATCGCCTGCGATCTGCACGATGACCATTGCCAACGCATCACGGCGTTAATTCTCGAAGCGAGCGCCATGGAGAAAGCGGTGAGATCCGTGATGCCGTTCTTGGTGCCCCGCATGAGCTCTCTGAAGAACAAACTCGGAGACATCCTCGACGATTTCCGCCATCTGACCCACGAGCTCCATCCGCGGCATCTCGACACGGTCTCTCTGGCCTGTTCGATGCGGACGTACATCAAAGAGTTTATGGATTACACAAGTCTTGATGTGGACTTCAAAGAAGGCGCCGTGCCGGCCC
>JBEVJJ010000268.1:0-5000 GCA_040510255.1 Nitrospiraceae bacterium | reverse complement strand
ATGTGATCAAAGAGAAACTCATTGCGGATCTGTCCCATGCCGTTCGTGAAGCCCTTGCCGGCCGACAATTCGTATCGGCTTCGCCGAATTTACAGCTGTAGTAGGAAGCAGGCAATGCAACGTCCCTCTCGATCCCCACAATGTGCCGGATGGATCGTGTTCGTATCCGTTCTCCTCATGGCGATTCCCATGAGGGCGGAAGATCCTTCGGAGCAACAGCTCCTCGTGGATAAAGCGAGGATTACATTGGACCGATTCAGAGACGACCCCGGCATGAAAGACTTTCTGCAAGAGATATCTGGTGATTCCAGAGGGTTGTTCATCATGCCGGAGTTCATGCGGGGTGCATTTGTTATCGGCGGAGCAGGCGGGAGAGGAGTTTTGCTGGTCCGTCAGGAGGGAGCGGAACAGTGGCGCGGTCCGATTTTCTATACTGTCGCCTCGGCGAGCTTCGGGCTCCAAGCGGGAGCCGACATTACTGAAGTTGTTCTTGTGATCAAGACGCAAAAAGGAGTGGAGGAGTTTTACAAAAGGAACTTCAAGCTCGGGCTCAATGCCGGAATGGCAGTGGGGCCGGTCGGCAGCGGCTCCTCGGTCCATGGCATTAAGGCCGATATGGTCTCGTATGGACTGAAAAAGGGAGCGTTTGTCGGCATTGCAGCCGATGGAGCTTTGATGACCGTGTCGGACGATTGGAACGCCGCGTATTATGGGAAGCAGCTGGGACCGTCCGACATCATCATGAAACAGGAGGGAAACAACCCCGCGTCGCAGGATCTGCACCGTGCCGCAACCAGCCTCATGCCTCAGTGACCTCGCAACCCGAGTCCGGTTGTGACGAGCAATCTCGTGAGACCACCTCGACAAGATCGTACCGCAGCACCGAAGAATCTGATGATCACTCTCGGGCATCACCGAGCGTTATGCCTGACCTGCGTGGTGGTCGCGAGTCTAGTCATGGCGGCGCCGGAGCGGGGCCGCGCCCTCGACCTGGTTGATATTCAGGAACTCGTCGATGAATCACGCTTGACGCTCGCTCGATTTGTGGAACACCCCGACATGACCTGGCTTCGCCGGCATGCGCAGGAAGCCCAGGCGATCTTCATCGCGCCTAATGTGGTGCGCATCGGTTACTTCATGGGAGCCGCCCACGGAAAAGGGATATTGTTGGTGAAGGATGAGCGAACGGGACAGTGGAGCGATCCGGCATTTTTTACTGTGATAGGCGCCGGTGTCGGGCTCCAGATCGGGATTTCTCGGGCCGAGGTTGTGGCGCTGGTCATGACGAAGCAGGGCATCGAATCATTTATCGACAGCCGCTTCTTCCTCGGAGCCGGAGCTGCGCTCGCGGTGGGGCCGATCGGGAGGGCCGTGGGCAGCGCAACCACTCCCACGCTGGGCGTGGACATCATCTCTTTTGCCAAGGTCGGAGGCGCCTTTGGTTCCGTGGCGCTCAATGGTACGTTCCTCTTCTCGGATGACGATGCCGGCGCCCTCTATTATGGAACACCGATCCACACGACAGACCTTTTGGCCCGTCCCGGAGAAGTGCAACACTGGTATTCCGATCGCATACGGGCAACGTTGCATCACCTTTCAAAGGATGAGCCGTGAAGAGTCGATGGGTCTGGCTCGTGTTGTGTGCCGGCGGGCTTCTATCTTGTGCCGGACCGGCGCAGCAGGCGCCAGTCGCCTCTCCATTGCAGGAAGTCTCCGTCGCTCCCGACACGTTTCGGATCGTAACCTATAACGCCCTGCATGGGCTGCTGACCGGACGGTTCGGCGTGGCGGCAGGCGAATCGCCGGAGGAGAACGAACGCCGGTTTCAGTTACAAGTCATGCAGCTCGCTCGCGTTGCGCCGGACCTCGTGTTCCTGCAGGAAGTGAATCCGCTTCCTGCACGGGCCGAGCGATACGTGGAGGCGTTGAAGGAGGCCGGGCTCATCTACACCGAGGTCCATCAAGTCGATGCCTGCGGGATGCGTGCGAGCGAGAACCGGGCCTTGTTCGCGGATCTGAACAACGGATTGGTGATACTTGCCAAGGAGCCGCTACGTCTTCACAAGCTCGCCGGTCTGAAACTGAGCGGCGAGCTTGGTCGATGCCGCACGACAGCCGGCTTTCAACTGGAGGAGTTACGGTATGGTCTCATCGGCGAAATCTCTATTCCGGGACACGTACGGAAGTATCTGGTGGCCACGACGCATCTCCACTCGGGGTTCGAAGCGGGTGCTCCCTTCTTGACCATGATGTCCGGCCTGTATCGCAAAAGGATGTTCGGCGGATACGTCTCACTTCGATGGGAGATCGAGCAATCGAGGCTGCGCCGTATCGGCGAACTGAACAGATTGATCCGCACATTGAACAAACTGAAGAGGGAGCGAGACGATGCGGGGATCATCTTCGGGGGCGATCTGAATTTCGAAGATGATCATCCCGAATACGAAGAGGTAAGGTTATTGCGGTTTCTCGACACGTCACGTGTTGCGAATGGCAACGGCAAGCTCTATACCGCGGACCCGCCGCGGAACCCGTTGATTCCCGATGCGGAAACCGCGCCCCTTCCTCCCCTGCTGCTCGATCTGATGGCCGGAGAAAATACAGAGATACAGGCTGCCATCACGGCAGCCTATCGGGTGGAAATGCGTCGTCCCCGACAGATCGACTACTTGATGGAGGACTCGTTTCTGCCAGGCTATTGTGTGACCCAAACCCTCTTTGGGCAGGACATGGACAATCAGGGTATGCCGGCTTCCGATCATTTCGGCTTGCTGAATGTCTATAGCCGTGCGCATGTTTCCTGCGCGAGTGAGACGCTGTGAACTGGAATGGGCACGTCGTGATCGAGGACGGGGCCCAACTTCCCCGGAGGGAGGGCGGATTTCGCGAAGGCTCCCTTCTGACGAAGCGACCTGTCACTTTTAACAGTGTACGTGACTGCTGCCGACTTGTAACATGATCGCCACGTTCAAGAGAACGTCCGACCGTGAGTCCTACTCGAAGGAGATGCTGATTCATGCCACATGAGCATAGAAGGGATGCAGATCCCGGGGCAATCCTTACCCCGGAGGGATCGCGTCGCCGTTTCTTTCAATGGGTGACCAGGGCGGCAGCGGGAATCATCGGGCTCGGGTTAGCCGTTCCGCTGGTCGGGTATCTCATCTCTCCGGCGCTGAAGCGTCGTGAGAACACGTGGGTGGATATCGGAAGCGTGAATGAGGTGCCGGTAGGCGAGCCAGCGCAACTCGAATATATCGCGACGATTCGCGATGGCTATGTGGAGACCAAGACTCACAAAGCCGTCTGGGCAGTCAAACAGGCTGATGGGATGGCGGTCGCATTTTCGCCGATGTGCACGCACCTGGGGTGTGGCTATGCATGGGATCCAGGCGAGAAGCATTTCAAATGTCCCTGTCATGGCAGCGTGTTCGATGTATCGGGTCATGTATTAGGAGGTCCGGCGCCTCGTCCGCTCGACCGGCTGCCGTCCAAAGTGGAGAACGGGCGTCTCTTCGTCATCTACAAGGAGTTCAAGTCCGGTGTCAGGGAACAGGCCGAGTTGTAATTCGAGAAGAATTCGATGAGTCAGACAATCATCCAGGCTGGAGGTCCCATGAGTGGCCAATACGAGAAAGCCGGTGCGGCATCATCGGGCGGTGCACTGAGGTATGCTCGACCAAGGTTTCGACAGCACCTGGCAATCCTGTTCATCGCATTGGCTGTAGGAGGTGGGAGTCCATCGGCCCTCGCTCACCAGGCGCCGTCCACGAAAACGGGACCCACGACGGGCAAATCCGGCGCTCCCGCATCATCACTGAAAGCGGTCCTGACCGATGCGCCGCTGGTTCCTCCCCCCATCAAGCGCAAGCAGTCCGCCAAGCTCATCGTGGAATTGGAAGTCACGGAGGTCAATCTACCCATCTCCGAAGGAGTCGAATACACGTTCTGGACCTTTGGGGGTAAGGTGCCGGGAAAGTTTATCCGTGTGCGGCAGGGTGATACGGTCGAGTTCCATCTCATGAACCATCCCGATAGCCGATTTCCACATAACATCGATCTCCATGCCGTGACCGGTCCCGGAGGCGGTGCGGCCAGCAGCAATACGGCGCCCGGCCGTCAAACGCAGTTTACCTTCAAGGCTCTCAACCCAGGGCTCTATGTCTATCACTGCGCCGCTGTGCCGGTGGGTGAGCATGTGGCGAATGGAATGTATGGCCTGATTCTCGTCGAGCCGACAGGTGGCTTGTCGCCGGTAGACCGGGAATATTATGTGATGCAAAGCGATTTCTACACGGTCGGGAAGTACCGCGAGCCGGGGCATCAACCCTTCGATATGAGCAAGGCCGTCGAAGAGCATCCGACCTATGTCGTGTTCAACGGCGCCGAAGGCGCGTTGTTGGGTGACCATGCGCTCAAGGCCAAGGTTGGGGAACGTATCCGCCTGTTCGTGGGGAACGGAGGACCGAATCTCGTGTCGAGCTTCCATGTGATCGGCGAAATTTTCGATCGTGTGTACACCGAAGCGGGGACCCGGTACCAGGAGCACGTCCAGACTACGCTGGTTCCGGCAGGTGGCGCGGCCGTCGTGGAGTTCAAGGTGGAGGTCCCCGGTTCCTATAAGCTTGTCGATCACTCCATCTTGCGCGCGTTCAACAAAGGCGCGCTCGGAGAATTGAAGGTGGAAGGCTCGGCGAACAAAGCGATGTATTCCGGGCAGCAGGCGGAATCGGCATACGATGCGACGAGATCACCCGCCGCCCACACTGCGGCTCCAATGTCCACGCAGGCGCCTGCCACAGATGATCCTTCTGCACGCCTGGCTAAGGGGGGAACACTGTACAAGACCTACTGCATGGGATGCCATCAGGCCGAAGGACAAGGGATTCCGGGGACGTTCCCACCCCTTGCAAAGTCCGATTACTTGATGGCCGATAAGTCACGAGCGATTGAAACAGTCTTGAATGGTCTGACCGGACCCATTGAAGTCAATGGGCAGCGCT
>JBEVJJ010000267.1:0-20240 GCA_040510255.1 Nitrospiraceae bacterium | reverse complement strand
GCCAATCACGTCGATGACCCCGCACAATTCTCCCCCTGTCCCGTTAGGCAGCAGCAACGGGATTCCCGTCATCTCCAACTCTGCTTGCATAGCCTCGAGGGTCGTCGTCAGCGACGTCCCCTCCTTATCCAGTTCGCTTACGAACACCAGGCAGGGAAGCCTGAGCTCTCGAATGATGCTCCACAACCGAACCAGTTCGCTTCGCATACCGCTGGCGGCACTGATCACGAGCACGACACCATCTACAGCACGGAGGGCCGCCAGCGTTTCCCCGAAAAAACTCGAAGCGCCCGGAGTATCGACGAGATTAATGCCGACATCTTTGTATGTGAAGTGAAGGACACTGGTATTCAGTGAGGTTCGCCGGTGAATTTCCTCCGGCTCGAAATCAGACACGGTCGTTCCGTTAAGGACGGAACCGAGGTGAGGGATGGCGCCTGCCGCATGGACAAGACTCTCCACTAACGAGGTTTTTCCCGATCCAGCGTGAGACACCACCGCTACATTTCTCATGCATTCCACGGGAACTGCTCTCATGATGTCCTCCTCGGGTTGTCGTCAGGACAGCGTTTCGTGTCCCAGCGAGCAGTCGGTACATGGTGAAAATCTAGCCGTCCATCATCACCTCAAAGACACACAGACCTGACTGACCTGACTCTGTTTCGCACGGGCAGACTGACTAGGAACTGCCGGCCGCAGGCTCAATCCAGCCCTGGTCGGCAAAACTCACGTATCTCCCGTCCCCGATGACAAGATGGTCCAACACGCGAATGCCGAGCAATTGACCGCCGGCTGTCAATCGCGTCGTGAGAAGTCGGTCTTCTTGACTCGGCATGGGGTCGCCGCTGGGATGATTGTGTAAGAGAATGATCGAGGCTGCAGACTCACGGATCGCCAACTGGAAGACCTCCCGTGGATGGACGATGCTGTGCGTCAGAGTACCTTCGGACACGACTGCCTCGCGAATAATGGCATTTTTCGCATCGAGCAGAACGATTGTAAAGATCTCGTGACGGAGATTCCGCAACCGTGGATGAAAATGTGTGAACAAATCCGCACTGGACGTCACGCGAAATCCGGTCGAAAGCGGTGCAGCCATCGCACGACGTCCAAGTTCGATGGCCGCTTTGAGCTGTGCTGCCTTGGCATGCCCGACCCCTGAAATGCCACAGATCTCTTCGAGACCACAATGCACCAGGCCCGATACTCCCCGCAAACGTTGGAGAATTTCCCTGGCAACATCCACCGCCGACGCCTCCTGCCTTCCTACCCTCAACAGAATCGCCACCAACTGCGCATCGGAGAGAGAGTCGGGACCTTGTTTCAAGAGGCGTTCGCGTGGCCGTTCTGTTTCCGGCCACTCCCCTATGCCACCTCCACGGTTTTTTCTCTTTCCAGCGAGCCGTCGCGACAAAAAAATGTCACCTCGAACGATTTTGTACCGGTTCCTTGGCACGTGCTAAGGCAGTTTCGCTCCTGTGTACTTGTCTAACCCATTGAAAATATGAATGTCGACATTTTGGTGCAGCTCTTGCTTGGGAATGCCTACAGCAGTGAACGAAGCCACCCAGGAGGAGAAAATGGAATGCCCGAAGTGTAAAGGATTAATGATGCTGGAGCGGTTTTCAGACTTCTTTCTCATCTTCTACGCCTGGAAATGTATCAACTGCGGTGCCATTATCGACCGCACGATTTCAGCCAATCGCCGGAAGAGTCTCGCCGCTCGAGAAACCCATACGGTCGGGACGCGGTAACTCCTTCGCGTTCCGTGGCCCGTCGAGGTGAGTGAGGGTTCCGACTGGTCGAATCCTCACAGATCGCCATCAGACGGTGGCCCGGCGGCATTATAGCGAGCCAACCCACAACCCGTCAAAGCGCAGTTGCTTCGATTCATCATCCGCAACGTCTTCTTTAGGGTGGTAAAGTCCACTTCTCCAATCTGATCGGAAAATCTTCTCGTCGCCCCATTCTTGACCCCTTCAAAAACGCTGTGTTAGAGTGAGCTCCTGCATGAAAGCGTGGTCCTTCCTCTACTAAATGATATGCGCGTCATCGCGGGAGTTCACCGAGGCCGCCGGCTCTTGGCACCCACGGGCCACACGCTTCGACCGACCTCAGATCGAGTCAAGGAGGCGCTTTTTTCCATATTGGGTCACCGCACCGTGGGAGCTCGTGTATTAGACCTCTATGCGGGAACGGGAGCAATCGGTATTGAAGCCATGAGTCGGGGCGCAGCGCATATCACCTTTGTGGAGGCGGATCACACGGCCTGTCAGATCTTGCATGAGAATTTAGGGCGGTGCCAGGGGGATTCTGATCTTCACGTGTGCACGTCGCGGGTCGAGCAGTTCCTCGGACATGCGCCGTCCTGGAGAGGTCCGTACGACATCCTATTTGCCGATCCTCCCTACGCGTTGACCCTCGATTTCATACAATTGCTCGAACGCCTGCCCCATCATGGCCTGACAGCCCACTCCGTAACCATCGTCGAACATGGCCGAAAGACCGCCCTCCCCTCACACGTTAACACGTTGCTCTTCCATCGGCGTTACGAGTATGGCGACACGTGCTTGAGCCTGTTTCGCCAGGACACAAAGGATCGTCCGTCGTCATGAAGATTGGTGTCTATCCCGGCACGTTCGATCCTGTGACCCATGGGCACACAGATATCGTGACTCGCGGCCTGCGCATTTTTGAGAAGGTGATCGTCGCAATCGCGCCAAGTCCCGGAAAGCATCCCCTCTTCAGTCTTGAAGAACGCCTGGAGATGGTCCGATTGGTTACGAAAGACATTGCGCATGTCGAAGTGACGGCATTCAACGGTTTGCTCGTCGATTTTGTTCGGCGCAGCGGCGCTCATGCGGTGTTGAGAGGCCTGCGCGCCATTTCAGATTTCGAACACGAGTTCCAAATGGCCTTGATCAATCGAAAACTCGCCGAGAGCGTGGAGACCGTTTTTTTGATGCCGAGCGAAGAGTATTCGTATCTCTCATCGACCATCATCAAAGATGTGGCCGCTCATGGAGGATCTTTGAAGGAATTCTTACACCCCGTCGTCGCGCATCGTCTCGAAGAACGCATCCGGGAGCACAGACTATGAAGCTCGCAGCTCGAACCGCACGTGTCGTTCCTTCTCCAACGCTCAGTATTACGGCAACCGCCAAAGCGATGGCCGCTCAAGGCATCGACGTGATCGATTTCGCGTCTGGAGAACCAGACTTCGATACCCCGCAACCGGTCAAAGCCGCGGCAGAAGCCGCCATCCGCGCGGGATTCACGAAATATACCCCTTCGTCCGGTATCGATGAATTGCGGACGGCTATCGCGGACAAACTCAAGGCGGAACAGGGACTTCAGTACGAGAAAACTCAAATTCTGGTGTCCTGCGGCGCCAAGCATTCGCTGTACAACATCGCGGAGGCACTCCTGGAAGCAGGCGATGAGCTCATCATTCCGGCGCCCTATTGGGTCTCCTATCATGATCAAGTCCTCCTCAATGATGCGACCCCCGTCCTGCTCCACACCCGCGAGGAGGAGGGGTATGCCATTCACGAAGCCGAGCTCGAATCGATGGTCACGCAGCACACCAAGGCGATCATCATCAACAGTCCGTCCAACCCCACTGGCGCCACATATGACCGCAAGACGCTGGAGGGGATTGCCGCGGTGGCGCTCCGACATGATCTCGTCATTATTTCGGACGAAATCTATGAGAAGATTATCTATGACGATACTCGGCACATCAGCATCGCCACGCTCGGACCGGACGTTGCCGCCCGCACGGTGATCGTCAATGGGGTGTCAAAAGCCTATGCGATGACCGGGTGGCGTATCGGCTTTGCAGCTGGTCCGAAGGATCTCTTAACTGCCATGGCGAATATTCAGAGCCAAAGTACTTCGAATCCTTGTTCGATCTCTCAGAAAGCGGCCGTCGCCGCCCTGCGCGCAGGGGATGCCTTTACGCGACAGATGGTACAGGAATTTGACAGCCGTCGGCATAGCATGGTGGAACGACTCAATAAGATTCCCGGGATCCATTGCAGGATGCCGAGGGGAGCCTTTTATGCATTCCCCAATATTGCCGGTGTGCTCAATCGCCGATGGAAAGGAGGTCTGCTAGCCTCTGCATCTGATGTCGCACATTACCTACTCCAGGAAGCCAAAGTCGCCGTTGTCCCCGGGGAACCATTCGGCAGCGGACACCATATCCGCCTCTCCTATGCCACGAGTATGGAAGCCATTGAACAAGGACTGAATCGGATCGAGCAAGCAATCGGGCGTCTGACCTAAGTGTTGCTGCACATCTTTCGATTCTATGCTCTTGATTGAAACAAATTTGGGGTTATCTTGAGATGCATACTCAATTGTCTTGTTGTGGGAGGAATTGAATCGTGCCTATCTACGAATATCTCTGCCAGAATTGCGCCTATCGTTTCGAACTCAAGCAAGGCATCAAGGACGATCCCATTAAGACCTGTAGCCGATGCGGACAGGAAGTCACCAAACTCATTTCCTCTCCGGCGATCATGTTCAAAGGGAGCGGGTGGTATGTGACCGATTATTCCGATAAGCTCAAGCCAACCGCAGGGGCAGAGGGATCGGAGAAAGCGAATGATGCGGCCGGTGATGGAAAGAAGAGTGAGCCGGCAACGACTGACGCAGCATCCGCTGCTCCTTCCGTTTCAGGGGAGTCCTCAACACCCTCGACAGCCCCCCCTCCATCGACCTCCGGGACATCCGCTCCGAGTTCAAACAACCCTTCCTCGACTTCTTCATCCTCTTCATCCTCTTCATCGACTTAGCAGGCCTCTAAATCACGATTTCGGCTGCCGGTGAAAAAATCATCTCTCGACGGATGGGATCAGAGCTACGCAGGGGCAGGGTTTGCTACGCAAGCGTCGAAAATGCCACTACTTGGCAACTCACGTGGGTCTAAATTACCCCACACGCGTGGGGTGCATCTGGCTCGTTTTTTTCTTGGGCTGTGTTTTCGGCACGACCTTTGGGGGGAGCTTGGGAAGAGGTTTGATGGCCGGTGCGGGTTTGGGCTTCGCCTTGGCAGGATTCGTCTTCGTCAATCTTGCCGCCCGTTCACGTTCTGCTGTGAGACTGCGTTCGAGATTTGCAATCATCCCGGATTTCTCTCTATTGACGCGGGTCAAGTCTTCGACACGCGCCTGCAACTCTTCTTTCGCTCTATTCGCGGCATTGAGCTGGTTCTGCAAGAGCGCTTTATCCGCGGCTGCAGTCTGACTTTCCGCGCGCAACTGTTCGATCTGAGCCTGCAATGCCGGAGGCCAATAGTCACACCCGGTCAAGGCAAGAGTCATCAACGTGCCACACGCGAATGTGAAAACAATTCTTCTAGACGGCCATGTCATCATGAGTGTCCTCCAGGACGGTGATTATACATATTCTTGGTCGCCACTTCATGGAGAAAGTTGAACACCAAAACCCTCCAGCACCGAGGCAATGACCGTACGAGGGACAGCACCTTCGCGGAGGAGTCGGACAGATGCGCGCACGTCAAGCACGGTCGAAGGCAGTCCACCAGGTGTGCCTCCACTATCCAGGATGAGATCCACGTGACCTCCCAATCCCGACAACACTTGGTGAGCCGTTGCAAGTGGCTGCTCGCCTGCCCGGTTGGCGCTGGTCCCGGTCAGTGGCCCCACCTCTCTAAGGAGATCACACAGCACGGGAACGGACGGCAGGCGAACGCCGATCGAGCCGGTTCCGGCAGTAAGAGCCTGCGGCAATGACGGAAGCGCGTCCATCACGATGGTCAGTGGGCCTGGCCAGAAGTTCACCATCAGCGGTTCGGCAGCCAGCGGGACCGTCACGACCAGTGAATGCACTTGCGCGCGATCACCAATGAGCACAAGAATCGGCTTATCGCCGGCGCGGCCCTTGATCGTGAAGATTCGGTTCACCGCCTCATCGTGAAAGGGTGACACGGCAAGGCCGTAGGAACTTTCAGTTGGAACCGCCACGATCCCACCGGCTCGAATAACTTCGGCAACCCTGGCAAAAGTTTCCCGACAGTGCTCGGATAGCAAAGAAAGGACGGTGGGCATCAATCTTTCCGAACGCGGACTGGAGACCTAGGCACGCAATGGCATCGCCCTTCGGGCAATGTCCGTTCGATAGTGACAGCCTTCGAACGAAATGGCGCGCACAGCATGATAGACCGCATCTCGGGCTTCCGGCAGCGTGCGGGCTCGGCTGGTGACACCGAGTACTCGCCCGCCCGCCGTGACGGCAGCGGAGTCATGTCGTGCCGTCCCTGCATGAAAGACGACGGTCCGATCCCCCAACGATGCGGCCGGCAGACCATAGATCGGAGTGCCGGTCTTGTAAGGGCCGGGATATCCTTTTGCGGTAAGTACCACACAAATCGCCGTTTCGTCATGCCATTCCACGGCGACTTGATCGAGCCGATGATCGACGACGCCATCCAGCACATCCAGGAGATCGGTCTTGAGGAGTGGGAGGACGACTTGCGTCTCCGGGTCACCCATCCGCGCGTTGAATTCCAGTACATAAGGCTGTCCTTTTACGATCATCACTCCGGCATACAAGACGCCTTGGAAGGGACAGCCTAGGCGTGACATTGCATCGACAACTGGTTGCAGGACGTCGCGCATCACTGCTTGCCGTAGTTCAGGAGTCCCGATCGGCGCCGGCGCGTAAGCCCCCATCCCCCCAGTATTGGGTCCAACGTCCCCGTCCCCCACTCGTTTGTGATCCTGCGCGGGGATCATGGGCACGACGGCTTTGCCGTCGGTAAAGGCCATAACCGTCAGCTCTTCGCCATCCAGGAACTCCTCAATCAATACCTGCCTGCCTGCCTGCCCAAACGTCGCCTTCTCCATCATATCCCGCACCGCTTGACGCGCCTCATTCCGGGATGTGGCCACCACGACTCCCTTGCCTTGAGCCAGTCCATCGGCTTTCACAACCACCGGAATCGGATGATCGTCCAGATAGACCAATGCCGGCTCGAGACGATCAAAACTGCGAGCGCGCGCCGTGAGAATACTGTGCTTCGTTAGAAGCTCCTTCGAAAAACTCTTGCTCGATTCAAGGCGGGCCGCCGCCTTCGTCGGGCCGAAGATGCGCAATTTTGCTTTGCGGAATTCGTCTGCGATTCCCAGCGCCAACGGCGCTTCCGGTCCCACGACAGTGAGATCGATTTTCTCGGCGATGGCAAAGTGTTTTAGGCGAGCGACATCATCGGTGGCGATCGGCACACACGTTGCCAACCGGTCGATCCCGGCGTTGCCGGGCGCGCAGAACAGGCGGGTGACACGGGAGCTTTGCGCGATCTTCCAGACCAGTGCATGCTCCCGCCCACCGCTCCCGACGACAAGAACTTTCACGGAATGCCTCTTTGTGCTTTCAAGTCGTACGTAGGCCGGTAGGGACGTTCATGCACGTCTTCAGAAAGGCCGCAGCGAGGTCCGCGACGCCAATAATAATGAGCGTCACGTTTGCGGACGCCGGCGAAACGGTACGCCGGCCGTGTCTTGGAAGCGAAGCGTCACCATTCATAACCGCCCGCCCCGAGCCTTCCGAGACAGGCTCTTTCACGTGACTGTACGTTGAGGTGCGCGAGGCGACGAAGAAGTCACCTCAAGTTTGCGCACGGGCGCGAGACGGTGAGCGCCCAGTGTCTTCTGAGTGTTGCGAGAACGCTGCTGGAGGCGTGTTTCAACGTCCCTCAATGGCGGAAGTGGCGCATGCCGGTCATGATCATCGCCATCCCATGTTCATCGGCCGCTTTCACCACTTCCTGGTCGCGAATGGACCCACCCGGTTGGATAACGGTGGTAACCCCGGCCTGCGCCGCGGCGTCCAGTCCATCCCGGAATGGAAAGAATGCATCCGACGCCATCACACAACCTTTGATGGGCAATGTCGCCTTCATGCCAGCAAGCTTCACGGAATCGACCCGACTCATTTGCCCGGCGCCGATTCCGACGGTTTGTCCAGGGCGGGCATAGACAATCGCATTGGACTTGACGTGCTTGCAGATAATCCAGGCGAAGCCACAAGCGGCATATTCCTCTCCGCTCGGTTTTCTGGCCGTCGGCACGTGCAGACTCTTGAGGTCCGTCAATCGCCCGAGGTCACGGTCCTGCACGATCAGACCTCCGATAAGCTTTTTGAGATCATATCCGCCTTGCTGAACTGCAGTTAAGGGGCCCACATCGAGCAGGCGGAGATCCTTTTTTCGTTTGAGTTCGATCAGCGCATCAGGCTCGAACCCTGGGGCCACCACGACCTCCACAAACGTAGACGTGATCTCTTTGGCGGCGGCGAGATCGATCCGACGATTGAAGGCCAACACACCGCCGAAGGCCGACACAGGATCCGTCTCCCGCGCTTTGACATAGGCTTCGACCGGCGAGGCGCCAAGCGCGGCCCCACACGGGTTGTTATGCTTGATAATTGCGACGGCTGTCTCGGAAAACTCCTTGGCCAGTTCGAGAGCGGAATTCGCATCGAGGTAGTTGTTGTACGACATCGCCTTACCATGCAGGATTTTCCCACGAGAGACCGACGGCTCCACGCCGCGCAAATCCCGATAGAAGGCACCCTGCTGGTGTGGATTTTCTCCGTACCGGAGTTGTTCCACCCGTTCAAACTGAAGAGAGAGCACGGCGGGGAATTTGAGGTCTCCCCCCTGCGTCTGCTGTTCCAGATAGGAGGCAATCAGACTATCGTATCGAGCCGTGTGTTGAAAAACTTTCATTGCCAACTCCCGCCGCAAGACGCTCGAAACGGTCCCATTCTTCAAACCATCCAGAACCCGTCCATAATCAACCGGGTCCACCACCACAAGCACATCGTCATGATTCTTGGCCGCTGAACGCAACATGGACGGGCCACCGATATCGATGTTTTCGATCGCCTCTTCAAAAGGGCAGGACGGGTTGGCTACAGTCGCTTCGAACGGGTAAAGGTTCACCACCACCACGTCGATCGGACCGATGTCATATTGCTGCATCTGCGAGACATGAGCCGGAAGACTGCGTCGCGCCAACAACCCGCCATGTATTTTGGGATGCAGCGTTTTGACGCGGCCATCCAGTATCTCCGGCGATCCGGTATAGGCCGCGACGTCGGTGACGGTCAGGCCGGCCTCACGAAGGACCTTGGCGGTGCCCCCCGTTGAGAGCAGTTCCGCTCCCAGAGCGGCAAGGCTCCGAGCCATATCGATCACACCCGTTTTGTCAGAAACACTGATCAATGCCCGCGTAATGCTGGCCATGATGAACTCCCCCTGATGCGTGTCTCAAGAGTGATTGGCAGGTAATAGCGTACCGAAAAGCGGGCGCAGAATACCAGAAGGTTTCAGCAACTTCAAGTCGCGGACGCTTGATTCATTGCATCAAAAAGACGCACTAGCCTCGACGCCAGCGATATGTTACGCTTCAGCCGCTGATGGCCGCCCTACAGCCACGATACGGTCATGTCGTGCAGCCCATTGTGACGGTCGGCTCACATGTCCGGCCTGAGAGAATAGCATTAGGAACCACCCTCCGAATCATGGCGAGGGCTGACCGTCTTGCCATGAACCGGTCGAGAGTACGCGCGCGCATGACACGCGGGACGATTTTTGGTGCGGGAGCATTGGCACTGGGAATACTCGCGCTGATCTGTATTCCCCGTCACGTACCGCCAGGCCAGGCGGCTCTCGCGTCACCATCATTCAACGCGACGCTCGACAACCACCAGCTCACCCTCTCCGGTTCCATGGCCGTGGAGGGAAGCCGAAGCGCGCTCACGACCCGAGCCCATGAACTGTTCAAAGCCGGCGGTCGAGTCAACATCGCCAATCAAGTCCAAGTGACCGATAAGGTCGGGACCGCCGGATGGGAATCCGCGGCGCCGGAATTGCTGGGACTTCTCGCATCTCTGCAGGGAAAAAGTTCCGTCGACATTCGTGATCGCATCATTACCCTGCAAGGCACTGTCTCCTCGACCGACCACAAAGCTAAAGTGATTCGTGAACTTACTGCGATCACCGGACCGGGGTATCAACTCGATGAGCATCTTTCTGTTCTTTCCAGCACACCTCCATCAGCATCTTCCAGCGGGCCCCCGTCGCCATCACACGCCGTCATTCAGTCTGCACTGGATGATGTGCTCAGGCGCGAATCGGTCGCGTTCATGAGCAACAGCGCCACGATTACCCCACGCGGCCGGTCCGTGCTGGACAAGCTGGTGACAATTGTGCGGCGCGCACCCGAGCTGTCTTTTGAAATCGGAGGGCATACGGATCCTATCGGAGATCCTCAGTACAATCTGCAATTAAGTCACAACCGGGCCGAAGCGGTACGGCAGTATTTCGTCAACCGTGACCTGCACAATCGGTTCGCAGCCGTCGGATACGGGTCAACCCGTCCTCTCTCGACTGATCGAACTCGCGCAAGCTTGCAACGGAATCGGCGAATTGAACTCCATGTCAAGGAGGAGCGCTGAACCATGAGTTTGATGGGACAAATTTTTGGATGTTTGATAGTCGCCGCCGTCATCGGGCTGGCCATGGGCTGGTTGCTCCGGAGCTTTGCCACTTCTGAAAAACGCCAACAACTCTCGGAAATTGCCGCACGCCTTCGCGGCCGCGAGCATGAAATGGATTCGTTGCATCATGAACTGAAAGTGAGAACCTCGGCTGTGCAGATCCTGGAAGGGAAGATGATCGCCTCCGAGGCAGCCCTCAAGGACCTCCAGGCTGATCTGACAGGCAAGACTGAACATATCGCCTCGCTTGAAGCCGACCTCGCCGACAAAACGACCTATGCCAGCGCGATGGCGCGAGAAACCGAAACGTTGCGGCAGGCATTGAGCCATACGGAATCGATCCTCGATCAACGGACAGCGACGTCTGCCGACATGAAGGCGGAATTGGAGCAGGCCCAGGATCTTATGGTGAATCGCGACCAGGAAATCGCGACATTGAAAACTTGGGTGGATCAGCTTGAAATTAAAGATGCGGAGATCGTGAAACTTCGCATCCGCATCAGCGACCTTGAGCCGTTACGAGACCGTCTGTTCGCCGCCGAGACCCAGCTCGCCGACGAACAACACCGATTCCGGAAGACAGTGGAGGAAAAGGATGCGCAAGTCCTTCGTCTGCAGTCGGCGTGCGACGACTTGCGATCGGAACTCTTGCATCGGGACGAACGCTTCCGCACAGAGGAGGCCCACCATCAGGCGACCGTGCAGGACCACAAGGACCAGTTGCTGAAACTTCGCGTCGAAGTAGAATCTCTCCTCCGGGAGATCGAGGCGAAACAGATTGCCCTCGAGCAGGCCGAAGAGCGACGTGTGATGGATATCACCGAGCGCGAAGAAGAAATCGGGGCGCTGCGCAGACGGCTTGTCGAGTATCGCGTCGCTCAGCAGCGCGGTCTCGGGAACAAGTCGGCCGACCGGATGCCGGAATCACCCCCGCGAGAGAAAACCATCTCGAAACCGGCTCATCCACCAGCGCATTCCAAGGACGATCTCAAGAAAATTCATGGCATCGGCCCAGTGATCGAACGAGTGCTGAATCGCATGGGGTTGTCTACCTTCCGGCAAATTGCCGGATGGGATCGCACGGATATCGATCGCATGGCCAATAAGCTCAATACATTCCCCGATCGAATTGTTCGCGATAATTGGGTTGAGGGGGCTAAAAAACAGCACTTCCTCAAGTATGGCGAGAAGCTATGAGATGACGGTCCGCCCGGCTCTGACCAGATTGCGCTTCATCTGTCGCACATTCCCGGCCCCGCTGACTCACATACCGGACATGCACCTTCGGAATGGCTCGCCAACCTATGGAAAACGGGAGTTCCTATCGATTTCTGTTGATGCCGATGCCCCTCCCTTTGCCCCCTTACCTTCCGAGGGAGGCGGGCCTGGAATGATGTAGGTCGTCTGCCCTTTTGCCGTGACATCGGCAGTGATGGTATCTCCCTCGTGTAATGTTGTCCCGTCCATCATCATCGTGTTGTTGTCAACGTGTAGCTTGATCTCCCTGCCTGAACCGTCTCGCACAACAAAGGTCTGACCGTCTACCTTCATGATCTGTCCGTGAACTGTTTCCGAAGGTGATGAGGAGAAGCTCTCTCCCAAACTTGCGGAAGTGAAAACCACCACACCTATCAGAACCAATGTCATTGTTAGGGTCCTTCTGTGTCTCATGCCCGCCCTCCTTGATAAGAGAACAAAGCGATTCTCACAAGAACATGTGCAAGCCATGGGCCATGGCGGACTAGTTTGGAGAGGGTACCCCCACTGAAAGTGCAGACGATAGACCGTTATCTGGGGAAGAGAGGAAAGGTCATTCAAGCGCACGGTTTTCACTCGCACATTGGTCGGACGATGAGCCTAGCCACGGTTTTCGACCACGCCTCAAAGGGGCATTATGTCCTATAGGGATATTTTGTCCGCAGCTGCAGCCTGCGCAAACTCCTCGGGAAATGTGCAGGGAAGGAGGCTGGATCAGATGAGCATGGGTGCGATAGAGACATTGCTCCACGCTGCCGTCATGCGACCTTCATCATTTGACGCTTCTCATGCCGCCACCCTCAATTGCATGACATGCACGAAGCATGACCGGTCGGGTACCGTCCCTTCATATTAGCCGTCGAAACTTGAAGCCGTCATGAAATCCATCGGTCGATACGTTGCCTTTCTTGTTGCAGTCATCGGTCTAGGGACTGCCCTCGCGGCGGGAATTCTGCCGCCCCAACCTGACCAACAGGACACGTTCAGTCAACACGACATCCGGGTGTTCAAGGCAACGGCCTGTACAAAAGATCACCAGCCCGTCGAAGCGCTGTACTATATCGCGGCAAGCCGGTCCGATATGACGAAGGGAACGTCGTCGCCATCATCGCAACTGATGAAGGAGCAAGTTGAGAACAACTGGCGGCACATCGCTTCCCGGTTGACCAAAGATCAAGTGATGGATGAACGTTTCGCCGAGTCCTATCACTCTGTCTTGAGCGAAACGATCCCTCTCTTGCAACGCACAGTCCAGTCAATCAGCGGCGTGTCGATCTACGTCTCTGAAGTCAACAGCAGACCCATGGACCCGGCCAAGGACAAGGACGTGCCGGCTTGCGATCCGCAGTAATTGTCATCATTGCTCGGCTCGTGCCATACTTCGGAATTCTTGTGAGACCAGCTGACAAAGGATGGGCGAGGGTGCGCTGTGTGGTGAATTTCGTTTGCCTAAGTCCACGCCTCATTGTTCTCCGACTGACGAACGTGACGTCACGTGAGGCGCCCCCATGTCGATCTCATTGCGGCGATCGAGCGCGCACATTCCGATGGTACGGGCCCGGGAAGCACCTGGATACAATGCTCCTTCTGATTGGTACACCGCTCATGAAAAGGGTCGGTTGGTGGATCCCTCACCGCGCGCATTGAGGAAGCACATTCTGATCGTGCAGCCTCTGCGAGCGAACGGGATGCACACGAACCGATCCGTCCCGTCCTTCTCCTCGTTTGACTTCCCTCCTTCACCCTTCTAAAATCCGCCCGAGAACTTCCAGACATGCCATCGCAATTCGTCCACCTTCATCTCCACACGCAATACAGTCTGCTTGACGGCGCCAATCAGATCGATCCGCTCGTCCAGCAAATCAAATCGTTCGGGCAGCCGGCCGTGGCCATGACCGATCATGGCAACATGTTCGGGGCCATCGAGTTCTACCGCAAGGCCAAGGACGCCGGTGTCAAACCGATCATCGGGTGTGAAGCCTACATGGCTCCCGGAAGCCGTCATGTGAAGGACAGCGGGCTCGCCAACAACGATTACTACCACCTGATCCTGCTGGCCTCAAACCAAACCGGCTACCACAATCTCATCAAACTCGTCAGTAAAGCGTACCTTGAAGGATTTTATTATAAGCCTCGGATGGATCGAGAGTTATTGCAGCAGCACCATGAAGGAATCATCGCCCTGTCAGGATGCTTGAGCGGAGAAGTTTCCTATCTGATCGGGCGGGGCAACCTGGCGGGAGCCACGCAAGCGGCAGGCGAACATCGGGAAATCTTCGGCAAGGAGAACTACTATCTCGAACTGCAGGCCAATGGGCTGGAGCATCAGCGGGTCGCGAATAAAGGACTGCTGGAAATTCACAAGAAACTGGATATTCCCCTCGTCGGCACCAATGACTGTCACTACCTCCGGAAAGAAGATTCACACCCACACGAACTCATGCTATGCCTGCAGACGGGGAAAACCATCAACGATCCTACTCGCATGAAGTTTGATACCGACCAGCTTTATGTGAAGTCCACCAAAGAAATTCATGCCGAATTTGGTGAGCTTCCAACCGCCGTCTCGAACACCGTCCGCATTGCCGAAGCCTGCACCTTGGAACTGGCGCTCAACAAGACTCACCTTCCCCAGTACAAGGTCCCTGAAGGATTGACGCGCGAATCCTATCTCGATCAACTCGCGAAGGAAGGACTTGCGGATCGGCTGGCGCGACGGCCGAGTGGAATGCCAGCCATGGTATACGAGCGCCGCCTGCGGGAAGAATTGGCCGTCATCTGCTCGATGGGATTTGCCGGATACTTTCTGATCGTCTGGGATATCATCAAGTTTGCCCGCTCGCGAGGGATTCCCGTGGGTCCCGGCAGAGGGTCCGCGGCCGGCAGCCTAGTCGCTTATGCCTTGCGCATCACCGATTTGGACCCGCTGGTGTACAGCCTGCTCTTCGAGCGGTTCCTCAATCCGGAACGCGTATCACTTCCCGATATCGACATGGATTTTTGCATGGATCGGCGCGACGAAGTCATCAACTATGTCATTGAGAAGTATGGCGAGGATCATGTCGCCCAGATCATTACATTCGGCACCATGAAGGCCAAGGCCGCGATCCGCGATGTCGGGCGCGTGCTGGACATGCCCTATGCTGAGGTCGATCGTATTGCGAAATTGGTACCGGATGATTTGAAGATGACGCTCGATAAGGCCTTGGAGCAGGAACCCCGTCTTCGCGAACTGGTCGACAAAGATGCGAAGGTTAAGGAGTTGATGTCGGTCGCCCAGTCGCTCGAAGGGCTGGCGCGGCATGCGTCCACCCATGCGGCCGGCGTGGTGATTTCGGATCAACCGCTGACGGAGCATGTGCCTCTCTACAAGGGAGCCAACGACGAAATCGTCACCCAATATCCCATGGGCGACGTGGAGAAGATCGGACTGGTAAAGTTCGACTTTCTCGGACTGAAAACACTGACGATGATTCATTGGGCCGTGAATCTGATCAACGATGGACCGTCCCGCTCCTCCACCTTTTCGATCGACGAGATCCCTTACGACGACCCGCAGAGTTTTGCGCTTCTGGCCTCCGGAAAAACCACCGGCCTCTTCCAGCTGGAAAGCTCCGGCATGCGTGACCTGCTGATGGGGCTGAAACCCGATCGGTTCGAAGACATCATCGCGATCATTGCCCTCTACCGTCCCGGCCCGATGGATCTCATTCCTGACTTCATCAAGCGGAAGCAAGGCAAGATCCCCATCCTGTACGAGACTCCCGAACTCGAACCGATCCTGAAGGAAACGTATGGAGTCATCGTCTATCAGGAACAGGTCATGGCAATCACCAACGTCGTGGCTGGATTCTCCCTGGGGCAGGCCGACATTCTCCGCCGGGCGATGGGTAAAAAGAAGCCGGAGGAGATGGAAAAACTTCGCGCCAAGTTCCTGGAAGGCGCGCAGCAAAAGAAAATCCCGGAGAAGAAGGCCGACAAGCTCTATGAATTGATCCAGAAGTTCGCCGGCTATGGGTTCAACAAGTCACATGCGGCCGCCTACGCGGTGGTCTGCTATCAGACCGCGTATCTCAAGGCGCATTATCCGACAGAGTTCATGGCTGCCCTCATGACCAGTGACATGGGGAACGCGGACAAGATCGTCGGCTACTTCACCGAATGCCGCGGCCTGGGCATTCCGGTATTGCCCCCGGACGTCAATCAAAGCCAGAAGCATTTTGCCGTGGTCGGGGGAGCCATTCGGTTCGGCATGGCTGCGATCAAGAACGTGGGCGAAGGCGCCGTGGAATCAATCATCGCCAATCGGAATGAGGCCGGGCCATTCACATCCTTCTTCGATTTTTGTCGCCGCGTCGATCTGCACAAAGTCAACAAACGCACCTTGGAAGGACTCATCAAAGCGGGTGCATTCGATTCAACCGGCGGACGGCGTTCCCAACTGATGGCCATTCTGGATCAGGCCGTCGATGAGGGCGCCGCAATGCAAAAAGCACGGGCTGAAGGCCAGACCAGTATGTTCGGGTGCGAGCTCATCGCAGACACGCAGGCGCTGTTGTCCGATCCGCCCCTCCCCGATGTTCCTGAGTGGAGTCAAGGCGAGTTGCTGAAATATGAGCGCGAACTGACCGGGTTCTATATCAGCGCGCATCCCTTGGCCCGCTATGAGCACGCGATTCGTCTGTTTACCACCATCACCACTGAAACATTAGCAACGATACCTGACGGTCGCGAGGTAAAATTGTGCGGCATCATTACGACGGTGAAATCGATGCTCACCAAAAAAGGCGACCGGATGGCTTATCTGACCATAGAGGATTTACATGGCATGGTGGAAGTGATAGCCTTCCCCGACCTCTACAAGGACTGCGCCGAATTCTTCGTGCCGGAGAAAGTGATTCGTTTGACAGGAAATGTGGACAGGGGAGAAAAAGGCACCAAAATCCGCGGGACCAAGATCGAACCGCTGACGGAGCTGCAAACCAAGGCCATCTCACAAGTCGCAATCCGGTTGAACGGCACGCCCACCATGTCCACGAAATTACCTCTGCTGCGAGAAGTCTTCATGCGCTATCCGGGCGCATCGACGGTTGTGTTGGTGTTTGCCGTCGATCCGAATTGGGAGGCCAAAATGGCCCCCTTGCCGAACGTCAAAGTCACGCCAAGTGAGCGTTTTGTGGCCGATATCGAGGAAGTACTAGGCAAGGGAACGATCACTTTGGTATCCTAACGGGTCTAGGAAGTCCCCTAAGGGGAAAAGGGAATCATGAGAGATTATCTGGATTTCGAGAAGCCAATTCGTGAGCTCGAGGAAAAGATTGAAAAGCTCGCCTCTGCCGAATCTCCAAAATCCGGCGCGCCGGATGAGATTCGCAAACTGCGAACCAAGCTCGCGCAGGTCGAACACGAACTTTACGGCAGTCTGACTCCCTGGCAACGCACCCAGCTGGCTAGGCACCCCCAACGTCCCACGACCCTGGACTATGTGAACGAGCTATGCCGGGATTTCCAGGAGCTCCACGGCGACCGCCTGTTCGGCGATGACCGCGCGATCGTCGGAGGCTTTGCCCGCTTCAATGACCGGTCGGTGATGATTATCGGGCATCAAAAAGGCAAGGCACTCAAGGAACGCATGCAGCGCAATTTCGGGATGCCGAATCCGGAAGGCTATCGCAAGGCCTTGCGCCTGATGAAGCTCGCCGAGAAATTCGGTCGTCCGATCATGACGTTCATCGACACGCCGGGAGCCTATCCGGGTATCGGAGCAGAAGAGCGCGGCCAAGCGGAGGCGATCGCGCGCAATCTCCTGGTCATGTCACGGCTTACCGTCCCGATCATTTCCACCGTCATCGGCGAAGGAGGCAGCGGCGGCGCCTTGGCTCTCGGTGTGAGCGATCGCATTCTCATGTTGGAACATTCGGTCTATTCGGTGATTTCGCCGGAGGGATGCGCGGCCATTCTCTGGGATAACCCGGCCAAGGTGCCCGATGCCGCGGCCGCGCTCAAGATGACGGCCCAAGATCTCGTCGGTCTGGGTATCGTCGACGAAGTCATTCCCGAGCCGGTCGGAGGAGCCCATCGCGGTCTGCGGGCCGTCGCCGACCGAGTCGCCAAGGTCCTGACGAACCAACTTTACCAACTCACCGACCTGTCAACCGATCAGCTTGTCAGCCAACGCGAACAAAAATACCGCAAGATGGGCATCGTCGGGCAGTTGGCGCCCATGTAAGCGCAAGACACGACTCCCCGTCAACTATTCCCCATCCCCTAGCTGTTGCCTCAACAACAAACCGACCTTGACGAAACGCGATTCGATGGCAGCCAGGATGGCGCGATGCAGTTCCTCCCGGTGCGCGGCCAGACTCGCATCGCCGAGATAACGACCCAACGTGCGAGACAGTTTTTTCCACCAGGCGCCGGCCGATGCGCGGGCACCCTCGGCAGCTCCACCTCCGCCCGCGAGCACACGTTGCAATTCTCGTTCAAAAAATGACACGTGCCCTTCCTCGTCCTCCAGAATACTGGACAGGTCCGGCCGGATCGCCACGAGCAATTTTGCAAACTCCAACCCCAGCGTTTCATAGCCGAACAGATGAACGGCGAGCGACTCCCATTGCTGCGGGACCCGTGGCGGGATCTGCTTGCCTGACGATGTCGTGCCCAGCATCGATTCGAATTGCTTGAGGTGCGCATACTCCTCGGCTTCGTGGCGGTGCAAAAATGTCAGCACATGCGGCGGCACATTCTTGAGCTGCGCCGCGCGTACAGACCACAGGGCCATGGCCTCGGCCTTGAGAAACCGCTCCAGCAGGGCTCGCTCACAGGACAGCGGAAGAAGCGTCACTCAGATATCCTTCGGAAGCTCGATCGGACCGGCCCATTCCCCTTTGGCGAGTGTGACTTCCTGAAACCCACCGTCCGGCCATTGAAATTGTCCGACCTGGTCGACCTGGACGATCAGCGGCTCCTCCTCGTGACTGTGTCCGCGATACCAGTACCAGCCAGCGCGGGCCGGGGAATCCTTTGTCCATTTCAATCCGGTCATGATCCTAACGTACCTTCTGTAACATACCTTCAGCGACAGCTGAATTCGGATCGCCGCCCACGATCATATCCTTATCGCCGAAGTGGGACGTGGATTGCGTCGTCACCCGCATCTTCAACCCGCCCGACACCAGTGCATACTCAAACAAAGCCGCCTCATGCCGCTGATCTAGATAGCCCTGGCTGGCCTTTTCGAAGGAGCCGACAATCGCGATCGACAGCCGCCCCTGTCCTCGTTCGATGGCCTTCACCACCAGTCGTTGCACACCGCCGCCGGCTGGCACGTATTCGACCGTTTGCCCCTCTTGTGACAATTCGACCTGACGCGTCACCCCTTTATTATTGGTGTAGGAGTATAGGGGCAAGCCTTGCTGGCTGAACTCGACCTCTATCCCCGCCTGACTGCCGTCAGCTCCTATCAGCTCCCCTTTCCATGAGCCGCTGAGATCAGCCGCCATAGCGAATGACGCCAGCGCGAGGAAGCAAGCGCCCGAGGCGATGATGGATTGCTTTTTTGTTGTCATGATATGACCTCGTACGCGATGTGCGGCACCGCAATGCCACGGATCACCAAGGTAATTCCGTAAGCTAGACGCCCTTGCATAATGTTACAGTCTGTCCCTGAGACGTTAGGAGTGCCGCCACCGTATCATGGAATGGTTACCAATTGAAGAGGTCTTGCTCGATCTTCGCCGGGCCTTTCTGCAGCATCGGAATGTGTTGTTGACGGCTCCGCCCGGCGCCGGAAAAACCACACAGATCCCGCTTGCCCTGTACAAGGAGACATGGCTTGCGGGCCACAAACTGTTGATGCTGGAGCCTCGCCGCTTGGCTGCTCGCGCGGCTGCCCGCTACATGGCGCAGTTGCTCGGCGAGTCGGTCGGCGAGACGGTCGGGTATCGTGTCAGGCTCGATACACAAGTCGGAACGGCAACCAAGATCGAGGTCATCACCGACGGCATCCTCACACGCCTGCTGCAACATGATCCATCGCTCGCCGGTTATGGATTGGTGATCTTCGATGAGTTTCATGAACGAAGCCTGCAGGGCGATCTCGGCCTGGCGCTCGCACGGGAAACACAACGCCTCTTCCGGCCAGACCTGCGACTGCTCGTGATGTCGGCCACACTCGACTGCGCCGGCGTCACCAAACTCCTGGATGGAGCGCCCACTATTTCATCTGAAGGGCGACTCTTTCCCGTCACGACTCACTATGCCGATCAGCCGATGAGGGAACATCTCGACCGTGCGGTAGCCGCCGTGATTCGGCGCGCGCTCGCGACAGACCAGGGTAGTCTGCTGGTCTTTCTGCCGGGAATGGCGGAGATTCGGCGGGTCGAACGGCAACTGCAGGATTCGACGCTAGATCCCGATGTGTTGGTTTTCCTGCTGCACGGTGATCTTCC
>JBEVJJ010000266.1:0-16579 GCA_040510255.1 Nitrospiraceae bacterium | reverse complement strand
GTCAACAGTCGGGACATCGGGGTCACGATAATCAGCGATGAGGATCAATACATATTCAATTATGCCATCGGTGTCTGGTATGGAGCTGGGAAAAATCTGTCACGAGAAGGAACCGCCGTCAGCCAAGCGCTTCCGAACAACTCGAGCCTCCCTGCTTCGCAACGTCGAACGTTCAACTATGACACCCGCTTCATGACGGGGGAACTCATGTACACCGCCCGGTTGTTGTACAAGATCTCGGGTAATCCGGGATACGGCCAGGGAGATATTCTCAATTCTCGCGTGCCACAAGTGGCGATCGGAGCCGGATACGCCTACAACCCCGGCCAGAACTACCTCAGTTCCATCCGCTCCGACATTGTATCCCGCGCATATCGCCAGGCTGTGACGAAAAGCTACAATGGTCGTCTTCTCGGCGGAGGCATCTACGATTTTCAAACCTACGAGGTCGACTTCATCGCAAAGTACCAAGGCTGGTCCTTGCAAGGTGAAGGATATTACAGGCACCAGCGGGTGCGGAACGCCGATTCTGGTTCCATTCCGTTCGACCCGGCCACCTCGGTCATCCTCGGTCCCCCGGTAGAACTCGGGCAGGCGTATGGCTGGTATGCGCAAGTCGGAAAATATGTCATCCCCCGGAAACTGGAAGTCGCCCTGCGGTATGGATTCATGGATCCATCCACCAAACAGACGCATGACCTGCTCAAGGAGTTCGGCGTCGCCCTCAACTATAGTTTCGACGGGACATACAATAATCGTCTCGTCGTCGACTATTCGAATATCACCTACGGGAGCGGCGGGCGCGCGCCGGACAGATTCCCCTGGGAAAGCCTGCCAGGATTTGGCAGCGATCTCATCGAAAACCGGATCAATGTTCAGTATCAGTTTTTTTTCTAGGAAAACACGCATTCATCCACCATCGTCAGGAGAACGATCATGAGACACCGCCGTACATCGTCAGGAATGATGCTCTTTTTCAGCCTCTTGGCTGTCGCCATCTGGACAGCGCCGGTTCGCGCGCAACCGGAGACACTCACGATCGCCGCCGCCAATAGTCTCAAGGAGGCTCTGGGGAAAGTGCTGCCGTTCTTTGAGGCGCAGCACCGTGAGATCAGCGTACGGGTCGTCTACGGGCCCTCGCAGACGCTCCGCAATCAGATTGAGCAGGGAGCGCCTGTCGATGTGTTCCTGCCCTCCTTGTTTGAGGAAATCGAACAACTCGATAAGAAAGGACTGGTCATTCAAGGGACCACGCGCACCTACGCCGGCACCTCCCTGGTCTTGATCACGGGGACGGCCCTCCCGGCTCCCGTCGGTTCCATTCACGATCTTCAATCGGTGCCGGTGCGGCGACTCGCGGTGGGAGATCCAAAGACCTCATCGGTAGGGAAAGTCGCCGCTCAATTCCTCAAACACAGCAATCTCGAACCCCGACTCAAGTCCCAGTACGTCTTCGGTGAACACTCACGCGCCGTTCTCGATCTCGTTGCCAAAGGGGAAGCTGAGGTCGGCGTCGTCTATCGCACCGATGCCGTCTCCAATCCCAAGGTCCGTATCTTGGACACGGCGCCGGCAGAATCCCACACACCGGTCCGTTATGGGGTGGCAACGGTGTGGACAGCCCAAAATATCACCGGCTCCGGCCAGTTCATTGAATTTCTGCTCACGCCTCCGATCCAAGTCCTCTTACAAGAATATGGATTCGATCGTGTGTCGTCCGACGTGGGAGTGGCCCATCGAGACGAGGTGAAACCATGACCAGCATCAGATATGCGGGCAACCGGGAACAGCACTGGCTGATCAAGACCACCCTCATTCTTGCTGGGTGGATGATCGTCGCCGGTTGCGCGAGCAAACCGGTCGCACCACCGAAGCCCATCTATCAATCGGGGCTAAACCAGGTCAGTGTGGTAGAGGATCCCGATTCAACGGCCAACACACACCCTGCGACCTTGTCCCCCACCGAGATAGGCACATTACTCCGAGGAGTCCGGACGTGGGAGCGGCGAAACGTTGTACACCGGCTATTTGTGGGTCAAGCCGACAAGACCAGAGCATTTCGGGACGAGGAGATCTTCATCCTGGCCCCGGCGTTGTCGAAGGCGCTGGCCCAGGCCTCTCCGTCGGAACGCATCCATTTCCATTTGAGCCATGCGACAGAGCATGGAGAAGAAGAAACCACCACTGGTTGGCTCTCACTGCGAGACCCTATTTTGTTCTTGTCGTTGAGTGCGGTGCATGATCGACATAGTCCAGGGCCGGACATCAGCAAGTATGACCGCCAGATGCCGAACGTTCCTGAAGTCCCAGCGGAATTCGATGTGAATTTCGAGCCTGAGGAGTACCTCGTCAGGGTGAGTTCCGGCGGGCGATGGTTCGCTCCCGATCAGCGCGAAGACCTGGAGATTCGATATCGGGAGGCTCTGTCTTCCATGCCGGTCCAACCAGGACTGGATCGCGGCAGGGAAATACCGACGCCGAAGCCTTAGGGTGATCACATCGGACCCTATGGCCGTTCACTCCAGCAGCGCAAGGACCGAAATTTCATGGCGATCCTGGTCGTCGGCGGTGATTTGGTGCATGCAATCAAACAGCAGGCGCACGTCCGCGGCCATTGAGTCCGTCGAGCGTGGATCTGGTGAGCCATGCTTTGGCAAGATAAGGTCCGCACCGAAGACATCCGCCGTGGGCTTCCCGTCTCTTTTCTAGAAATCACGGGGATCAGATTGAATCGGACCCCAAGCGGCCGCCGGCTGCTGGTACCAGTATCGACCCTGTGATAGTGTAGCCGCATGCAAGGATCGCTCACCGGTTGGTTCCGTCATCTCACCATCGGGCAAAAATTCGTCGTCTCCTTCGGAGTGATGCTGACCCTGCTCCTCATCACCTTCGCGGCGCTCCTGTTCTATCTCGCGCGCGTCAATAGCTATGTGGATCGTCACCAGAGGATCACGGTGCCCGCCGTCATTACCGCCGCCACGATGCAGCAAGACCTCTCCCGTCTTCGCGAGCACGTCCACCATTTGGTCGAACATCACTCGTCGGTTGAACAAGCGGTAACCATCAAGCAGATCGATGCGTTGCACGCACAAATGACCACAGCGCTCGACACCTACCGCAACAACCATGCGGCGCGGACTCATCCTATCCTGTTCAGCATGTTGACCCAACATCAGCGCGTGGATCTGGCGGACCAGGAGGACCAGGCCACCGCATCTATCGTTGAGGGACTGAAGCGCTTTGTCGCACATCGGAACCTGCTCACCGGGCAACTCGCCAACAAGTCGCCTGATGCTCAACCGCATGCGGAGAGCATTCGACGATATGAAGAGACGATGACCGGCCTGGAGCGCGCCATCAATGCCTTAGTCGACGTGCACCGAAACATCGACATGGAGATGAAACTCGAAGGCGATCGGCTGGTCAACGAAGCACGACTGGTGGTGCTGGGAGTCGTGGCCCTCCTGGGTCTTTTGATCGTCGTCACCTACACCGCCATGCGTCGAGCCATTGCCCAACCGCTCAGAAGACTCGCCATGACGGCCGATCGGGTCGCTCATCAGGATTTGAACGCCCACTTCGAACCCTGGCCCAACCGGGATGAGGTCGGTACACTTGCTTCCGCGGTGTCGACCATGGTCACGAATCTTCGCGAACAGACCGCGATGGTCGTTCGGAAGACCAAGGAACTGGAGGCGTTTACCTACTCCATCGCCCACGATCTGAAAGGCCCGCTGAGAGAAATCGAAGGCTTTTCTTCGTTGCTGGAAAAGCAGCTCAGTGAGTCAACCGATGTTCAAACACGCCATCACATCGACGTGATCAGGCGGTCGGCCCTGCGCCTGACCCACATGATCGATGCGCTACTCAAGTATTCACGGTTGGAACAACAGAACCTCCCCCGAATCCGCTTCGATGTGTTGGAGTTGATCGGTAGCCTGGTGGGGGAACGATTGGGTCACGCACAAGATCCCAAACCCAGCATTCATATCGACCTCCCCTTTGCCGATCTCTTCGGCGAACCGGTCAGTATTCGGCAGGCCCTGGTCAATGTGCTCGACAATGCGGCCAAGTTTTCTCGGCGCGCCTCTCCCCCAGAGATCCGCATCGGTGGACGACAGACGGCGACGGAACGACTCCTGTGGGTCCAGGACAACGGCATCGGCTTCGACATGGGGCAGAAGGAAAAGATCTTCGGGCTCTTCGAACGACTCCATAGCCCGCAGGAATACGAAGGGACCGGTGTGGGTCTCGCCATCGTGAAGATGGTGATGGAGAAACACGGCGGGCGGGTCTGGGTGGACTCGGCGCAAGGACAAGGCACGACCGTCTTCCTGGCATTTCCCGATCAAGTCGGATGATGCGCGCGCTGATTATTGATGATGAGGAATATGTGCGCCTGATCGTGGAGCAGGCGCTCCGCGAAGAAGGATGCGACGTGCACACGGTGGCCGGAGGCCAGCAAGGCCTGGATCGTTTGTCCGTCTCTTCCTTTGACTGCGTCATCACCGACCTACGCATGCCGGGCATCGACGGACGCGCCGTGCTGCGCTGGGTTAAGGAACATCAGCCGGACGTCGATGTCCTCATGCTGACGGGACACGGGGAGGTCAAAGACGCGGTCGATGCCATCAAGAACGGCGCCTGGGATTTTCTCGTCAAAGACATCCCGTTCGATGGGGCGGCGATCAAGTCCGCGTTGACTAAACTCAAAACCGTGCGTGCCCTTCGTCAGGAAAATCTCGCGGCTCGACATGGGGGGTTTAGGCGCGACATCATCGTGGAAGGATCGAGTCCCGCCTGGCAGAAACTGAGCGCGCAGATCGCGCACGTGGCTGTCTCCAACGCGCCTATCCTGGTCGAGGGAGAGACCGGATCCGGCAAGGAAGTCGTCGCCCGCCTTCTGCACGCTCTCAGCCGTCGAGCGGATGGACCGTTCATCGCCGTCAATAGTGGGGCGGTCAGCCGCGAACTGTTGGAGAGTGAACTCTTCGGGCATGAAAAGGGCGCCTTCACGGGCGCCATGGCAGCCAAGGCAGGCCTGATCGCTGCGGCCGAAGGCGGGACGCTGTTTCTCGATGAAGTGGGGGAAATGCCCGGGCCGATGCAAGTGAGCCTGTTACGATTCCTCGACCGGGGTGAATATCGTCCCGTCGGAAGTACGCGCTCCCTCCAAGCCGACGTGCGCATCGTCGGCGCCACCAATCAAGACGTGCAGGATCTCGTATTGCAAGGGCGCTTCCGTGATGATCTTTTGTATCGGATCAACACCGTGACCCTGCGGGTGCCCCCGCTCCGTGAAAGGAAAGAGGACCTACCAAAACTCGTCGAGTACCTTCTCCAGAACGCCCGTCTGCCCCGGCAACACACACGTCTCCTCTCCCCGGAAGCTATGCAGTGCCTCGCAGGCTATAGTTGGCCCGGAAACATCCGCGAACTGCGCAATGTGATCGAACGCATCATGTTGATGGGGTCTGGAAGCAAGGGACCGGTCAGCGCTGCAGAAGTACTGGAGGTCTTACCGAAAACCTCGCCCTACGCAAAGACGGAAGATCCAGCGCACTTCTCTCTAGGCGAGATCGAACGCATGCACATTCAGCGCGTGATGGACAGCAGCGGCGGAAACAAAACTCAGGCCGCGAAAACGCTCCAGGTCGACTACAAGACGCTGCTGACGAAACTGAAAAAGTACGGGCTCGTTCAATGAGCCGTTCATCGCCTCGCCGGTTGCGGCGCCATCCGGGGACCCATCACCGACACAGGCCGTCGCGCCTTCTTTCACCAAGAGAAACCGGCTAGAGCACGAACACCAGAGAAACAGCCGATGAAGACAACTACCGTGTCTTTGTACCCGTTCGATCCATGGACTAAGACTTGAATGCCTGCACGTCCCCGGCTTTACGTAGCATCTTATTCACCTCATCAAGATGCAGCTCTTCTCCGACGATCATCTCTCGCGCAAATTCCTCCAACAGGATAGACTTCCCCTCGGCGAGCTTCAGTAGTTCATAATATTTCGCAATGGCTGTTTTTTCATGTTCGAGACTTTCTCGTAAGATATCTCCCATATCATGTTTCTCTGTCTCCAGGAGCGTGCCGATCTTAAGAGAGGGATGACCGCCGAGCAGGGTCACGAGTTCCCCCGCTTTATGCGCATGGACCAGACTTTCATCGGCATTGCTCTTGAGCCACGAGACAATCGGAATGCGGTTATAACCGTAGACCATCAGCGAATAGTGCGTGTAGCGCACGACTCCCGCGAGTTCCAGCTCCATGATGCTGTTGAGAATTTCGACTGCCTGCTGTTTTTCTTGAGCGTTCATTCCATCTCCTGTTAGTGAACAACCATGCGATCGCACTGGGATGAGAGACTTGACGGCACGTCCAGCTCGCACGCGTATCGCTGCATTTATGCACCCTTGCCAAATTGACGTTGTCGCCACGCTTCGTAAATGACCACGGCCACCGTATTGGACAAATTGAGACTTCGGCTTCCCGGGACCATGGGAACGCGAAGACGCCGCGGCTCCGAGACAGATTCCAAAATCTCAGCCGGCAGTCCACGCGTTTCCGGGCCAAACAGAAAGGCATCGCCCTCGGCATAGGTCATCAGATCGTAGCGTTGCGCTCCTTTGGTGGACACAGCGAAGATGCGACGATCTTTCAAGCTGTCGGCGCAAGCTGCCCAATTCTGATGAACGATGAGCGTGGCAAATTCATGGTAATCCAGGCCGGCTCTCCGCATCCGCTTGTCGTCCAGCATGAATCCCAGAGGTTTGACCAGATGGAGCGTCGTGCCTGTGTTGGCGCACAGTCGAACAATATTTCCGGTGTTCGAGGGAATTTCCGGTTCAAAGAGAATCACGTCGAACATGGGTGCGGGAATTGTTGTGTAAAGGAAGTTCTACCTGTGCGTCACTGTCGTCTGGACCGGAATGATCGGCGAGAGTATGAGGTGTGCCCCTTCTTCTCTTCCACCGGACGGAACAGTTCACTCGACCGGACAATTCCACGAGAAATGGTGTCGGTCACACGACACCCCTGCGGACTGGTTCCGACGTCATCAAGCGGAAAACTCCCGCTGGTTCCTCCCGTCCGTCTAACTCAGGAGTTCCTTCGGAATGTTGCCCCCATTGTCGGCAAGCTTCTTCAGCACTGTCTTGTGCAGCCACATGTTCATTTGCGCCGAATCGGCCATTTTCTCCGTTGGACATCCGAGTTCTGTGGCCAGTTCCTTTCGCGCGGTTAAGCTGCTGTCAATTCCGAGAAGCTTCAGCAGATCCACGATCGAAACCTTCCAATTGAGCTTTTCTTTATGCTTGGCCGCCAAGCCTTCGAGTTTGGCGACGACATCGACCACAGCCATGGCTTTCGGAGCTGCAGGGGCCGTGGGGGCAGGCGTCGGAGCGGCCTGTGCCGTGGAACCTCCAAACCCGAGCTTCTCAAGGATCTTGCTGAAAAAACCCATAGCGACTCCTTTCTATTTCAGAGCAGAGAGTGAACACATACCACAACGATCTATTCATCGAACCAACGCCACGCCCTTTCGTGCGCAGCGTGGTGGCAAGAGAGATTGTTTTCGTGGTCCTGACAGAGGAGTCTAGAGGGCCTCACCCTATTTTTCAAGACCCGAGGCTCAGGTCTATGAGAAAATTTTGCTCATTGACTCTCACTTGGGCGCCGTGATCTCATCCTGTGCCACGTGGCCTCTCATGGATTTCTCGACGATGTTGTGTTGAATTTCCAGGGCGATAACGCGAGCAAGTTCATCCGTCGAAAGCGCTCCCATGGGAAGTCCCTTCGTGTCTTGATAAAACGGGTCATCCGGAACTGCCGTCCGATACGTATTCACTAGAATATTGGCCGGTTGAATAGTGTGGTCGCGTGGCCCCACCGGCACCGCCTTATCGTCCGGGGTCACTCGTGTTCGCGTGGCCCAATCCCGCTGATCGATTTTGACAAACGAGACGTTCCAAACCTTTCCGTTTAGCAGGCTTCTGACCGCTTTTGGCGTGTGTTCTGCAAAATACGGATCCTGCACAATCTTCTGTAGCGCTTCACGGACCCGAATATCATAGAGCTTGGTCGCAGAATCGGGGTGAGCCGGCGCAGCCAATGCGGTGGTGCCGACATCGTAAAACGGTTGCCCCTCCAGACTTCTCTGGTCATCCACGGTTCGCAGGTAGGTCTCGAACAATCGTTGAATGGCTTGCGCACGTTCTTCTCCCGACAGCGCCAAGATCTCTTGGTCTGTTCGTATCGGAGCGTGCTTGAGATCTCGCTCGACAGAGACGGCTCTTGATTTCGGAGCAGTGTCCGCCTTGCTGACGACCCATTGAAACTCTCTGGCCAATACCGGGACAAGTTTGTCGGGATGGCCCAGATACCCCTTCTCTTTCAGTGACGAGGCACTGATCAATAAGTTCACTCGGCCTGGATCTTTCGTTCGGGTGACCAAGAACTGAAATTCCTTCCCTTCTTGATTCGCGACATGGGGCTCAATGATGACCTGTTGAAGCGCGTCTTTCTTGAGGCTTTCATCGAATCGCGGGTAGTCGGTTCGATGTTGCAACATGACGGTCAAGGCATCAATGACGGTCTGGACTGCCGCATCGGCTTGAGCCTGATCAAGTCCTCCACCTTCCGGCGCTCTTTGTCCCGCATCGAGGAAGACCTGAAAGGATGCACCCGGAACCTGGTACCCTGTTCCGGTTCTCTCACGAGTTCCTTCACCGATATTGTGCTCATGACCTTGATGGCTCGCGATGGCCGATGGTGCCAGGAAGGGCGGCCGTGCGATCATCAATGCGCCCAATAACAAGAGAGAAACGATCGAGCGTCCGCTCAAACAGTCACCAGTATCATCACCCTGCACACGAGGGCGATCTCTCGTGGCCCACTGTATGTGGAATGATTGTTCACTCATGCTCTCCTCCTTGAAAAATGGGCTGGACCCGCGCTCCGAATCACTCTGGAATTTCTCCATATCCTCCTGAAATTTCTCCAGACATTTGTCTTTTGCACTCGTGAACATTACCTCATGAATATCTTAAAGTCTTACTACTAACTCATCGATTCTATCGATTCAGCTCAATATTCTCATCGCACTACCTCATTCCGGCACAGTCCCTGCTGTTTGTTTCAGCAGCCTCGTACGATAGAAGACTCATGACCACTCGTCCTTCCATTCTCTTGATCGAAGACAGCCCCGGCGAATGCGAACTGTTTCGCGCGGCCGTCAAGGAGACCCGCGTCGCAGTCTCGCTGCAGATAGAATCTACGGTTGAAGCGGCATTCCGGTTTCTCGCAAAGGCAGACGGATCGAGACCGCTTCCATCACTGATCCTCCTCGATCTCAAGCTGGGCAAACAACATGGTCTGGACGTATTGCGGGAACTCCGGGGCGACACGCGGGTACGGCATGTGCCAGTCATTGTCTTTACCACGTCCGACCACCCTGCCGACCTCGCCGCCTGTTATGCGGCGGGAGCGAACGGCTATGTGACCAAACCCGACACCTACGAAGCACTGCTCCATTTCATCATGGACCTCCACAACTATTGGTTGAGGTGGAATCGATCGGTGCCGCCGGTGGAAATCCAATGTTGACCCGCAGCGCCCTCAAAAATCCGTACGCCGTCTTCGCGATCTGCATGATCGCGCTGGTCCTCGGCGCCGTGTCGTACCAGAAGATGCGGGTGGACATCTTTCCGGAGATCCGCATCCCCACCATCCTCGTGACGACCTTCTATCGAGGACTGAGCCCCGCCGAAATGGAAGGGGCGATCACGCTGCGGATGGAGCAACGCTTCGTGGAAGCGAGCTATGTCGAACATATCGAGTCACAATCCCTGGCTGGCATCAGTTACATCAAGGTGTTCTTCCAACCAGAATACAGCATCGACTCGGCGCAATCCGAATTAACCAGCTTGGCATATAGCATCATTCGCCTGCTGCCTCCTGGGGTCTTCCCGCCGTCGGTCTACAAATTCGGTGTCGCCAGCTTACCGGTCGGATTCCTCTCCGTAAGCAGCGATAGTCTGGGTGCAAAAGAAATCAGAGACCTTGCCTATTTCAACCTGCGCCAGCAGATTGCCAATATCCCCGGCATTTCCTTTGGTCCTCCCCTCGGCGGCAAAGTTCGCCAAATCACGGTCTTCCTGGATGAGTCACGCATGGTCGCTAGAGGCATCTCACCGTCAGAGATCGTCAAGGCCATTAATGCCCAGAGCGCGATCATCCCGGCAGGCGATATCAAAATTGGTGATCTGGACTATTACGTCTATTCCAACAGCCTTATCGACGTCGTCGAGAAGATCAACGACATCCCCATCAAGATCGTCAACGGCACGCCGGTGCTGGTTCGTGATATCGGCACCGCGGCTGACTCTTCCGCCATTCAAACATCGGTAGTTCGCGTCAACGGGCGCGAGGCGACCTATCTTCCGATCACCAGACAGGAAGGCGCCAATACCTTGGAAGTGACGGACGGAATCCGTGCAAAACTGCGCCGGCTCACTGAAATCCCCGCCGGCACGTCAGTCAAATTCATCTATGACCAGTCACTCTACATTCGCCAAGCGATTGCCAATCTGCAAAAAGAGGGCCTATTGGGCGCATTCCTGGCAGGCCTGATGATCTTTCTCTTTCTACGCAGCATGAAAGCAGCGCTGGTCGTTGGATTGGCGATTCCCCTGTCTCTGACCATCGCGCTCGTCGCCCTCTATCTGACCGGCCAAAGCGTGAACATCATGACCCTCGGGGGCCTGGCGCTCGTTATCGGGACCTTGCTCGACAACAACATCGTGGTTCAGGAGAACCTGCATCGTCATTTGGAAATGGGAAAGGATGGAAGGTCTGCCGCTGAGGACAGCACGACGGAATTGACCTTGCCGATTTTGGTTGCGACGATTTGTATTCTCATTGTGTATCTGCCCATCATGTTCTTCAGCGGGATCGTCAAATATCTCTTTGTCCCCCTGGCCATGACGGTCGCTTTCGCCATGTCTGCGGATTATGTGGTCTCCATGTCGGTCACACCGGTCGTCCTGGCGCGTCTCTACCACGGGGGCCACGCCGGGTCATCGGACGAGGCCTCGGCCGACCAAGACTGGTTTCGTTACAGTCTCGCGATTTATGAACCGCTCCTGCGCGCCGGCATCCGCTTCAGATCGGCGGTGATCGCGGCGGCCCTCCTCGCGCTGATCGGCACCGCACTACTCCTGATCCCCCGGCTGCACACGGAATTCTTCCCGAGGATTGATGCAGGCAACTTCACCATGCTGGTCACCGCCCCGGAGGGATCCCGGATCGAAAAGACCACGGCGATCGTCGGTCAGATCGAGAAATTGATTCAAGAGACCATTCCGAAACAGGAACTCGAGGAAGTCATTTCCAATACCGGTCTCTATTACGGCGATGCGGCGCGCTTCGCGCCGAACACGGGGAACCATACGGCTTTTGTGTTGGTCAATCTTGTCACCGGACACGAGGGACACACCGACGATTACATTTCGACACTGAGGTCGCGTCTGCGCAAGGATCTGCCAGGCGTGGAGGTCGCCTTTCAGACGGGTGGAATCATCAGCGATGTATTGAATTTCGGCCTCCGTGCCCCAATCGACATTCAGGTACGAGGGCCGAGCCTGGATCTCATCAGGCCGGTTGCCGAGGCGATTCAACAGAGGGTGGCACAGGTCCGCAATACAGCCGATGTCCGCATCAAGCAGGGTAAAAGTTATCCGGAGTTGCACATTGATGTCGATCGAACCAAGGCGGCCTACTTTGGGATTACGCAAGAGCGGGTGATTGTCGATGTGATCACCGGCATCAGCTCCAACATCGCCTTATCGCCGAACTATTGGCTCGACCCGAAGACCGCGAACGGGTACTACCTGCTTGCCCAGTATCCGGAGCAGTCCCTTACCAGCACGGAGGATTTGTTGAATATTCCGATCATTGGGGCACGGACTCCTCTGGCGCCCACTGCAAGCCTCACGACAACGGGGACCAGCGGCTCCATCCTGGCGCTCCAGAATACACCCTTTGCCGGACGGCAACTTGACATGTCCAACGGATTCTATGGGTCCGACGATCAGCGCCGGGGGCCTCCTGTGTTGCTTCGCGACGTGGCGTCGCTAAGATTCAAAACCGGTCCCGATTCTGTCGACCATTACGATCTCTCACGTTTGATCAATGTTCTGGTCACGCCGCTGGGGAACGACCTCGGCAAAGTGGCGCGCGAGATCGAGCAGGTACTTGCCCACATTGAGCTGCCCAAGGATGTGACGATGCAATTGCGGGGAGAGGTCGCGAATATGAGGGATGCGATGGATAACTTCGCGCTCGCGCTTCCTCTTGCCGTGCTCTTGATCTACCTCGTCATGGTGGGACTGTTTCGATCATTGATCGATCCGGTCATTATCCTCGTGGCCGTCCCGCTAGGGTGGATCGGCACAATTCTCATGCTGCATGTGACGAACACCTCCGTCAATGTCGAGTCGATGATCGGCACTCTGATGATGATGGGGATTGTCGTCTCGAACAGCATTTTGCTGGTGGATTTTGCCAACCGGATGGTGCGGGCCGGCGCAACAGCGGAGAAAGCGGTGCTGGAGGCAGGGAAGCGTCGCATACGCCCCATCCTCATGACAGCGTTAGCCACGATCCTGGGACTATTGCCGCTGGCCCTTGGGTTCGGCGAAGGGAACGAGACCATGGTGCCTCTGGCGCGGGCAGTCGTTGGTGGTCTGGCCGTGAGCACGGTGATGACACTGCTGGTGGTGCCGGTCATGCACGGTCTCGTCCTGGCTCGCCGACCTCATGGGACTCATTCCCCGACACCCCCCGCCACGGCGGAGGACATCTGATGAAGGAAACAGACAGGGCCCGCCCGGTTCAGTCAACGTACCGGCGTTGGATCCCGCTCGCCGGTGGTGCGGCGCTGATGATCGTTGCAGCCATGGCGTACCTGTATTTCCAACGTGCCGAGGACGGCCTCTCCTCCACTACGCCCGTCCCTGCTCCACGTACCGTGCACGACGGCTCCTCTCAAGCGGACACCGAAGCGGTCGATGTCCAAGTGACGAAACCGACGAGACGTGAGTTGATGTACCGTATCACCCTTCCCGCGAACATCGCGCCGCTCTATCAGACGACACTCTATGCAAAGGTCTCAGGCTACTTGAAATGGATCGGTCCGGACAAAGGAGACACGGTGAAAAAAGATCAGGTGCTGGCCGTGATCGATGCGCCTGAGGTCGAAGAACAGTACCAGCAGGCGGTCTCCGATTACAAAATCAAGAAACTCACCCACGAGCGGCTGGCGAAGGTCTGGAAGGAGTCGCCGGATGTCATCGCCAAACAGGATGTCGATGTGGCCGAAGCAGCCTATCAAGGGGCCAGGCATTCCATGGAGCAGCGGGAAGCGCTCCGGGGCTATACGAAAGTTCGCGCTCCTTATGATGGAACGATCACGGCACGGTTTGCCGATCCCGGCGCATTGATCCAGGTGGCCACTGCGTCGGCTACCGGGGCCATTCCCCTGTTCACGATCATGGACCTGAACACGGTCCGTGTCTATGCCAATGTCCCCCAGGATGACAGCGCATGGATCGTTCCCGGAAAAACCAAAGCGACCTTGATGCTCAAGGATGCCGCCGATCGCTCATTCAGTGGAACGGTGACGCGCTCAACCTTGGCTCTCGACCCTTCCACCCGCAGCCTCCTTATCGAAATCGATCTGCCCAATCCGGACCATGTGCTGCGTCCCGGCACGTTTGCGGAGGTCGCCGTCGGGCTTCGCGAAATTCCTCACGCCCTCGTGCTTCCGCCTCAAGCGATCACTAGTGGCGCAAAAGGCCCATCCTTGTTCATCGTGGACCAGGGACGGGCAAAGATGATCCCTATCCAAACGGGCATCAGCGACGGCCGCTGGATCGAGATTACGTCGGGATTGTCCGGCGACGAGGATGTGGTGGTCGTCGGCAAGCGCAAGTTGCTCGAGGGAGCGCCGGTTCAGACATCGCCCTTCAATCTCCCGGATGCCATGCCGGCTTCTCAAAAGTTTGAACGACGCTCGGCCGGCCCGATTCCTCCATCTGACCGGGCATTGACGACATCCCAGGATCGGCCCGGTATGCCTGCGCCCAATCAGTCCATGAGTCCCTCACGATAATCGAGACGTATTGGAGGTGATCTATGACACCCTTATTTCCCCCCCGACACCCTTCCTGCCGGATCCTCGTTCTCCTAATGATCATGATCTCCCCCGCACCTGTCATGGCTGAGGCTGAAAACAGTTTCGACCGGTCTGGGCGCGGGCGATTTCTTGGTCTCCACCAGGCCGTTGAACTGGCCCTTACGACGCATCCTCTCTTGCATGAAGGCGCCGCGAATTTGAAGGCCTCTGAAGCCAGAACTGAACAGGCTCGTTCCCTCTACTACCCCCAGGTCTACGCGGACGCCAACACGGTGGCTGGCGCCGGCCGCTCCAATCCCCGGTTCCTGATCGGAGGAGGGCTGCTCCAGGAAAACCAAACGACGTTTGCCGGTGGAGTGATCGCCAACCAGCGGATCTATGACTTCGGTTACACACAGAACCTGGTGGAATCCAATCAATTGGCGCAACGGGCCCAGGTTGAAGATATCAATGCGCGCAGAGCATTCATCATCTTGAACGTACAGCGATCGTACCTCACAAGTCTCAAACGCCGTCGACTCGTGCAAATCGCCGAAGAAACGGTGCGGGAACGGGGCATCATCGCGAGTCAAATCGAAGCCTTACACCGGCAACAGCTGAAGTCCAAACTGGATTCCGACCTGGTACGCGTAGAACTCGTGAATGCCGAGTCACTCCTGCTGAGAAGTCAAAACGATCTCAAAGCGAGTTTCGCGGACCTGAACCGGTCGATTGGATTTGCAGGTTCTCAAGACTATGTGCTCGAGGATGTCTCAACGGAAATCCGCCCCTCCAGAGCTCTCGGCGATCTGATTGCCGACAGCCTGTCTCATCCCGAACTCAAGCGGGCGAAAGAACAGACGGCTTCTGCAGACGCACGTATGCGGGCGGCTAAGCGGCAGTTTCTTCCGACCGTGTCGGCACTCGTCAGCGGCGGCACATTCGAGCCGTTCGATCCCCGTCAGAACCAACAGACCGGAGGCTGGTGGACAGCCGGTGCCATGGTATCCATGCCCCTCTTCACGGGATTTCTCATCGAAAATCAGGTGAGTGAAGCGAGGGCGTTGAAGGAAGCGGCCGACGCCGCATCGCTGAACGTCGAACAGGCCCTGACACAACAAGTGACGACGGCCTATCTCGAAACCGTGACATGGGCTCAGCAGATCAAACTGGCCGAGGAGCAGGTGAAGACCGCGCAAGAGGCGCTCCACCTAGCAAAGCAACGGTATAAATTGGGACTGGGCACGGTGGTGGAGGTCACGCAATCGGAGGTGGCCGTGACGAGCGCGCAGACCAAGCTGGCAGACGCCCAGTACGACTATAAGATTGCCGAGGTCACGCTGGCGTATGCGTCCCGGGGCGCCAGCCTGTATGACAGTTCACTGGTGAGCCGTCGCCCAGCCGATAATGCCGGTGGAGAAGAACAGGTGGGTCCGGATTTCATGCGCGACCGGAAATACTAAGAAAGGACGCCGGCCGACACGTCTGCATGGACAAGGGGAGCCTTAGGGATCGCCGAAAGGACGAACAGCGCGAGGATGTGGGGAACCGTCACGCGGTTGGAGCGGGGAACACCTTGGCGAGATCGATGATCAATTCATCTTTCACGTTGGCCAGCAACCAATCCCAAAAGCTCGTGCTTTGATGGACCACCGCATTTTCCTGCTCAAAATACACATCAAATCCCTTCGACACCATGGGACTCATCGGATACCGGCGATCGTAGATCATGCCGTACGCCGGAATACCGTATACCATCTGCCAGTTCCCCAGGATGAAATGCAGTTTCCTCCCCTTCAGATAGAGGCCGCCGGACGTGATGGTCCGTTTGATCGACGTTTGCGGCTGGCTGAGGTAATACGTCACCCGTTCGCTTTCTTTGGCGCGGGTCAGAGCCTCGGCAATCTGGGGGACCAACAAGTCGATTTCCTCTTCACGAAACACGGGCACCCTCGGCGCCTCTCCCTGAAACCACTTCTGAAGGCGTACACGATGCTCTTGCACCGTAATCCCTTTGAGAATCCTTCTGATCTGCTCCTCAGTAAAGGCCGTCGGATGCGTGAAGTAGCTGGGCGGCCATTCCGGCAGCACATTTTCATCTGTCTCGAGGCGCACAAAATTGACGGGATCTTCGTAGACGATGCGAGAAGGCACTTCGGGGATGGCGCAGCCGACGGCGAGCGCCGCGAAAAGGATCCCTCGCAGTGCGTAAGACGCGAGGCGTGAGGCGGCAACGGCCAGAAATCCACAAACTTGACGCATCACTATTAGGAGGTCTTCGGTCCTCCCCCTGACTCCTTATCCTTTGATGACAGTCACCGTCATCTCCACTCGTTCGAGAGGATTGTCGCGGCCGTCCCGTTTCGAATTCACGACCTTGTCGACCACCTCCATGCCGCT
>JBEVJJ010000265.1:0-11754 GCA_040510255.1 Nitrospiraceae bacterium | reverse complement strand
TAATCTTCGCGTCGTGGACCTTCACGCTTCACGGGACCGGAGCCGGCGGCGCACTCTCCGGCATCTGATCCAACTTGTAGAAATCGATGGGGTCGATCTTCGGGCCGGCGGACCGGGTCGGTTCCGTTCCCTTGGTGAACAGTTCGACCGTCCCCTGCTGTGCGTCGTAATCGCTCAGTAATGCGGTCGCAGGGTCGATCTTGACGAACATGACGCCGTCCGGAATCTCAAACGGCATGACGGGAAGTTGCTGGAGCGCTTCCTTCATAAAAGACATCCAAATCGGCAGCGCCGCGTGAGCGCCGGATTCTGTCTCACCGAGCGGTCGCCGGTCATCAAACCCCACCCAGGCGCCGGCGGACAGGTTCGGACTCGATCCGATGAACCAAGCATCTGTGAAATCGTTCGTCGTGCCGGTTTTGCCTGCCACCGGGCGATCGATGACACTTTTTGCCGCGATGCCGGTTCCACGCTGGATGACATCCTCCATCATATTCGTGATCAAGTATGCCGTTTCGCGAGAGACGACCTGACGAGGTTGAATGATCGCCTGATCAAGGGTCCGTCCGGAGTTATCCTGCACGCTGGCCAACGCATAGGGCTCCACACGCATCCCTTGGTTGGCAAACACCCCGTAGACCGACACCAGCTCCAGCATCCCGACGCTCGATGAACCCAGCGCCAGCGAGAGGTCCCCTGCCAGCGGGCTCGAAATGCCAAGGGTTCTGGAGAAATCAATGACGTTCCGAACGCCGACTTTCTCCAGCAGCCTGACGGTCGCCAGATTATGGGAGTGAATCAAGGCGTCCCGCAAACTCACCACGCCATGAAAGCGTTTCCCGTAGTTCTCCGGCTTCCAAATCTTTTCGTCTTCCTGCTGCTCGTAGACAACCGGCGCATCCAGGACGACCGACCCCGGACTCATACCCTGATTCATGGCTGTCGCGTAGATGATCGGTTTGAACGCTGATCCCGGTTGCCGATGGGCGAGAACGGCTCGATTGTATTCGCTTCGCGCAAAGTCATAGCCTCCCACCATGGCCCGGATAGCCCCGGTTCTGGGATCAATAGCAACAAGCGCGCCTTCGACCGCAGGCGTTTGTTCGAGACGCACATGGATGACGTCCTTCTCGATTTTCTTTACCGCCACGTCAATGACATCCCCCGGGGCCAAGAGTTGTTTGACATTCTTGACGACGGTGACGTCTTTCGTCGGATCTCTTCCCTTGAGCCGCTTGGTCGCCCAGGCAAGATCGTCGAATGAGAGTCGAGCGGTGGCCCCTCCGGCTTGCACGAGCACGAAGTCTTTCCCGATCTTGGTGACCACGCCTTCCATCAGATCTCCTACTTTGAGCTTGATGGAAGGATCGGCAGTCGGAGCGTCCAGTGTGGCAAGATCGACGGTTCGCACGGGTCCACGCCATCCCTGCCGCTTATCCAATTCCCGCAGGCCGTTCAAGACTGCCGCTTCGGCCGCCCGTTGCATCTCGATATTAAGCGTGGTGAAGACTTCCAGGCCGCCCTTGTAGACCATCGCTTCACCAAACTTTGCAACCAATTGCTGGCGGACATATTCCACATAGTAGGGCCCCAGGTGCTCGCTGCCGGGACGGCGAAAATTGAGTTTCTCCGCGACAGCCTGCTCTCGTTCGGCTGATTGGATGAATCCTGCCTCTTCCATCCGAAACAGGACATGTTCCTGGCGTTTTTTTGCGCGATCATAGGCTTTGAAGGGAGAGTAGTGATTCGGTGACTTCGGTAACCCGGCCAGGAATGCCGATTCGGCCAACGTGAGGGCCGATAATTCCTTTCCAAAATACGTTTGAGCGGCAGCCGCGACGCCATAGGCCCCCTGTCCGAAATAGATCTGATTCAGATACATCTCGAGAATTTGTTCCTTCGTCAACACCAGTTCCATCTTATACGCGAGAATTAGCTCTCTCAGTTTCCGGTCGAATGTTCGTTCGGCGGAAAGAAACAATGAGCGTGCAAGCTGCTGTGTGATCGTACTGGCGCCCTCGACCTTTCGCCCCCCATGCCGGATATTCGTCATCGCTGCACGCAAGATCCCGATGATATCCAAACCGGGATGCTCGAAGAACCGTGCATCTTCCGTCGCAATGACCGCGCTCGTCAGGCTCTTGGCAATGTCGGGAAGAGGTTTGAGAAACCGTCGCTCAATGAAGAACTGGCCGATGATCTGGCGATCATCGGAATACACGCGGGTCACCAGGCTGGGCTGGTAATTTTGTAGCGGCTCGAGTGACGGCAGGTCTTGAGAAAAGTACCAGAGCACCCCGGCAACACCGCCGCTTCCCAGCACGAGCGCCAGCGCAATGCCGATCAAGGCAATCTGCCACCAGCGCCAAGGACGTTTCGGGTTGTCAGGAATATCGAGGAGATGACTGCTGTCAGACATGCGAAATATGTGATGTGCTCGGGTGTCATCCCACCATACAATGCGAATGCCGTAAACTCAAGCAAACCTCGCGCTGGTGAATGGGACAACTTGCGCTGGAATCATCCCGGTGCTTGTCGCGGAGCCAGCGCTTCGGGTATACTCCCTGCGACGCCTTCGGTGAGGGCGTCTTTTTTTTGTGACCCACCATCAATCTAGGACCGCCATGGAATCACACATCGTGTCTGCTCCCCCCCCGTCCGTCCTCCGTCCGCCCCAGGGACGACGAACGGATATCCGGAATATCGCCATCATTGCCCACGTCGACCATGGCAAGACCACGCTGGTCGATGCCGTCCTTCGCCAAACGCATGTGCATAGGAAGATCGACGACATGGGCGAGAGGATTATGGATTCCATGGACCAGGAACGCGAGCGGGGCATTACCATTCGAGCGAAGAACGCCAGCGTCATCTACAACGGCGTCAAAATCAATATCGTCGATACCCCAGGACATGCGGACTTCGGAGGTGAAGTCGAACGAACGTTGCGCATGGTTGACGGGGTGCTGCTCCTGGTGGATGCGAAGGAAGGGCCCATGCCGCAAACGACCTTCGTCTTGCGCAAGGCATTGGCGCTGGGGCATCGCGCGATCGTCGTGATCAATAAAATCGACCGACCCGACGCCGTCGTCGACGACGTGGTGAACCGTACCTTCGATCTGTTCGTGCATCTGGGGGCCACCGACGAGCAACTGGATTTCCCCATCGTGTATACCTCCGCCATCAATGGCATGGCCACTCTCGATATCAACAAACCGGGAACCGAGATCCTTCCGCTGCTCGATACGATCCTCGAAAAGATTCCGGCGCCGGCTATCAACCGCGACGCAGCGCTTCAAATCCTCGTCCTGGCATTGGTCTATGATCCCTACAAGGGGAAAATGGGCATTGGCAAGATACAGTCAGGCTCCATCGCGCGCCGGCAGGCCGTCGTGACGCTGACCAAGAATGGGGGCCAGGTGCCCGCCAAGGTCTCGGATCTCGCCGTCTTCTCCGGGCTCGAACGGACCGACGTGGAGCAGGCGGAAGCGGGAGAAATCGTGGCCGTGGCGGGTCTGGAGGAAGTCAACATCGGAGATACCATCGCTGATGCCGTCAATCCGGTTGCGCTCCCTCGCGTCACGATAGACGAGCCGACGGTCCAGATGACGTTTTCCGTGAACAACAGTCCGTTTGCCGGTCGCGAAGGAAAATTCCTGACCTCCCGTCATCTGCGCGAACGTCTGTTCAAAGAACTGGAGACGAACGTGTCGCTGCGCGCTCAGGAGACGGACAGCGCCGACCGGTTTCTGGTCGCCGGTCGCGGCGAATTACACCTGGCAGTCCTCATCGAACAGATGCGCCGCGAAGGCTACGAACTACAAGTCTCGCAGCCGGAAGTGATCATTCATCGCGACGGCGGCAAGGTGACCGAGCCCTACGAGGAATTGAGCGTGCAAGTGCCCTCGGAATACCAAGGGGCCGTGATCGAGGAAATCGGCCGTCGCCGAGGTGAGCTGCGGCACATGAAACTGGCGCACACCGAGGGCAGCGCAAGCGAGATGCACCTCGAGTATCACATTCCAACCCGCGGCATCATTGGACTGAAGAATATCCTGATTGCGAAAACCAGGGGAACAGTGGTGATGCACCATGTCTTTGCGGGATACGAACCGGCAGACGAGAAAGCCCTGATCGTGGGCCCCCATGGTTCGCTCGTGGCCTTCGAGCAGGGGACAAGCACGGCGTACGCCTTGTTCATGACACAGGAGCGAGGCGAATTGTTCATCGGGCCGTCCGTTGAAGTGTATCAGGGCATGGTCGTGGGACAAAACAGCCGGGACGAAGATCTCGACGTGAACGTGTGCAAGCAAAAGCACCTGACCAACATGCGGGCGTCCGGCACAGACGAGGCGGTCGTTCTCACACCGCCACAAGAAATGACACTGGAATTCGCCCTGGAATACATCGGTCAGGACGAACTGGTGGAAGTGACCCCGCACAACCTTCGGCTTCGCAAACGCCTCCTGAACCCGGACGAGCGCCGTAAGGCTCGGAAGGCCAACAAATAGGCTGCAGGATGTTGAAAAATGTCTCCAGCTTTGTTCTCGCAGCGTTCAGAGGCTCAACGTACAGAAAGAGTACGCTTCGCCTCCTCACGTGCTGCGGCCTCGCCGGAAGACCTTTTTGAACATCCTGCAACGTGTTGGCTGGTTGCCCTAACACTGAATGGTTGAACCTTAGAAACCAACAAAATAGGTTTTCAACAGCCTGCTAGGGTCGAATCGCCGATCGTCCATCCATGCCGGTATGAAAATCCGCAAGAAGATTCCGAAGTCCGCGTCCTCCAAGCCGCCGATTTTCCTGGTGGGATACAGTTTTACGGCTCCGCTGCCCGAGGAGTTGCGGATGTGGTTCGATGTACACTATGGCGGTCCGCTGACTCTTCAAGCCGAAGGCGCCCCGGAGACCTGGTCGGCCAAACACGGCCCCTGGTCCGCTCGTCTTACCCTGTCTCTCGCTGCAGAGGAACGTGAAGCCTGGTCCCGACAGACCGCCTGGGATCATCGATCCATCGCAACGGTTTCGATGACGTCCACAGGGCCAAGCAATCTGATCGATTCGATCTTGCATGCGGCTCGACTTGCCCGCGGTCTCACCCTCCTCACGCAAGGCACCACGCTGGATCTGCCCACACAGGTCTACTTGAATCCTTCCGATTGGAACGATCGGCCGTTGACATATTTTCTGACACAGGACCATGTCCATGTGAATCAAGAAGACTCACTTGATCGACCCCACGACCGGTTCTATACACTGGGAATGAGCAAGTTCTCCTTGGATGAACTGGAACTGATGCACCCGCGCGGATTGCCCCCTGCGGAAACGATGGAGATCTTGGTGAATGCAGCCGGCGAAGTGGTGAAATCCGGACACAATGCAAAAGTGGGCACCGGCATAGAAATCCCCGCTCTTGCCCGCACTGTCACCATCGTCAAGCACCGGACCGCCGCACCGGCCGGCCGGATGTTGGCTTTTCGCGAACTATCTCTGTAAACCGGTCGATCAGATTCATGCAGAATCTCAATATGTTAGTGGTTCATGGGGTGAGGCTTAGGTCTTTCGGCCCGTTGACAAGCTTTTTAGAGGCGTGGTACCACGACAAGAGTTTATCCGTATCGAAGATTAACCTAGAAGGAGGATAGCAATGGGAGATGTAGCTCAAGAAATCAAGGTCGGCGATACTGCGCCGGACTTCACACTGAAGGATCAGGATCAAAAGGACGTCAAGCTCAGCGACTTTAAGGGCAAGAAGAATGTCGTGCTGGCGTTCTATCCGTTGGACTGGAGTCCGGTTTGTACCGGTGAAAACAAATGTCTGACCGACGATTTCCCCCAATTCGGATCGGCCAACGCCGAGCTGTTCGGCATCAGTACGGACAGCTTCTTCTCCCACAAGGCCTGGGCGGATTCGCTCGAGCTGAAACATCGCTTGCTGGCGGATTTCAATCGGGAAGTGGTCAAGAAGTACGGTCTCTACTTCGAGCCGCTCAACTGCGGGAAACGTGCGACGGTGATCGTCGATAAGAATGGCAAGGTGGCGTACGTGAAGGTGCAAGAAATCAAGACCGCACGGGACGACAAAGAAATCCTCGCCGCGCTGCAAAAGCTCAACTAAAAGGACCGTGAACTGAGGACTGGGGACGGTGAGGGTTCGGGAATATTCCCGACCTTCGTCCTCAGCGCTCAGTGCTCGGCACGGCCGATGGCTGGGACTGTCGAAGACGTCAGCGACGCAAACTACACCACCTTTACCGACGCGCCTGCCGCGCTCGTCGCCTATGGGCTCGCAACCTGTGAGCCCTGCAAGGCCTACGATCCGATTTTGGAAGAGGCCGCCGCCAAGTTTCCTCAGGTCAAGGTCGGCAAGGCCAAAATGCACGTACCGGGCCGCTGCCGGGACATCAAGAAACAACACACCTTCGAAACGTATCCCACGACGCATTTCTTCTCGGACGGCAAGCTCGTGCTGACCCGCGAAGGCAAAGTGGACGCCGCCGAACTCGCCGCGCTGATCTCCGACTACCTAGTTAAATAGACATCCCCTGGTGGAGGTGAGCTCCCTCGATCACGTGTCACCTCAGACTTCCCATCGTCCAGTGCCAGATGAGTTCACCCGCGAGTGCTTGATGGCCTCCCGGTCAGTCAGACTGGTGTTGTGACATGCGACCAGGCCACACCGTTACACCTATGAACGAGCGCATCCGGACTCGCGCGTGCCTGGTCCCATCGATCATTGTCCTCCTGCTCTTTGCTCGGATGGTCTCCTGTCCGCCACCTGCCGAGGCGCAAACCCGGAGGCCGGATCACACTCCATCCCAGGACCGCCACCAGACGGAACGGATGGGAAAAGACGGAGCTCCCCTCATTCGCATTCCCGAAGGAGAATTTGTTATGGGGAGTCACGCCGGGCAGGAGGATGAGCGGCCGGCTCATCCTATTTACTTGGAGTCCTTTTACATCGACAAATATGAAGTGACTGTCGAACGATACGCCGCCTTCCTGATTGAACAGAAGCCTGAGCATCCCTTCAAGTGGCGCGAGGCATTAGACGGCGCGCAAGGCCGGAAACCTGTCATTGGGATCGATTGGTTCGACGCGAAGGAATATTGCGAATGGTCAAGCAGGCGCTGGCCGTCAGAAGCAGAGTGGGAAAGAGCCGCTCGAGGCGCCGATCAGCGAACCTACCCGTGGGGCGAGGACCCTCCCACCAGGGCTCACGCGAATGCCGGACAACGCACATGGAAGGGGTACGATTCCTTGACCGTGGTCGGCAGTCATGCTCCCGGCCACAGCCCTGAGGGGGTTGCCGATCTTTCCGGGAATGTATGGGAATGGACGGCGGACCGTTACGATCAGCGTTACTACGAAACGAGTCCGCCAAGGAACCCACCCGGACCATCAACTGGGCCGCTCCGTGTGCTCCGGGGCGGCGCATGGAACAGCGACGCGACGACGATCCGTGCGGCGAATCGGGCTGCCTATGCGCCGTCGGCGCGCCGGAACGATGTGGGCTTTCGCTGTGCGATGGATATGGAACCCCTACCATGACGCCAGCACTCCCGCCGCCAACCTCTCAGGTTACGGCCAATAGACGGACGTTGCCTTCACGTACCCGAAGAGAATATCCCGTCGCGCCACGATGCCGATCAGTGTCCGCCCCTTCACCACCGGCACCCGAATCAAATGCCGCTCCTGCAGCAGGTGGATCAAGTCCATGACCGGCGTATCCTCAGTGACCGTCACCACCGTGCGGGTCATAATTTCGTCGGCCCTGAGGATCTTTAGATTTTTTCCATCTTCCATCGCGTGCAACAGGTCAAACTCCGACACGATGCCCAACAGATTCCGTTCGTGATCGACAACGGGGACGCTGCCGAAGTGGTGCTCGGTGAGGATGTCGGCGACTTTTGCCCCAGTGGTATCGGGCGTGATGGTGTACACGTTGTCTTCCATCAAACTATGGACGGTCAAGGACTGGGGATTGCACGCGTGAACCATATATTCCGTCGCTCGCATAGGCACCTCCCGCGCTGGCGCGCCTGTCATGATAGGGATCTGTGGTGAACGCTCAGGGATCTCTGCGTAGAATGAGGACACACACGGAAACGATGTGCTGCAGGAACCATAACGGGAGAACACATGACAGCCCTCCCCGATGCGGATGGGGGCGATCGCCCCTGCCCCACCGTCTGATGCTACCGGCTCGACGTCAGGCACTCTTGAGCGACACAGTCTACACCTCTTGAGGAATGCACTCAACTGCGCTGATATCCTGCCCTCATCATGTGCGCAGGCCTTCAGACAGTGAACATGACGGCTCTCATGGGGCCACGGCGGTCCACGCGTGTCACGTTTTGTTCCCCGGCTTCTGTGTTGCCGTTATTCAGATGTTTGAGAACAACCGTCGTCTTGTCCGCCTCTACACGATCTGATAAACTGCCATCCGAATGAGGAGAGCCCTCCATGCCGCCTGTTGCCCTTCAGATCCGCCGCTGGACACGCAAAGAATTTGAGCGTATGGCCGAACTGGGGGTGTTCAGCCCCTGACGAACGTGTCCAACTGCTCGATGGCGAATAGCCCTCATGCAGCGGCCATTGGAAAAACGGAATGAGTGCTGGCTCGTGTGTTCGGCGACGCCTATTGGATCCGCATTCAGATGCCGGTCGTTCTTGATCCAGACTCGGAACCAGAACCAGACCTGGCCGTCGTATCAGGCGCCCCTGCAGATTATGTTCAGGAGCATCCCAGAACCGCCCTATTGATCGTCGAAGTGGCGGAGAGCACTATTGTTTTGGATCGGGAACGCAAAGCTCTCTTATACGCCCGCGTCGGCATTCCTGAATACTGGATTGTGAACCTTCCCGATCGCTGCCTTGAGGTGTATCGAGAACCAGTGGCGTCGGCTCAGCCCGCCCCGCGCTATCGGGTACGTCTCCAATTGGGCCCTGCCGACTCTATCGCCCCGCTGCTGGCCAAGCCCGACTTCTCTCTCCGCGTCGCGGACCTTCTTCCGTAATTCGGAACGCTGAAGCCTCGATTCCCGCTTGATCATTTCTGGCAAGACACTTCCTTTCGGCGTGGTCCGAAGCAGGGTCATCTCCGGGGCAACCGGCGGCTATCCTCGCCCGCCCTTTCGAGCGGGTGGGTCTCTTCCATCCAGAAGCTAAGCGGCAAATGCGGCAGGATGAACGGCTACTCTCGGAAAAGCCTTCAAGAGTTGCCGATCGACTGTCATGAGTGGAACCCCCAAGTCGTGAGCCGTTGCGACAAATTCACAATCGTAAGCGGAACATCCGGACTCAGCTGCAAACGTCATGACTCGCGACGATTTGGCCACATTCTGCCTGCCCGCCACAGCCAAGGTGCAGCGATCCTTGCCCCAAGGCGCCTTCCGCTTCAACTGTACGCGACCCGCGAACAGACAAGTAGACCATGAGATTCGTATCGAACGACGGTCACACGCGCCCTTGTCGCTTGAGACGATTGAGAAGACGATCGGTCAGATGCCCCCTGCGCAACGTCACATAGCATGGTGAAACACGCCCCGAGCAGCAATCTGATCGCAGCTCCTTGAACTCTCATCGATAACTTGACAGGACGGAGTCAAAGCTCTACGCTCGTCCACGAGGACACAGAGAACATGATGAACTATGAAGAGTACATCGTACGAAATGCGAACATCTGTGGAGGGGAACCCGTGGTCAGAGGAACCCGGGTGACCGTGCGCACAATTCTCGCCAGCCTCGCCGAAGGCGCAAGCACCCAAGACATTCTCGACGATTTCCCAACTCTCACCGAGCAGGCCGTTCGCGCTGTCATCGCCTTTGCTGCGGCTTCGGCAGAAGAGGATCTCCCGCTTCCAAGCATCCCGCATATCGCGTGAAGGTCAAACTGGACGAAAACCTGCCGGCCGTGTTGGTCCGGCTGCTTACTGCCCTGGGACACGATACGGATACAGTCCCGCAGGAGGGACTGGCAGGAAGACCGGATACCGACATTTGGGCCGTAGCCCAGACTGCCGAGCGTTTTCTCATCACTCAAGATCTGGACTTTTCCAACATGCGCCGCTTCGCGCCAGGAACTCACGCAAGGCTCCTACTGGTTCGGCTTCGGGCTCCCGGCCGCCACGCACTGGCCCATCGGATTCATACCGTCCTTGAAAGCGAACCGGTCGAAACATGGAAGCGCGCCTTCGTCGTGGTGACCGACCACAAACTCCGCGTCCGTCGTCCCAAACCAGCAGATCTGTAACCCTACTTCCTTCAATCCTCGCCCGCCCTTTCGAGCGGACGCTACAGGAGGACGCGTATTATAGAAGCTTGCGCGGAGGAACCTGTAAACTGCTGACCGTCCAGCGATGGCATTCACGTGGCAGTTCATAGCCACTGATCTCGCCTAGGCAACCGCGTACTCCAGCGATTTGGGATTTGACTTTATAGTACTTGTAGGACCTTCAGAACAATGCCTCCTTAGGGGTAACGGTAGTGGCCGCTGGATGACGGCGCATCTTGAAGGAGATCGCCTCGTACATGGCGAGAGTATTCTGCTGGCACTCACAGCTGTTACACCGGGGAATTCCTTGAGATGTTACTTGGAAATGATTGCAAGCATACCGGCATGTTCGATAGCCGGCATGTCTGCGTGGCTTTTCTATTTATCGCGCAACCGTCCGCATTCCTTCACTACCGCTGGATCGTTGTAGGGCCCAACTGATTCGCCGAGTCAATAGACCGGCTCGGCTGCTTCATCATCCCGCTTGTTCCGTAACACCGGCACGGCGATGCAGCGGCCTTCGTCGATGTGCTTCCGAAAGGCCTCCTCCGTAAGCGCCGGATACACGTCCCGCCGGCATTTCGGACAATGCCGGGCTCCCTACATCGTAGTCGGCTGGAGGCGATTCCAGACCTGCGGACATTTGAATCGAAACTGACACCTGATCCGGGCCTCTGCATTCCAGCTCATGACACTCTTGCACTCTGTCCCATCTGCCTGACTAGTCCGACGACTTCAGACATGCCGCACATAAACTGTGCACCCCGCTACGAACTCTGATACAATTCGTCTCAGTTCAAAGCTGTGAGGTCGGACATGGAATATCCAATCGTCATGGAACAAGACGCTGAGGCAGGAGGGTATGTTGTGTCTTGCCCAACATTAAAGGGCTGTGTCTCCCAGGGTGAAACCGAAGAAGAAGCATTGGAAAACATCAAAGATGCGATCAAGACATACCTTGAGAGCATCGAGGATCTCAAACGTCTGAAGAAACTGAGGACCGTAGAAGTCAGCGTGTGACTAAGCTGCCTCAGGTCTCTCATGAACGTGTCGTGAGAGCTCTCAAACGTGCCGGCTTCTACGTGCTTCGTGAAGGAAAGCACATTTCAATGACAGACGACAGAAACCTCGTCATTATTCCTCGCCATCACACCATAAAGTCTGGCACCTTGAAACAGATTCTAGATGCCGCTGAGATTTCCCTCGAACACTTCAAAGACTTGCTCTGATCACCCACGCAGCTCACTTCAATTCAATATGCCCGTTACCCGACTCAATTATTTGAGCGGTTCGCGGGGAAAGTTCTTGCGTAGCTCCATGCGAGAGCCCCCGAGCCACTTCGCGGTCCAACCGCTCCTATCCCATTCCGGATGCAACGACGCCAGTTGCCCTCGCAGGAGTTTCCGCGCAGATCGCCACAAGCCAAACCCGATCGCGAGCCGTTCGGCCGGCGTCTTGCGCCGCAAGATCTCCGCCAT
>JBEVJJ010000264.1:0-5844 GCA_040510255.1 Nitrospiraceae bacterium | reverse complement strand
TCCAACCGCTCCTATCCCATTCCGGATGCAACGACGCCAGTTGCCCTCGCAGGAGTTTCCGCGCAGATCGCCACAAGCCAAACCCGATCGCGAGCCGTTCGGCCGGCGTCTTGCGCCGCAAGATCTCCGCCATCGTGTCGTCGATGACCTCGATCCGCCGCAAGTCTCCGTTCATGATGGTATTTCTCCTCCCACTATAACTCGACCAATTGCTGGTTGAGTCCGGCTCGACACTCAGCTCGCCTTGGCCGTCACACGTAACTTCACCCGCGTCTTCCTTTGCAGCGCATTCACGATCCCGAAGAAGTTTTCGGTACTGGGGTTGCCATGCGGAGCCAGCATCCGGTGCAGGCTCTTGCTCGGCTTGTCGAGCGTGGCCGCCAATTCCTCGAACCCGACGGTGGCGTTCACCAGATCGCGCAAGATAGCTTTGCCTGTGGCGGTATCGCCTCCGAGGTAAGCATTGATCGCCTCCGTAAACAGCGCTTCTCGAAAACGTGGATCGCGTTGAACCCGCGCCGTCACCGTATGCTTGAACTCTCGTGTAAGTGCCATGGTATCCCCCCTCCGTGGCTCACTTGCTTTTGCGATGGCGATACAGCGCCCATCGATTCTTAGCCGTCTCGATTGCTTCGTGCTGGCGCTGCTTGGTACTGCCACCGAGCAGGATGACCACGGTATCACCGTCCTTGCCGAAATAAATCCGGTATCCAGGACCGAAGTCGATCTTGCGTTCGTACACTCCCGAACCGAGGCCTTTGACGTTCGACCAGTTCGCCACAGAAAGCTGGTAGAGGGCAGCCGCGACCTTTGCGGCCGCCGGCGCATTGAGCCCTTCGAACCAAACGGTATAGGGCGAGCGACCCTCATGATCGAGATATTCGAGAACCCGGATCTTCGCCATCGCCTAAAGGTAACACAATCGTTACCATTTCCCATGCCCTATTTTCAATCATCGGCAGCAATTCAATACTTCTCGCCCCACCCTCACCTGACGCTCGGAGTGTCCCCCTCCCCACTGAAAATTATGCTCGGTTTAAGGCCAATTCAGAACTCCCTTCACCGCCTCCCTTGATCCTCCGGGCCCTTGGGGATGATATGCCCGAGCCACTTTCCTTCTTCGACTGCCGTCTTGACATCTGCCTCGTTGATGCAGACAGTTAAAGCATACAAGCGAGGCATACATGCGAACCACCTTAAAACTTGGATGACAAACTGCTGGCCGACTTGATGCGAGTGACCGACGCCAAGACAAAAACCGACGCCATCCAGGAAGCGATGGCGGCCTTGGTCCGACGGAAGAAATTGGACAAGCTCAGGTCGCTCAGCGGTAAAATTCGGCTGCGCACGAACTGGAAAGCACAGGAACAATCCGAACTGCGACGCCAGGCCCGATTGAAAGCACGTTGGCATGGTCATCGCTGACACATCCGTCTGGATACCTTTTTTACCGCTCTCCGATCTCGTCATCGCCGCCTTGGCCGTTGAACATCATCGTCGCGTGTACACCTTGGATCTTCATTTCAAGAAGATTCCTGAACTGCTGCTCTCCACACCTGATGTACATAATCGCCGTGGTCCATCTACGATGGATGGGTAGATGGATGATGCCCACGCATGCTGTTCATACTAGCTAGGAAACCCGCTGTCTCTTTCATTTGCCCCCCCTCGATCCACCAGTGCTTCTTGTCCTCTATCATCTGTGAGTGTGACGTTTTGATGCGATAATGCTATAATGTTACAACGCTTTCTCTTGGAGAGATACCATGGCATCCGATACTCGTACTACCGTCTATTTGAAGCCAAAGGTGTATCGCGCTCTGAAGATCAAGGCTGCCACGACCGACCGCTCTGTGTCGGATCTGGTGAACGCCGCGGTGCTGGAATCTTTTCGCGAAGACACCTTAGATCTGGAGGCCTTTGGTCGCCGCGCAAAAGAACCGTCGCGACCATTTGAGAAAGTGCTCGAGGATCTCAAGCGTGACGGACTCCTATAGTGTCGTCATCAAGCGTTCGGCTGAGAAAGAGCTTAGAAAACTTCCCCCGGACGACCTTCGCCGAATGATCGACCGGCTTCGTGGTTTGGCACAAAACCCTCGCCCTCAGGGCTGCGAAAGGCTTTCAGGCGACGCTGATCAATACCGCATACGGCAGGGAGACTATCGAATCGTTTACGGCATTGATGACGGCGCTCGCCTTGTTGAAATCGTTAAGATCGGACATCGGCGAGAAATCTATCGATAGGCGCACAGCATTCGATTCACCGGTTCCCCTCGATTCTCCAGCCCTGGCCGTATGGATTGTTCGGCGAGTCGTATCGGAATGGGCTCCCGGCTCCAAATTGGTTGTTGATCGAGTCCGGGGAGAACGGGGAGCCGTAGCGGCCGAATTGATTGCTGGTCGAGTCGGGCTCGAACGGATTGGCGCTGAGCTTTCCGCGATAGGTGTCAACCTGGTCATACAACCGCGGCGCATCCGTGGCAAAGGGATTCGTCGCCGACTGGTTGTTGAAGGGGCTGCCGTAGGGGCTGAACGGGTTATTGATTCCGTTCGGCGCGAACGGGCTCCCCGCGCCGAAGGCATTGCCCGTCGAATCGAACGCGAAGGGATTCGCACTGAGATTCCCGAGGTCTTGGGCTGGAGCGGCTGGGGGGGGGCAGCAGAGCATCGTGAGCAAGAAAACCAACATCGCCATCATGACTGGCTCCTTTCGGATCGGAGTGACGTGGTGAGTTCCTGGTATCTCTCTGCTCCTACTCTCGCACAGCGCAGTGACATCCCAGGTCACTCCCGAAATCAATTCCCCCATGCGCCCGCTTCCCGCACTACGCTCAGGAGTTTAGGGTAGCGTTCCCTGTCTCGCCTCCTGAGCCAGCCAGTGACATCCAAGGTCCCATGTTCAGGTCACGCAGCAGCATGATCGCTCCTCGCCGTCGCGCCTTCCGTTCATATCGAGCGTCCGCCGTGATCAGTAGCGTATCCGGCCGCTACCGCGTGGTACAGCGCGTCGAATACATGGTGGTTCAGCGCGCGCCAATTCGCACGCGAGATGATGGACCTCCGGACCGCTCTCTACCGGAAGATCGATGGCGTAGAGATCGGCCACATCGGCGGATGCGGTCGCCGGACTGAGCCGAACCAGCACTGCCTCCGTTTCCGCCAGCCAATGCACCGGCTGATACACCCGCACGGCGTCCGGTCCTCACCCCCTCCAACAACCCCAACGCCTGTTCGATATCCGCCTCGTCTTCGCACTGAGGCAGCAGCCATTTCACGACCACACTGGCATCACCAACCAGACGGCTCACGGCCGGCCCGTCTCCCGTGCCCGGCGAACCTCGCTCGCCGTCACCGGTCGCTTAGTGCGGCGACGACCCAGCAAGGCGTCAATCGCCTCACTCCGGCGCTTCTGCACTTGCTGCGCCTCAACGGCTTGCGCCATCAGATCGGCAATCACCCGGCTTTTGTTTTTCCCCGCGAACGCCCTGTCAAATTTCTTCTTCACATCCTCCGGCACGCTGAAATTCACCGTCGCCATTGCGGTCTACTCGTTTAGGAATAGTGTTGAACTTTTCAACAACGGCATTGTCCGGCGGGATGCCTCGGAAGTCACAGCGCATGGGTAGGCAGAGCCTCCGTCATGTGAGTTCCGCAATCCCCTGCGCTGCTGCTTTCACCGCCGCCCGTAGACTGTCCGGGTTCACCACCCGCACCCCGCTACCGAAACTGAGAATCCACCCCAACAGTTCTCGCGAATCGGCGACTTGCAAATGCATCCGAAGCTGCCCATTCTTCTGGAGCGTGATGTCCTGGCTTGAATGCCACACACGATCTTTGACCCAGGCCGCCGTCGCCTTATCAAACAATAGTTCGACTTCGATTCGCTGCCCGCGCATGACCGTGAGGGCATCTTGCACAAATGCGTCGAGGTCGAAGTGCAGCGGCATTTGATAGGGATGATCGGTCGGCGTCAGGGATTTGATCCGTTCGACGGCAAACATCCGAGGCTCCTGTCGCAGATGGCAGTACCCGATGAGGTACAGGCCTCCGGATGCGTACCAGAGCCGGTACGGATCGACCTCGCGCCTGGTAACGCGCCCTCGTGAGGCAGAGTCGTACCGCATCTGCACGGTCGTCTTGCCGGTAATGGCATGGGTGAGCCGATCGATGGTCTCGCGATGATGACGATACCGTTTGTGCGGCCCGATACCGACAGAGAATGTGCCCTCGAGTTGCTGGACCAGGTGCATGGCCGACGGAGGAAGGCGTGCGGTCGCTTTCCGAAGCGCCGAATCCAGCGCGGCCTTGATCTCGGTTCCGTCCAGGGGCGCCACCAATTGCCGGGTGAAGGCCAGCGCCATCAATTCTGTGGGCGAGAGGCCCAGTGCGGGAACGTTTCGAAACCCGTCCAGAAGCCGCCAGCGGACGCGGCCCTCGACACGTTCCGAGAGCAACGGAAAATGTGCGGCTTCCAGCGCTTCGAGATCGCGGCGGATCGTGCGGGGATGTTTGGCGAGATCGATCGGAAGCGCGGCAAGAAGGTCATCGAGGGTCAGGCCTCGCCTCGACCCTTCCAGCCGTTGCAGCACATGCCATTGACGCGTGACTTGATCGTTGCGCGGCATGATCACCGGAAAGATGGAAGCAGCGCGGCAAGAATACCGAAGCGGCCTACGGAGTGGCAAGCCTCTTCGACGATCGCGTGGCAGGTTGTCGCGTGTCTCTCTCGACAGAGACGGAAGGGTGACGACCTCTACCCACGGTATTCGTAGGCCACATCACGGGTCGGAACGAGTTTCACCCGCTCCAACTTTCCGCCGCGAATGGATGAGGAAAGTCGGGTCCAGATCGTTCGAGCGAGCTCCTCGCCGGACACAGTGTTCGTGCCAAGGACCTGGCGCAGGTCCTGGCCATCAAACGGTTTGATCACGTCATCGAGAATGAGGCGGTCGAGCGCGACCAGATCGGTGACCATGCCGGTCTCCTGATCGATTAAGCCGTGAATCGTCACGAAGAGGTCCCAGGTGTGGCCACGAGATCCTTCGTGCACCGCCGTGAAAGAATGGCGGCGCGTGACACTCGCGCGTTCGATCCCGGCTGCGGCAGTCACCTCGGCGTAGAGATCCTCGTCCTCATAGAGACGTACCGCGTGCAAGGCGCCGATATCCCGCTGGACCGCGAGCTTCTTCCACAGAACCCGGGCGATATTCTCCGAGGTCGGCACATCGTCTTTGAAATAGGGCATGTCCAGATTGAGATGTTTATGATCGAACTCCTCCAGGACCTGTAATAACACGCGCTTGAGGTCGAACAGATTCACAACCATGCCGGTCCGCCCATCGATCTCCCCCGACACCGTCACTTCCAGCATGTAGTTATGACCGTGGCCCGGCTCGTTGTAGCAGGCCCCGAACACCGCACGGTTCCGTCCCGCGTCCCATTGAGGTTTGTCATAGCGATGAGACGCGGCGAACTCGATGCGTTTGGTCAGGAGAACAGGAGGCATGGTCTTATGCTAAGTGCTGAGTGCTGAGTTATGAATTTCAAAGTGTGAGGCATCATTCCCCAGTAAAGGGTCGAGATTGCCGGTCGGCGAGGCTGGGTTATTCACGTTCATCTTTTTTACTCAAACCTCAGCACTCATCTCTCAGCACTCCCCAGGTCGGATAGCCACTCCTCTCGCATGGCCCATGGTACGTCCACTTCATGCCGGTACGAGGCATGGTGGACCGTAAGGCTGACACGCAACGCCGGGTCACCGATCGCCTTCACCATGGTCGCCGTAGGCCGGAACCGAACGAAATGCACCGCGCTGATCTTCGTTTCGTGACTGTGCCCGCCCTC